>JAUNTQ010000230.1 GCA_030538605.1 Pseudomonadota bacterium
GGCCGCCGCCGAGGCCGGCGACGCCGCCCAGGCCGTGGCCCTGGCGCAGCGCCAGCGCTTTGACGTGGCCCTGCTCGACATCCACATGCCCGGCGCCGACGGCCTGAAGCTGGCCGCCGCCCTGCGCGAAGCGCCTGCGCCGCCGTTGGTGGTCTTCGTCACCGCCCATGCCGAACACGCCGTGCACGCCTTCGAGCTGGAAGCGGTCGATTACCTCACCAAGCCCGTGCGGCTGGAGCGCCTGCAAACGGCACTTCAAAAAGTAGAGCGTCTTGCGCAGACCAGTCAATCGCAAAACGCCGATTCGTCTACTGAATGGCTGCTGATCGCCGAGCGTGGCCGCACGCTGCGCGTGCCCTTGCCTGAGGTGCTGTACCTGAAAGCCGAGCTGAAATACGTCACCGTGCGCACCGCAGCCGCCAGCCACGTGCTGGACGGCAGCCTGAGCCAGCTAGAAGACAAATACCCCGGCCGCTTCCTGCGCATCCACCGCAACGCACTGGTGGCCCGCAACGCCATCCGCGCCCTCGTGCGCCACCGCGATCCGGTGGAAGGCGAAGGCTGGGCCGTGCGCCTGGCCGGCATCGACGAGCCGCTCATGGTCTCGCGCCGCCAGGTCGCCGCCGTGCGCGAGGCGCTGGGGGAGTAGGGCGGGCATGAATGCCCGCGCGCTGCGAGCTACAGAGGGCGAAACGCAGGCACAAGTGCCCGCCCTACAAGGGCTTGAACACCTTTCGTCATCCCCCCGTCCCCGTCATTCCCGCGCAGGCGGGAATCTAGCCGTGGCGCTGGCGCAGACGCTGGATTCCTGCCTGCGCGGGAATGGCGAGTGACCCCGTAGGTCGGAACCGCGAAGCGATTCCGACACGCTGCGGCCAAAGGGCGCACCGGCGATGGTGGAATCCCTTCGGGGTTCCACCCTGCGAATACGGTTCATCCCCATCGCACATGGGTGGCCGCTGTAGAGCCGTAGGGCGGGCATTCATGCCCGCGCGCTGCGGACAACAGAGGGTGAAACGCGGGCACAAGTGTCCGCCCTACAGGGGCTGACGGCGGTGCAGGCAGGGTTACGCGCGTAACATCGCCTGTTTTGCCGCCCCAGCCCGCTCACCGTCCATGTCCGTGTCCCTGAACATCACCATCGCCACCCGCGAAAGCCGCCTGGCCCTGTGGCAGGCCGAGCACGTCAAGGCGCTGCTGGCGCAGCGCGGCCACGCCGTCACCCTGCTGGGCATGACCACGCGCGGCGACCAGATCCTGGACCGCACGCTGTCCAAGGTCGGCGGCAAGGGCCTGTTCGTCAAAGAGCTGGAAACCGCGCTGGAAGACGGCAGCGCCGACATCGCCGTGCACTCGCTCAAGGACGTGCCGATGGCGCTGCCCGCAGGCTTTGCGCTGGCCTGTGTGATGGCGCGCGAAGACCCGCGCGACGCCTGGGTGTCGCCCGCCTGCGCCACGCCGGCCGATCTGCCGCCGGGTGCGGTCATCGGCACATCCAGCCTGCGGCGCACGGTTCTGCTGCGCGCCATGCTCTCGAAAATGAAGCGCGACGACGTGCGCATCGAGCCGCTGCGCGGCAACCTGGACACCCGCCTGCGCAAGCTGGACGAAGGCCATTATGCAGGCATCGTGCTGGCGGCGGCGGGCCTCAAACGCCTGGGGCTGGCCGACCGCATTCGCCACATCTTCAGCACCGACGAGATGCTGCC
>JAUNTQ010000231.1 GCA_030538605.1 Pseudomonadota bacterium
CGGGGCAGGCGATCATGTCGGTCAAGAGGCCAATGTTGGGCTGCACCAGGCCCAGGCGCTGCGCGGCTTCGTACAGCGCGGGCAGGTCGCTGGCGTGCACCCAGGGCAGCAGCAGGTTCTGCTCGTGCGTCAGACGCGCTTCGCCGGCGCTGAACTGCTCGGCCAGCGTGGCCAGGGCATCCAGCGTGTCCGCGTCGGCATCGCCCGGTGCCCAGCCGGGGCGCTTGAAGGAGAGGGTGACGATGGACAGCTCCGGCAGCCGGTGCGCGCGCACGTTCTGCGCCAGCCAGCGCTGGTAGGGCTTGGCGGTGATGCTGACTTCGCTCGGGCGGTTGGCGCGGCGCAGCGGGGGGGTGACGAAGCTGGCGGCCACGCGCTCAAGCTCCGCTTGGGTGATGGTGTGCGGCGCGCCGTCTTGCGCCACGATGGCCTGGTATTCGGTCTCCACCGCGTCGATGAACGCCTGGCCCTCGGCCTTGACGAGGATCTTGATGCGCGCCTTGTACTTGTTGTCGCGCCGCCCGTAGCGGTTGTAGACGCGCACCACGGCTTCGAGGTAGTTGAGCAACTGGCTCCACGGCAAGAACGCGCGCACCTCGGTGCCGATGATGGGCGTGCGCCCCATGCCGCCGCCCACCTGCACGGCAAAGCCGATGTCGCCAGCGCCGTTCTTCACCGCTTGCAGGCCCACGTCGTACCAGCCGGTGGCGGCGCGGTCTTCCACCGCGCCGTTGAAGGCGATCTTGAACTTGCGCGGCAAGAAGGCGAACTCGGGGTGCAGCGTGCTCCACTGGCGCAGGATTTCGGCAAACGGGCGCGTGTCCACGATCTCGTCGGGCGCAATGCCTGCCAGCGCCTCGCAGGTGATGTTGCGAATGGCGTTGCCGCTGGTCTGGATGCCGTGCATGCCCACGCTGGCCAGCAGGTCCATCACGTCCGCCGCTTGGGACAGGCCAATCCAGTTGAACTGCACGTTGGTGCGCGTGGTGAAGTGGCCGTAGCCGTAACGCAGCGGCGGCGCGCTGAGGGTGAGGCCCGGTTGCGAGGCTTGCAGCTCGTCTTGCGTTTGCTGCGCGCCTTGCAGCAGCGCGGGCGCGGGCTGGTCGAACTCGCGCGCAATGCGCGCCAGCACGCGCAGCTGCCCGGCGCTGATGTCGCCATAAGGCACGGCCACGCGCAGCATGGGCGCGTAGCGCTGCACGTACCAGCCGTTTTGCAGGCGCAGGGGCAGAAACTGCTCGTCGCTCAGCTCGCCGCGCTGCCAGCGTTCGAGCTGGTCGCGAAACTGCTGGGCGCGCAAGGCGACGAACTGGCGGTCGAAATCGGTGTATTGGTACATCGCTGGGTCACATCAAAACAGCGCGGACTGTAGCCGTGCCTTATGCGAAAACAAACCAATACTTAGTTTTTGATATATGCCGATACGGCATAAGCGCCTGGCGCGTGGGTGAACAGCCGTCGGGTGTAACCCCGAAGGGATTCCGCCAATGCCACTGGCACCCATGTGAACGCTGCGGAGCGTATCCACCGCGTGGGTGTCAAGCACCCACCCTACGGTTATCTGTAAAGGCTTGCGTGTGCACTGTCCTGGTCCAATCAATCCACACACCGAGATAGGGCCCCAGCTTCCTCCAGGAACGGAAAGACATGACCGAAACGATTTCAATCAAGCGAGAGCGCAG
>JAUNTQ010000084.1 GCA_030538605.1 Pseudomonadota bacterium
TCTTGCCGATCAGCGCCCCCGCAGAAACAGCGCGTCCAGCTCTTTCATGCCGAGTTGTCGCCAGGTGGGGCGGCCGTGGTTGCACTGGTCGGCGCGGTCGGTGGCTTCCATCTGGCGCAGCAGGGCGTTCATTTCTTCGGGGGTGAGGCGGCGGTTGGCGCGCACGGCGCCGTGGCAGGCCATGCTGGCGAGCAGCTCGTGCTGGGCGCGCTGGATGACGGTGCTGGCGTCGTGCTGGGCCAGCTCGGCCAGCACGCTGCGGGCCAGCTCCACCGCGTCGCCGTGCGCAAGAGCAGTGGGCACGGCGCGCACGGCCAGGGTTCTGGGGGAGAAGGCGGTGATGTCCATGCCCAGTTGCGCGAGCACGTCGGCACCGCTTTCGGCGGTGGCGACTTCGGCCGGGGTGGCGGCAAAGGTGGCGGGGATGAGCAAGGGCTGGCTGGCAATGTGCGCGCTGCCGAGTTGCTGCTTGAGGCGTTCGTAGACGATGCGCTCGTGTGCCGCATGCATGTCCACGATGACCATGCCGGCGCGGTTTTCGGCCAGGATGTAGACGCCGTGCAACTGCGCCACGGCGCGGCCCAGGGGCCAGTCGGCAGGCGGCTCGGATGGTTCGGCGGGGGCTTCGTGGTGGGGCGCGCTGCCCGGCTGCCACAGCGCGCGCAGTTCTTCGACGGCGTGCTGGGGCGATGCCGGTGGGGCATAGGTGACGGGGCCGAAACGCAGGGGGGGCTGCTGCTGCAAGGGCGGGGGTGGGGCGGCATATGAATGAACGGCGGCGGGCGCGGGCAGCGCATCGGCCTGGCCTGCCTGCCCTGCGCGAGAGGCGGCCAGCGAGTCTTCCAGTGCGTGGCGCACGGCCTGGTGCACTTCGCGGCTGTCGCGAAAGCGCACTTCGATCTTGGTGGGGTGCACGTTCACGTCCACGCGCGCGGGCTCCACGCCGATGTGCAGCACATACACGGGCTGGCGGTGGCCGTGCAGCACGTCTTCATAGGCGGCGCGGGCGGCGTGGGCGATGACCTTGTCGCGCACGAAGCGGCCATTGACGTAGGCAAACTGCTGGTCGGCGCGCGAGCGGGCCACGTCGGGCAGGCCGGCGCGGCCAACGATGTGCACCGCGCCCGCGCGGTGGTCGACGGGCACGGACTGCGCCAGAAAGTCGTCGCCCAGCACATCGGCCAGGCGCTGCGCGTGCGCGGCGCTGCCGGGGTGGCTGCGCCACTGCTCGATGAGCTTGCCGTCGTGCCAGATGGCAAAGGCCACATCGGGCCGCGCCAGCGCCTGGCGACGCACGGCTTCGATGCAGTGGGCCAG
Source organism: Pseudomonadota bacterium (assembly GCA_030538605.1). Taxonomy (GTDB): domain Bacteria; phylum Pseudomonadota; class Gammaproteobacteria; order Burkholderiales; family Burkholderiaceae_C; genus Ottowia. Next base: position 1,318 of record JAUNTQ010000084.1, read on the forward strand.
CTCGGTGGCGTCGGTTTTCAGGAACTTGCGCCGCGCGGGCACGCTGAAGAACAGCTCTTTCACCTGAACCGTGGTGCCCTGCGCGCGCGCGGCGGGGGTCAGCTCGCCGGTGCGGGCGTCGAGCAGCCAGGCGCTGGGCGCGTCAGCCGTGCGCGAGAGCAGGGTGAGCTCGGCAATCGAGGCGATGGCCGCCAGCGCTTCGCCGCGAAAGCCCATCGTGCCCACGGCCTCCAGATCGGCCAGGCTGGCGATCTTGCTGGTGGCGTGGCGCTTGAGGGCGGTGGCCATCTCGCTGGCGGCAATGCCCGCGCCATCGTCTTCCACGCTGATCAGCCGCACCCCGCCGGCGGCCAGGCGCACGGTGATGGCGGCAGCGCCCGCGTCAAGCGCGTTGTCGAGCAGCTCGCGCACCACGGAGGCGGGGCGCTCGACCACCTCTCCTGCGGCGATCTGGCTGATGAGTTCGTCGGGCAGCTCGCGGATGGGGCGGCGCGACAGCAGGGCCGGAGGCGATGAGGGCAGGGGGGCGTTCACGCGCGGATTCTAGGGTTGCGCCACACCCGCGCAGGCATACTCGCGCCCCATGGACTTACTGATGCAACTGGCAGATTTCATCCTGCACGTGGACAAATACCTCGGCGCCTTCGTCGCGCAATACGGGCCGTGGGTGTATGCGCTGCTGTTCTTGATCGTCTTCGTCGAAACGGGCGTGGTCGTCATGCCCTTCTTGCCGGGCGACTCGCTGCTCTTCGTGGTGGGCGCGATGGCCGGTGCGGGGCTGATGAGCTACCCGCTGGCCTGCGTGGTGCTGCTGGTGGCGGCGATTGCGGGCGACCAGATGAACTACAGCATCGGCCGCTTCTTCGGCCCCAAGGTGTTCCAGTGGGAAGACTCGCGCTTTTTCAACCGCCGCGCGTTCGACAAGGCCCACGCGTTCTACGAGCGTTATGGCGGCGTCACCGTCATCCTCGCGCGCTTCATGCCCTTCGTGCGCACCTTCGTGCCCTTCGTGGCGGGCGTGGCCGAGATGACGCGCAGCAAATTCACCTTCTTCAACGTCACCGGCGCCTTCATCTGGGTGATGGGCATCGTCACCGCAGGCTACGTCTTCGGCAACATGGCGTGGGTGCAGGCCAACCTGAGCAAGATCATCTGGGCGCTCATCCTCGTGCCCGGCCTCATCGCCATCTATGGCGGCTGGAAAGCCGGGCGCGCAGAGAAAGCGGGCAGCGCGCCGTCGTGAGGGGAAGAATCATTTGATAGCTGCTTGCGTACGTTTTAAAACATTTTTGGATAATTTTATATCTGAAATCTTTTTAAAACGTACGCAAGCAGCTCATTTTTTCTTGGAATCCCGGTGTCGCAGCACCCCCCCCGCCATGCCAGCCCTGCTCGACACCATCGCCGCCATGCCCCTGCCCGGCGACGCCTGCCGCCTCTTCCACGGGCGCGGCGGCCTGCACCCCGGCTGCGAGCAATGGACGCTCGACGCGTATCCGCCCGTCTTCGTCCTCACCAGCTTCGCCCCCGCCACCGACGCGCAGCTCGCCGCCATCGGCGCGGCACTGCAAGCACGCTGGTCGCACATCGCGCCGCCCGGGCAGGCGCTCAACTGGGTCTTTCAGCAGCGCGGGCAAGACCTGCGGCGCGAAGCGCGCAGCGACACGCGCCTGATGGCCGGCCACGTGCCCGAGCCGCACACCGTCACCGAAGGCGGCGCGCGCTACCTCGTGCACGTGCTGCGCGGCCAGAACCACGGCCTCTTTCTCGACATGGCCCAAGGCCGCCGCTGGGTGCGCGACTTTGCAGCCGATTTCCTGCAACGCGAAGGGCGCGGCGCGAAAGTGCTCAACCTTTTCGCCTACACCTGCGCCTTCTCCATCGCCGCGTGCCAGGGCGGCGCCGCGCACGTCACCAACCTCGACATGGCCCGCGCCGCCCTCGCCACCGGCCAGCAAAACCACCACCTCAACGGCTTCGCGGCCAACGCCAGCTTTCTGGCGCACGACCTCTTCAACTCGTGGGGAAAGCTCACGCGCGGCGGTCCGTATGACCTGGTGATAGCCGACCCGCCCAGCTATCAAAAAGGCAGCTTCATCGCCACCAAGGACTACCCCCGCCTGCTGCGCCGCCTGCCCACCCTGCTGGCACCCGGCGGCCACGCGCTGCTGTGCCTGAACGCGCCGGAGCTGTCGATGGAATGGTTGAACGATCAGGTGCGCGCGCATGCGCCGGACGTGGAATTTGTGGAGCGTGTGCCCAACCCGGCGGTGTTTGCGGATGTGGAGGAGGGTCGGGGGTTGAAGGTGGGGGTGTATCGCGTGGGTCTGCCCTGATTTGCGCTGATCTGCGGACAGGAATATATTGCTGGCGATATGCGATTCGTCCTCGACACCAACGTCCTCGTCGCAGCGCTGCGCAGCCCGGCCGGTTTATCGGCTGAACTGTTGCGCCGAGTGGTGCTTGGACACGTGCCGGTGGCATGCAGCGTGCCATTGTTCATGGAGTACGAGGCCGTGCTGCTGCGGTCTGAGCAGTTGGTCGCCGCAGAGCTTTGCGCATCTGACGTAACCAATGTGCTGGACGTGTTGGCTGGCGTTCTGCATCCGGTGGACATCCACTACCTGTGGCGCCCGCAACTGCGCGACGCCGATGACGACATGGTGCTGGAGCTGGCCGTCAACGCGCAGCGCCTGGGGCAAGCGGTCGGCATCGTCACCTTCAACCAGCGCGATTTTTTGCCGCAAGCCGGGCACTTTGGCGTTTGCGTGCTGTCGCCCCGGCAAGCCCTTCAAGGAGATTGACATGGGAACCCCAAGCAACTACGCCCTGCGCCTGCCCCGCTCGCTCAAGACCGGTGCCGAACAAGCCGCGCGCGAGGACGGCAGCACGCTGAACCAGTTCATCGTCAGCGCCGTGGCTGAAAAGCTGGCTGCGTTGAAGACGGCGGACTATTTTGCGCAGCGCGCGGCGCAGGGTGATTTGACGGCAGCGCTCGCTGTGTTGAACCGTGCTGGTGGGCGGGAGCCAGCGCCTGACGACAAGCCCTGATGCGCGCCATGCGGAACATGTCTGCTGCGGCCTTTTGGCTGGTGCCGGGAGGTCATGCGCTGCTATAGCTGAACGCGCCATAGCTGTCGATGGCGTGGTGGCAGGGGCCAGCTTGCCATGGCATCAGTAAAAATGTTGGAAAATCTCGAAAATTCCAACTTCAAGAGAAAGCGAAACGGCCATGCCCCAAGTCACCGTGCGCGAAAAGCACCAGATCACCCTGCCCATGGCCATCGTGCGCGCCGCCGACATTCAGCCCAACGACGTGCTGCTGGTCGAGCACAGCAACGGCGTCATCACCCTCACCACGGCCAACGCGGCAAGGCCGCAGCGCAAGTCATTGATGGACTACGCGGGCATTGCCAAGGGCCTGCATGGCCGCAACGCCGACGAAGTTCACGCCTATCTGCACAAAGAGCGCGCCTCGTGGGACAGATGAAGGCGCTGCTGCCCAGGCTGTCGGGGCAAAACGTCTATTTCGACACCAACCCGATCATCTACTTCCTCAACCAGACGCCGGGCTATTTCGACGTGTGCGTGGCCTTGTTTCAGGCCGTGGACGACGGCGTTTTCAAGGCGTATTCGGGCGAGCTGTGCCTGACCGAGTTGCTCGTCAAGCCGCTGCGGGACAACGACCCGATCCAGGTCAGAAACATCCAGGGCTTGTTCGACGATGGCTTCGTGCAGCTGCTGCCGCACCACCGCCCGGTGCTGGAGCTTGCCGCGCAAATCCGCGCCACGCAAAACCTGCGAATGGTCGACGCCATCCACGCCGCCACCGCCATTCACCACCACTGCGGCTTCGTCATCACGGGCGACAAGGGCATCGCCAAGAAGCTCAAGGGCATCAAGGTGATCGACTTGAACGACTTTTTGCCGTGAAGCGGGCAGCTGCTGTCACCGCGTCCGCGCTCCTCGGTCAACGCGTTTCGCGTGCGGGCACCGGCTGCGGCGCGATGGCAATGGACGACAGATCGCTGGCTCGATCCATCGCATGCATCGCCGCCTTGCGCTCTGAATAGCGATGGGTCAAGGCATCGCGGTGCGGCCTGAGCAGCGCGGTCAAGCGCACCAGTTCTTCCATCACGTCGACGATGCGCTCGTAATACGGCGACGGCTTCATGCGGCCCGCCGCGTCGAACTCCTGGTACGCCTTGGCGACGCTCGACTGGTTGGGGATGGTGATCATGCGCATCCAGCGGCCGAGCAGACGCAGACTGTTCACGGCATTGAAGCTCTGGGAGCCGCCAGACACCTGCATCACCGCCAGGGTGCGGCCCTGGGTGGGCCGCAGGCCCGCCATTTCAAGCGGCAGGTGGTCAATCTGCGCCTTCATGACGCTGCTGATCTGGCCATGGCGCTCGGGGCTGCACCAGACCTGCCCATCCGACCATTCGGACAGCGCGCGCAGCTCCTTGACGGCCGGATGGTTGTCGCCCTGGATCTGATCGGGCAGCGGAAGGTCGGACGGATCGAAGATGCGCGTTTGTGCCCCGAAGAACTGCAGCAGCCGTGCAGCCTCTTCGGTCGCAAAGCGCGAAAAAGAGTGGGCGCGCAAGGAGCCGTACAGCAACAGGATGCGCACCGGCGGCGCGTCGGGTGCCAGGCCGGATGCGGGCCGCTGAAGGGCAAAGGATTTGTCCAGCGCAGGCAGGAAATCGGGATCGGGCAGGTGGCGAAGTCTCATGCCGCACCCTCGGACCCATCCGGTGCGCATGGCGAGTTCAAAGCGTGTCCAGCGCAGCAGTTTTCGGTAAGAAACGCCACCAGGGCGGCGGCCGCCGCAAAGTTCGCCTCATAGATCACGAAGCGGCTTTCCTGCCGCGAGGTGACAAGGCCGGCATGCGTCAACTGCTTCAGGTGAAAAGACAGCGACGACGGCGGGATACCCGTGGCCGCGCTGATCGTGCCAGCGGCCATGCCGGCGGGGCCGGCCTGCACGAGCAGACGGAACACCGCGAGGCGGGATTCCTGAGCGAGCGCCGCCAAGGCGGCGACAGCGGTTGATACTTCCATATTTCGATAATAGTGGAAATATGGAATTCATGCCAAGCTTGCCGCGACAGCATGGCCGGGCGCTGACGCCCCGCGACGGTGTTTGCTTGTCGGCCTACAGGCGCGCCAAACGTTCCAACGCCTGCTTCAGCGTCTCATCCCTCTTGGCAAAACAGAACCGCACCACCTTCTGGTCGAACCCGTCGCCATAGAACGCCGACAGCGGAATGGCGGCCACGCCGATTTCGCGGGTGAGCCATTGGCAGAACTCGCCTTCAGGCAAATCGCGTTCGGGCACGGCCAGGTTTTCGATGCTGACGCACTGGAAGTAGGTGCCTTCGCAGGGCAGCAGCTTGAATTTCGTCTTGGCCAATCCCTCACGGAACAGATCGCGCTTGGCTTGGTAGAAGGCGGGCAGTTCCAGGTAAGGCGCGGGGTTTTGCAGGTAGGCGGCCAGGCCGTGCTGCATGGGGGTGTTGACGGTGAAGACGTTGAACTGGTGCAGTTTGCGGAATTCGTGGGTGAGGGGGGCGGGGGCGGCGACGGTGCCGACTTTCCAGCCGGTGACGTGGAAGGTTTTGCCGAAGCTGCTGATGATGAAGCTGCGGGCGGCCAGGCGGGGAAAGCGCGCGGCGCTTTCGTGGCGCAGGGGGGCGTAGACCATGTGCTCATACACCTCGTCGCTGATGACGAGGACGTTGGTGGGGGCGAGCAGGTCTTGCAGGCGCAGCATGTCTTGGGGCGACCACGCGGTGCCGCTGGGGTTGTGGGGGGTGTTGATGAGGATGGCGCGGGTCTTGGGGCTGAGGGCGGCGCTGATCTTGTCGAAGTCGGGGCGGAAGCTGCCGGGGGTGAGGGGCACGCGCACGGCGGTGGCGCCGGCCATTTCGATGCCGGGGACGTAGCTGTCGTAGCAGGGTTCGAGCACGATGACTTCGTCGCCCGGGCCGGCGCAGCACATGATGGCGGTGAACAGGGCCTGGGTGGCACCGGCGGTGACGGTGATTTCGCTCGCGGGGTCGTAGCGGCGGCCATACAGCGCTTCGGTTTTGGCGGCAACGGCTTCGCGCAGAGCGGGCACGCCGGTCATGGGCGGGTATTGGTTGTGGCCGGCTTGCATGGCGGCGGTGACGCCTTCGGTGAGCCGCAGGTCGCAGTCGAAGTCGGGAAAGCCCTGGCCCAGGTTGACGGCCTGGTGCTCGGCGGCCAGGGCCGACATGACGGTGAAGATGGTGGTGCCGACGTGGGGCAGGCGCGAGGCGATGGCGGGGGTGTTCATGGGGGGATGGTGAAGCTGATAAGTCAGGCGGTAGAAGAACATTCAACAGCCGGACGCAGAGGACGCAAAAGTGCCGCAGAGGACGCAAAAAAGTCAATAGCCATCAACAGCTTGTCGTCATTGAATCCATTCGGAAAGATGCGCTGCGAACGATGGCGAATGCAGGATTGTTTGGCGTCCTCTGCGAAATCTTTGCGTCCTTTGCGTCCGGCTGTCTGGTTTTTCGCATTCAGGGTGCTGCTTGCAAGAAGCTTTCAACCAGTGCGGCCAGCGCCTGGGGCTGGTCGTGGTGGAGCATGTGGCCGCAGTCTGGCAGCACTTCGTATCGGAGCTGGGGCACGGCTTGCAGGCGCTGGCGGAATTCGTCCAGGGTGAACTGGCCTTTCCACCACAGGGCCAGGCTGTCGTCGCCCGCTTGCACGAAGAGGGTGGGGGCGGTGATGGCGGCGTAGAGGGCCTGGGTTTCGTCTGTGCGATACAGGTGGGGGTTGACGATGCGGTGGGCGGCGTCGCCCAGGATGTGCCAGCGCTGGGTGCCATCGGTGTTGGCATCGGTGGCAGGGCGCGGCTCGGCCCATTGGCCAGCCAGCCAGTCGGCCTTGTCGGGGGCCAGGCGGGGGTTGGTTTTCATCAGGCGCTCGGCCACGCTGCGGGCGCTGTCGTAGGTTTTGAGGGCTTTTTCGCCGCGGTGCAGGGCGTCGATTTCGTCCAGCCAGCGGGCGTAGCGCGCGGGCGCTTGCGCAGGGCGGGTGGCGGGCATGCCGAAGCCTTCGAGGTTGACGAGCCTGCGTATGCGCGCGGGGCGTGCACCGGCGTACACCATGGCGATGTTGCCGCCCATGCTGTGGCCGACCAGATCGACGGGGCGGTCGCCCGCGTAGTGGCGCAGCAGCCATTCCAGATCGCCCAGGTAGTCGGCGAAGCTGTAGTGGTCGCAGGCGGGGCCGCTGGAATGGCCAAAGCCGCGCCAGTCGGGGGCAACGATGAGGCGCTCGGCCAGAAAGGCGGGCGAGAAGGCGTCCACCATGAACTGGTAGCTGGCGGCCACGTCCATCCAGCCGTGCACCAGCACCAGCGGGGGCAGGGCAGAGCGGGCGTTGCCCCACTGGCGGACGTGGTAGCGGTGCAGGCGGATGGGCAGGTGTTCGCTGCGCGAGGGGCGTTGGGGGGTGTACATCGGCGGGAATGTTAGGGCAAGGCTGCGCGCGCTTGCAGGGGCCGCACATCGCACCGGTGACAGCGCCGGTGACAGGCGCGGGCGGCGAAGTGCCTACACTCCCGGGTTTGGTCACTTGCAGCGGTTTTTTGAACATGATGGATCTGATGACCCTGGGCACCAGCGATTTGCGCGTGACGCACATTTGCCTGGGCACGATGACGTTTGGCGAGCAGGTGGGCGAGGCCGATGCGCACGCCATCCTCGACCGCGCGGTGGAGCGCGGCGTGAACTTCATCGACACCGCCGAGATGTATGCCGTGCCGCCCTCCGAGGCCACCTACGGTGCCACCGAAACCATCATCGGCCACTGGTTCAAGGCGCGCCCCGGCATGCGCCAGAAGGTGGTGCTGGCCACCAAGGTGGCGGGGCCGTCGCGCGGCATGCCGTGGGTGCGCAAGGGGCAGGGCATGACGGCGGCCGACATCGTGGCCAGCTGCGACGCCAGCTTGCGCCGCTTGCAGACCGACGTGATCGACCTCTACCAGATCCACTGGCCCGAGCGCCACGTGCCCGCCTTCGGCGGCATGTATTACGACCCGGCACAGGAGCGCTCGCAAACGCCGATACATGAGCAGCTGGATGCGCTGGCCGGGTTGGTCAAGGCGGGCAAGGTGCGCCACATCGGCCTGTCCAACGAAACGCCCTACGGCGTGCACGAGTTCGTGCGCCTGGCCGAGGCGCACGGCCTGCCGCGCGTGGCCACCACGCAGAACGTGTATTGCCTCATCAGCCGCGTGTTCGACAACGCGCTGGACGAAACCTGCCACCGCCTGAACGTCGGCCTGCTCGCCTATTCGCCGCTGGGCTTCGGCCTGCTGACGGGCAAATACGACGCCACCGGCATTCACAGCCCCGACGCCCCGCGCGGGCGCATGGCGCTGTATGAGCGCATGAAAAACCAGCGCTGGGGCCGTGAGGCATCGCTTGCCGCCGCCGCGCGCTACAACCAGCTGGCGCGCGAGCACGGCCTGACCCCCACGCAAATGGCGCTGGCCTTCTGCTACCGCTCATGGCGCGTGGCCAGCACCATCATCGGCGTGACTACGCTGGCGCAGCTCGATGAAGACCTGGACGCCTGGAGCACCCAGCTCTCGCCCGAGCTGCTGGCCGCCATCGACGCCATCCGCCAGGACGCGCGCGACCCGGCTTGCTGAATGCGGCCATCGCCCCGAATCGTTTTTCATCACAAGGTGCCCCATGCCCGCCCGCCACAGTGAACTCGAACTGAACAAGCCATCGCTCAACGCCCTGGCCGACGCCATGACCGTCATCACCCTGTGCATGACGCAGATGCTCACGCACGAGCAGCGCGAGAAGTTCGGCCGCGACCTGGTGACGATGGCCGACATCGCCGGGCGCAAGGGCAAGCTGGAGCTGACCTCCATCCTGCTCGACGTGCGCGCCGCCGTGAAAGTGCGCGACGAAGAGCTGCAAGCCGACGCCGAGGAAGAAGGCAGCGGCATCTGACGGCTCAGCCTGAACGTCGCCATGCCCAAGGCCGCGCACGTCAGCGAAACCCCCGCCACCGCGCTGCTGCGCCGGCACGGCGTGGCCTTTGCCGAGCACGCCTATGACTACGTGGAACACGGCGGCGCCACGCACAGCGCCGCCGTGCTGGGGCTGGACCCGTTTGCCGTGGTCAAGACCCTGGTCATGCAAGACCAGCAGGCCAGGCCGCTCATCGTGCTCATGCACGGCAACCGCAAGGTCAGCACCAAGCAGCTCGCGCGGCAGATCGGCGCCAAGTCGGTCGAGCCCTGCACGCCTGAAGTGGCCCAGCGCCACAGCGGCTACCAGGTGGGCGGCACATCGCCCTTCGGCACCCGCCGCGCGATGCCGGTGTTCATCGAACAGACGGTGCTGGCGCTGCCCCTCATCGCCCTCAACGGCGGGCGGCGCGGCTATTTGATTGCGCTGGCACCGCAGGTCTGCGTGCAGCTGCTGGGCGCGCAGGCGGTGCAGTGTGCGCTGCCGCTTTGATAAAAAAGGAGCTGCTTGCGTACGATTTAAAACGTTTTAAGATAGTTTTGTATCTGAAAACGTTTTAAACCGTACGCAAGCAGCTCACTTATTTGTAGGATGGGTAGAGCGCAGCGAAACCCGGCAAACCGGCTCGCAAGAACGCTGGGTTTCGCTCGGCCGCTCTACCCAGCCTGCGAAGCCGCCACCCGCCTCACGGCATCGCGCTCAAACCCTTGTAGAGCATGTACGCCGCCAGCACGTAAAGCACGCAGGCAAACACGCGCTTGAGCTGCTTGACCGGCAGCGCATGCGCCGCCCGCGCGCCCAGCGGTGCCATCAGCACGCTGCAAGAGGCAATCACCAGCAGCGCGGGCAGCCACACATAACCCAGCGAATGCGCCGGCAGCCCCTGCACGCCCTGGCCCGACACCATGTAGCCCGCCACGTTGGCCAGCGCAATCGGAAAGCCCAGCGCCGCGCTGGTGGCCACCGCGTTGTGAATGGCCACGTTGCACCAGGTCATGAAAGGCACGCTGACGAAGCCGCCGCCGGCACCCACCAGCCCCGACAGAAAGCCGATCAGCCCGCCGGCCGCCAACTGCCCGCCCGTGCCCGGCATCTGGCGCGTGGGCGCGGGCTTCTTGTCCAGAAACATCTGTGTGGCCGAAAAGCCCACAAAGCCCGCAAACACCAGCGCCAGCACCCAGCCCTTGAGCACTGCGAACACCCCCAGGCTGGCCACCAGCGCGCCCAGCACGATGCCCGGCGCCAGCCGCCGGGCAATGTCCCAGCGCACCGCGCCCTTCTTGTGGTGCGCGCGCACGCTGCTGATGGAGGTGAAGATGATGGTCGCCATCGACGTGGCAATCGCCATCTTCACGGCCAGCCCGCCTTCCACCCCGCGCGCGGCCAGCATGGCCGAGATGAAGGGCACCATGATCATCCCGCCGCCAATGCCCAGCAGCCCGGCCAGAAAGCCGGTGGCCAGGCCCAGCGCGGCAAGGCCCACAATCAACAACGGTTCAATCGGCATGGGGAGAAAGGATGTGACAAAGGCAACAAGGACATCGAGCGGCCGCAGGGCAGGCCATGCGAAAAGTGCCGTGGCCGGGCTTGCACCGGCCACTGGCGCTGTCCCCCCGCTCGACAGGGGGGAAGGCGCGCCAGCGCCTCAGGGGGGAACGCCGAATAAGGTGTCTGCGAATGCCACCGGGCCGTCATCCTGAACCGGGGGTTCAGGTGGGCGAGGTCAATCTGATCTTGGGATCATCTGACGCGAGACGTTCACGCCGACCAGACGATGTTCCAGGCCCCGGCTCATATGAGCATTGGTTCAAGGAAATATAAAGCCCGGCGCGCACCGCAGACGGGTGGGATTTTACCCCCCTGTGCCGCCTTCGGCGTCTTCCCCCCTGCTGCGCGGGGGGACGCAGCCAGCGGCCTGGCCAAGCCGGATCCGCGGCTGCCGCCAACACTTCTTCGCCTGCGGCGAAGTCGGTGACGGAAGGTGTGACAGGGCGCTTCGGGAAGGCCTGCGCTACAGCAGTTGCCCGTCGTCGCCCAGGGCCTGGTCGAGCCGCGCCAGCAATTCGTGCAACGCCGCTTGCCCGGCGGCGTCGATGGGCGGCGGGGCCTGGTCGTTGGCCGCTTGCGGCAGGGCGGGCGCTTCGGCCAGCTCGAAAGCCATGTTCAGCGCCGCCAGCACGGCAATGCGGTCGCGCGCCTTGATCTTGCCCGCATCGCGAATCCGGCACATGGCCGCGTCCACGCGCTGCACGGCGGCTTGCAGGCGCTCTTCGCCGCCTTCGGGCGCGCCCAGCAGATAGGCCTGGCCCATGATCTTCACTTCGACCTGCTTCATGGGCGCTCTCCGGCATCGGCGGCAGGCGCTGCGCCATCCACCTGCGTCGCGGGCAGGCGGTCGATCAGCGCATCCACCCGCGCGCGCGCGGCCATCAGGCGGCTTTTGAGGTTGTCGCGCTCCTGGGTGAGGCTTTGCACCTGCTGCGCCAGCAGCTCGTTGGTGCGGCGCAGCTCGTCGTGGCGCACCAGCAAGCGGTCCACGCGCTCGGTGATTTGTTCGGTGAGAGGGGCTTGGGTCATGTGGCGCGGTCAGGGTGGGTGGGCCAAAAAGGCGCCACGATTGTAGGCGGCGCCCCGCGGGGAGCGGTTGGGTGTGAGCCCCAAGTCGTAATGTCCCCATAGCCCCAGATAGAAGTGTCCCCT
>JAUNTQ010000232.1 GCA_030538605.1 Pseudomonadota bacterium
GCGTTGGGCGCGGTGTTGGGCGAGGGGACGATGGGCGGCATGGCGGTGCTCAGTCGCGGGCCTCAGTCGCCAGCGGCGCGGGGCGTGTCGCCGGCCACGGCGCGCAAGGGGGTGCGGCGAATCTTCGGCTGGGCGGCGGGCACGGTGGTGGCAGACCTGGCGGGCGCGTCGCCGCCCGCAGGGGCGCTGCGCTGGCGCCAGGCCAGGCCCAGCGCGGCGAGCAGGGCGAGCACGCCGGCCACGGCCACGGTGGCGATGAGCGTGCCGTAGTTGGCCCAGGCCACGGCCAGCGCCGAGCGCGGCATGGCGGGGGGCAGCGGCTCGGCCGGGAACAGGGCCACGGTGACGTTGTCGTAGGGCAGGCCTTCCATGGCGTTGACGACCAGAGCCTTGATCTTGCCGGTCTCCTGGCTCAGATCGACGCCGGGGCGGTGCTTGATGAACACGGAGGCGGTGGCGGGCGAGGGCTTGTCGGCCAGCGGGTTGCGCTCGGGCACGGAGACGTGCACGCGCGCCTGCACCACGCCGTCGATGCCCGAGAGGGTGTTGGACAGCTCCTGCGAGAGCGCGTGGGTGAAGCGCGCGCGCTCTTCGAGCGGAGAGGAGACGAAGCCTTCCTTGCGGAACACCTGGCCGATGCTGTCGAACGAGTCGCGCGGGAAACCGCCCGCGTGCAGCACTTCGACGGCGCGCGAGAAGTCGTGCGCGCTGGTGCTGACGACGTAGCTCTTGCCGTCGCGCGCGCTGCTTTTCTCTGCCACGAGACCGGCGTTGCGCAGCACGGCCACCATCTCGTTGGCCTGCCGCTCGCTCAGCTGGCCATACAGCTCCTGCTGCGAGCAGGCCGCCAGCAGCACCAGCAGCAAGGGCGCAGCCAGGCGGATGGCGCGTTGGGTAAGGGTGGATTTCATGCGGTGGTGGGCGGCAGGAAGCAGCAAAAAGATGAATAAAACAGGAGCTTCTTGCGCACGTTATAAAGTATTTTCAGATGGTTTTATATCTGAAATCGTTTTAAACCATACGTAAACAGCTATCAATATATGTAAACCCAGTAGCTTCGCCACGCCCTCACCCCAACCCTCTCCCGCCAGTGGGAGAGGGAGCCAGCACAGCCCCCGACACACAAGACAAAGGGCTGCGAAGCAAGCCCCCAAAAGGCCGCAGAGCAGGCCATTCGAGGCCGCCCGAGCCGGGGTTTCCCCGGCGACCAGCGGCGTCCCCCTCAGGGGGAAGGCGGCCAAAGGCCGACTCAGGGGGGGCTTTTTTCGCGAGCCGGGGTCCCCCCGCGACCAGCGGCGTCCCCCTCAGGGGCTGAGGCCCGCGGCTCCAAGTCTGCCTGCGCAGACTTGGACGGGCCGAAGGGCCGTCGCCTCTGGCGGCGAGCACCGAGGCGCCGAAGGCGACTCAGGGGGGACGTCAGGCCTGTTGTCGGAAAAGCTGCTGCAAGCCATCCGACGTGCGGTTGGCCACGTTGGCGGTGAGCTGGCTGTGGAACAGGAATTCGTGTGCGCGCACGGTGAGCATGACCATCTCGCCGGGCGACATGTCGCTGCCGGCGGCCAGGGCCTTCTGGGCGTGCTGTTCGAGCGAGACGGCTTCGGCGTTGATGCGCTCCAGCGGCTTGAACAGCGCCTGCATGCTTTCGCTGGGG
>JAUNTQ010000085.1 GCA_030538605.1 Pseudomonadota bacterium
CGCACCGCTGGCGTTTCATACCATGCGGGTAGTGCGCAGCGCTATGGATAACTGACATGGACACTTACGCCCTTCTCTTCGCCGCCACGCTGAGCGCAGGCACCGTGCTGGCGCTGGCCGCGCTGGGCCTGCTCATCAACGAGAAAGCGGGCATCGTCAACCTGGGGGCCGAGGGCATGATGCTGTGCGCGGCCATTGCGGGCTTTGCCGCCGTGGTGCACACGGGCAGCGACTGGCTGGGCTTTGCCGCCGGCATGGCGGCGGGGGCGCTGCTGGCGGCGGTGTTCGGCTGGCTGGTGATCTGGCTGGGCACCAACCCCTACGCCACGGGGCTGGCGCTGGCGATGTTCGGCGCAGGCCTGTCGGCCTTTGCGGGCATGGGCTACGTGCAGGCGCGGCTGCCCGCGCGGCCCCGCTTCGACTGGCTGGGCCTGGGCGATGTGCCGGTCATCGGCCCGGCGCTGTTCCGGCACCACCCGCTGGTGTACGTCGCCATGCTGCTGGCCGTGGGGCTGATGTGGTTCTTGTGGCGCACGCGCGGCGGGCTGGTGCTGCGTTCGGTGGGCGAGTCGCCGCAGGCCGCGCACGCGCTGGGCTACCCGGTGCGGCGCATCCGGCTGCTGGCGGTGGTGGCGGGCGGCGCGCTGTGCGGGTTGGCGGGCGCTTACATCTCGGTCGTCTACACGCCGCTGTGGGTGGAGGGCATGGTGGCGGGCAAGGGCTGGATCGCGCTGGCGCTCACCACCTTTGCCACCTGGCGGCCCGCGCGCGTGCTGCTGGGGGCGTATCTGTTCGGCGGCGTGACCATGCTGCAGTTTCACCTGCAAGGACGCGGCGTGCAGCTGCCCAGCCAGTTTCTGACCATGCTGCCCTATCTGGCCACCATCGCCGTGCTGGTGCTGATTTCACGCAACCCGACGTGGATCCGGGTGAACATGCCCGCCTCGCTGGGCAAGCCGTTTCACCCGGGGGGGTAGCGGGGCGAAGCGGCTGTTTGACGCTGCATTTTGAGTAGCTGCCTGCGTACGTTTCAAAACGTTTTCATCGTGAAAAAACCATAAAAACGTTTTAAAACGTACGCAAGCAGCTCTTTTTTAATATGCCTCCGGCAAGCGGCACTCTGCCATGTGCGCCAGGGTGTAAAGCATGTCGTCCAGCGCGTGCAGGCGCATGCCGCGTTGCGCGGCCCGGTCGGCGGGGTGCACGCGCGCGTTCAGCGGCATGAACCTGGCGTGGCGCACCAGCGCGCGGCTGCGGCACACCATGCGCAGCACGGACAGCGGCGTGTTTTCGGCCACCCAGTGTTCACCGGGGTGAAAGATCAGGCCGTTGACCATGGTCAGGCTGATCTCGAAGGGCAGGCCCTCGTGCAACCGCGCCGCCAGGGCCTGCAGAAAGTGCACGCACGCGGCATGGGGCGAGCTGCCCAGGCAGGTGCGCAACTGCGCCAGCGTGAGGCGGCCCATGCCTACTGCGGGCGGAGGCAGCGCGTCCAGCGGCTGCGGGGCCGCCGGCTCGCCCAGCGCAGGCCCGAACAACGAGGTGCTGAAGAAGGTGGTGGGCGGATCGGCCGGCACGGTGGCGGCGCGCTCGGCCATGGCGGGCGGCAAGGACGCAGCTCGGGGCGCGGCGGCGGATCGGCTGGCAGCGGCGCGCATGTGCGGCTCCGCCTGCGCCAGCGCCTCGCGCATGTCGGCGGCGCGAAAAGGCCGGCGCAGCGCCGTCCAGCCGCGCGCGGCCCAGCGCCGGGCCTGGCGGTCGGCGGCAGCGCGCGCGGCATCGTCGTGCGCGGGCACGGCGCGGGTGAGCAGCACGGCCGCGCGATCGCCCAGCAAGGCGGCCAGACGGGCATCGGTGGCAGCGTCGTCCTGCATGGCAGCCTTGTCCCAGCCGGCCAGGTCGAGCACGACCAGATCGCCCTGCGGCGCGCTGCCTGTCTGCGTGGCCTGCGCGGCCTGGCAGTGCCAGTCGGGACGCATCTTGCCGATCAGCAGCGACAGCGCAAACGCGTCACGCGGGGGCAAGTCCAGCAAAACGGCTTTCATGACAGATCCGGAAGTAACCCAAAAGTAGCGGTTCGGCAGCATACAGAGCGCTCATTCAGAAACCTTTGACGTAACGCAATGTCTCCCCTCGCCAGACCATGCAGCCAAGCGCCAGCGTGGCACGCGCGCCGGCTGCGTGCGCGAACGCGTCAGGCATACTTGTTGCATCCCCATGGTCATCGACCACGCACAACGAGGAACCCCATGCACACCGATTTGCGCAAACGCCTTTTGCTCCGCCTGGCCGCCGCCGCTGCCGTGGGCGCCGCCGCCCTGGGCGGTTGCAGCAAGAAAGAAGAAGCCCCGGCCACCGCACCCGGCGCGGCCGCACCCGCCGCTGCCGAGCCGCTGAAAGCCGCGTGGATCTACGTCGGCCCCGTGGGCAGCGCCGGCTGGAGCTACGCGCACGACCAGGGCCGCCAGGCCGTGGCGGCCGAGTTTGGCGACCGCCTGGCCACCACCTTCATCGAAAGCGTGCCCGAGGGCGCCGACACCGAACGCGTAGTGCGCGATCTGGTGGCGCAAGGCAACAAGCTCATCTTCGGCACCAGCTTCGGCTTCATGGAAGCCATGCTGAAAGTGGCCGCCGACCACCCCGAGGTGAAGTTCGAGCACGCCACCGGCTACAAGACCGCCGACAACATGAACGTGTACGACGCGCGCTTCTACCAGGACACGTATCTGGCCGGCATCATCGCCGCGCACATGACGCAGACCGGCACGCTGGGCTTCGTCGGCTCCTTCCCCATTCCCGAGGTGCTGCGCAACATCAACGCCTTCACCCTGGGCGCGCAAAGCGTCAAGCCGGACATCACCACGCGCGTGGTGTGGGTCAACAGCTGGTACGACCCGCCCAAGGAAACCGAAGCCGCGCAAGCCCTGATGAACGGCGGTGCCGACGTGCTGCTGCAAAACACCGACTCCACCGCCGTGCTGCAAGCCGCCGAAAAAGCCGGCAAGCACGCCTTCGGCTGGGACAGCGACATGAGTGCCTTCGGCGGCAGCGCCCACCTAGGCTCGGCCATCGTCGACTGGAGCCCCTACTACAAGAAAGTGGTGCAGGAAGTGCTGGACGGCAGCTGGAAAGGCAATCAGATCACGCGCTGGGGCGTGCCCGAGGGGCTGAACGACCTGATCAAGATCCCCGACACCGTGCCCGCCGAAGCCCGCGCCAAGGTCGACGAGATCAAGGCCAAGATGAAAGCGCGCGAGTTCCACGTCTTCAGCGGCCCCATCGTCGACACCGACGGCACCGAGCGCCTGCCCGCAGGCACCGACGCCGACGACGAATGGATGGGCAAGGTCACCTTCTTCGTGCGCGGCGTCGAAGGGCGTGTGCCTGCTGCCAGATAAAACATGAGCTGCTTGCGTACGGTTTAAACCGTTTTCAGATATAAATGTACATGAAAGTGTTTTAAACCGTACGCAAGCAGCTCATGTTTTTAAAATATCTCAGCGGCATGACCACCCCCACGCTCGAACACACCCTCTGGCACCCCGTGGCCCTCAGCCACCACGTGGGCGGCCCGCCGCGCGCGGCCACCCTGCTGGGGCAAGACCTGGCGCTCTGGCGCGACGCGGGCGGCACCGCCCACGCCTTTGCCGACCAGTGCCCTCACCGCGGCGCGCGCCTGTCGCTGGGCCGCGTGACGCAAGGCCAGCTCGAATGCCCCTACCACGGCTGGCGCTTTGACGGCGACGCGCGCTGCACCCACATCCCCGCCGTGCCCGCCTTCACCCCCGGCGCGCGCCACTGCGCCACCGCCTTCGACACGCGCGAGGCCTACGGCATGCTCTGGGTGCGCCTGGCCGCCCCCGAAGGCGCAGCGCTGCCCATCCACGGCTTTCCCGCTTTCGCTGCCGAAGACGAACCCCGCCTGCGCAAGACCACCAGCGGCCCCTACGTGGTGCAGGCCAGCGCGCCGCGCATCATCGAGAACTTCCTCGACATGGCGCACTTCGGCTACGTGCACGAAGGCTGGCTGGGCAGCCGCGAGCGGCCCGAGATCCCGCCCTACCAGGTCGCCCCCACGCCGCACGGCGTGCGCGCCACCGGGTGCCTGGCCTGGCAGCCGCGCTCGTCCATCCACGCCGAAAACGGCGCGCAGGTCGAATACACCTACGAAGTCACCGCCCCCTACATGGCCGTGCTCACCAAGCTGCCCGAAGCCGGCAGCACCGCCATCGACGGCCTGCACGAGGCCATCGCCATGTTCGTCTGCCCCGTCACCGAAGAGACCAGCGTGGCCTGGACGCGCATGGCCATGAACGACTTCGACTCGCCCGACGCGCGCCTGATCGACTTCCAGAACACCATCTTCGGCCAGGACCAGCCGGTGCTCGAATCGCAGCGCCCCAAGCGCCTGCCCCTGGCCCCCGACGCCGAAGCCCACAGCAGCGCCGACCGCCTCTCGGCCGCCTACCGGCGCTATCTGAAAGACAGCGGCATCGCCTTCGGCGTGATCCGCTGACGCCGCTTGGGCTGCGCGCCTCACCAGAACGGCGCAAAGCCGCAATCCGGGCAGTAGAGGTAAACCGGCTCCTCGCCCGCCACCTGCCACACACCCATGCGCGTGGCGCTCACCTGCCAGCTCGCGCGCCGGCCATCGGCCAGCGTGGCGGTGCCGCTGACGTGGCAGGCCGTCCAGTCCAACGCGTGGCGCCAATCGCGTTCGCTCACCGCATGGGCACCGGCCCAAAAGCGCCGCAAGGCCGGCTCACCCGGCGCGAACCGCCGGCATGCCGGCTCCTGCGGCCCGGACTGGGCACCGGCAGCCGCCGGCGGGCCGATGTGCACGCGCGCGATGGGGGGCAAGCTGGCATCGCACAGCGCCGGCACCAGCTCCGTGGCGGCGGTGCAGCCGGGAGTTGCGGGCAGCGGCTGCGCTTGCGCGGGCGCGGCCAGCCACAAGATGCAGGCCAGCGCCACGCTGACGGTGACGCGGCGCCTCACCATTGCGCCGTGCTCGCTTCCGTCTCGTTCTTGCGCGACACCACCGGGTGGCGCAGCACCTCGCTGTCGGCCAGGCCGAACTCGGCCTTCAGCTCACCCACCAGCCAGCGCAGCGCGTCGTTCTGCGCATCGGTCACGGCTTCATAACGTGCGTTGTTGTCGCCTCGGGGAAACGCCTGCCCCACCAGCTCGATGCCCAGCGCATCCAGGTTGGACGGGTAGCGATCGCCCGGGGCCTTCACCCGCTCTCGTTGGTGCTCCGCCGTGGGCGCGAAGCGCTGGTTGAGCGCCGTCTCGGCCGGCGAGCACCGGCTTTCGGCCATGCAACGGCTCTTGAGCTTGCCCACATGCCAAGTCTGCTGCGTGAGCGAGGCGGTCTGGTAGATGGTGCCGTCCTTGTCGATCAGGAAATGCGCGCCATTGGCGCCTGCGCGCGCATAGCTGTTGAAGGTGGACGCCGCGCTGGGGCTGTCGGTCTGGTGCACGATCACGCCGTTCACCCCTTGCAGGGGGCCGCGCTCGATCTGCGGAAACACGCTGGAGCCACCGTCGGCCCGCAGCAACTGCACACGCGGGTGGTGCACCACGCCTTGCGCGTCAAGCCCCAGCGCGGAAGGCGGCGCAGCATGCCCTGCCTGCATGGGCGCTGGCGCCTGCGCCATGAACGCCTGCGGCTCGCGGGCCATGTGGCGCAGCAAGTCCATGCCCGCCCCGCCGCGTTCCGGCCAGCCCAGGCGGGCCGCTGCATCGCCCTCGTCCGGGGGCGGTGGGGTGCCTGCAACGGACAGGCGCCAGCCAGGCGAAGGGGTGGCGGGGGCAAGGGCGGTAATCACTTCGGTGTGTCCTTTCTGTCGGGCCACGCGCTGGCGACGTGCGGTGGTCGTGCCGGGCGCAGGCAGTGCTTGTGCGATGGTCATGGACCTGGCGCTTGCATGGCGCGCCAAGCCGGGTCACCATCAAACCACCGTGACAAACGCATGACAAGCTGGGAAGCTTCCCATTGGTAGTCTTCCCATGGGCGTTTTTCGGCCGTTGCCCATGGGCATCTCTCATGAGATTTGCCCGCCATCCCCCCCCCCGACTCACCTGCCTTCTCCACCCTGCCAGACGCCATGACCCTCCAAGCCCCCGAGCCTGCCACGCTGGCGGCCATCTCCCAGAGCCGCCTGCCCGCGCTGCTGAGCGCCGCGCCCAAGGCCGAGCTGCACATGCACATCGAAGGCTCGCTGGAACCCGAGATGATCTTCGCGCTGGCCGCGCGCAACGGCGTGGCCCTGCCCTACGACAGCGTGGATGCACTGCGCCGCGCCTACGCCTTCACCGACCTGCAGAGCTTTCTGGACGTCTACTACCAGGGCGCCAGCGTGCT
This sequence comes from Pseudomonadota bacterium, assembly GCA_030538605.1. Lineage (GTDB taxonomy): Bacteria > Pseudomonadota > Gammaproteobacteria > Burkholderiales > Burkholderiaceae_C > Ottowia. Next base: position 6,368 of record JAUNTQ010000085.1, read on the forward strand.
GCACACCGAGCAGGATTTCTTCGACATGGCCGATGCCTATCTGGCCCGCGCCGCCGCCGACCACGTGGTGCGCGCCGAGATCTTCTTCGACCCGCAAACCCACACCGCGCGCGGCGTGCCCATGGCCGCCGTCATTCAGGGCCTGTCGCGCGCGTGCACGCAGGCGCTGGCGCGTCACGGCGTGAGCGCGGCGCTCATCCTGTGCTTTCTGCGCCACCTGAGCGAGCAGGACGCCATGGACACGCTGGACGAGGCGCTGCCCCACCGGGCGCACTTCATCGGCGTGGGGCTGGATTCCAGCGAAGTCGGCCACCCGCCGGAGAAGTTCGCCCGGGTCTTCTCCCGTGCCCGCGCCATGGGCCTGCACGTGGTGGCCCACGCGGGCGAGGAAGGCCCGCCCGCCTACATCCGGCAGGCGTTGGACGTGCTGGGTGCCGAGCGCATCGACCACGGCGTGCAGGCCATGCACGATGCGGCCCTGATGCAGCGCCTGGCGCGCGAGCGTGTGCCGCTCACCGTGTGCCCGCTCTCCAACCTCAAGCTGCGCGTGGTGGACGATCTGGCACACCACCCGCTGCCCCGCCTGCTGGAAGCGGGCCTGCTGTGCACTGTCAACGCCGACGACCCGGCCTACTTCGGCGGCTACATCAACACCAACTTCCTGCAGGTGTTCGCCGCCACCGGCATGACCGCCGTGCACGCCTGGCCACTGCTGGCCGGCAGCATCGAGGCCAGCTTCGCCCCGCCCGCCGACAAGGCGCGCTGGCTGGCCGCGCTGCGCAGCGGTTTCGAGCAGGCCGCGGGCTGAAAACCACGGCATGCACGAAAAGCGTTTCAAACCAGCAGGTCATGCTACGCATTCAAGAGTGAGTGACCACACCTAGTAAGCTTACCGATGGTATCGATAGCAGCTTGTTGAAACGAGCCACAACGGGTTTACTCCACCCCAAGCCGCATGCACAGGGCACGCGGTGCCGCAAACCCCAGGAGGAAATCCCCATGATCGGCTCTTTGCCCCAAGCTGGCTTCATCGCCATCGGCGCCGTTGCCTTTGCGCCCATCGCCCCCGGCGCAGGCCGCGCCGTGCTGCCGCACACCAACCAGTTCCAGCTGGGCTCCATGGACAAGAAGGGGTGCTTTTGCCCCTGCAAACTGCCCGACGGCAAGGACGCCAAGTGGACGGTGAACAACCCCGGCAACGGCACGGCCAAGATCGACATCGGCAAGTACGAGCTGCTGCTGGACGAGAAAAAGTCGCAGATCCAGATCGTCAACAAGGAAAACGGCGAGATCACCAACATCTGGGGCGATCCGCACATCGACTGGGACAAGGACGGCAAGACCGACGCCGACTTCTGGACCAAGACCACCTTCCAGCTCGAAGACGGCACCAAGATCACCATCGACACCGAGCCTTGGAAAGGCAACAAGGGCATGTACGTGGCCAGCGAGGTCACCGTCACCCGTGGCGACCATGCGATGCAAATCAGCGGGCTGAGCCAGAACGAGCTGGGCGACCTGAAAGTGGAATACGCCGACCGCGGCGGCCAGGCGCTGGACTGGGCCGTGACCGACGGCTTCGTGGTGCAGGAAAACCCCGACGGCGTGGGCTGGATCAACCCCGAGACCGGCAAACTGGCCACGCGCCAGGACTTCGAAATCACCAAGCCCGAAGCCGTCAAGCCCTACGAGTTCACGCAGGACTTCGGCCAGGCGCTGGGCCTGTACCTGATGACCGGCCTGTTCGGCGGCGGGTTGGAGCTGGGTGGCAGCCGCGGCGGCTGGGAAACGGGCCGTTGCGACTACAAGCCTGCGCCGATGCCCATGCCCAAGCCCCCGCTCAGCCCCATGCCGGCGGTGGAGTGGGTCGGCCTCAAGCCCATTGCGCCCATCAGCCGCCCCCAGGTGCAAACGCCCGACGCCAACACCGTCAACATCCGATACCCCAACGGCGCCGTGGACACGCGCAGCGGCGGCTCGCTCGCCTGGCGCACCAACAACCCGCACCTGCTGCCCTTCAACCCCATCACCCGCGCCATGGGCGCCATCGGCCAGGCGGATGGCGTGGCCGTGTTCCGCGACGAGAACGCCGGCCGCGACGCCCTGATCCGGCTCATGCTCGGCCAGACGCGCTGAGCCTGCGCGGCGGGCGCCAGGGCCCGACGACTCCAACTTCCATCACGCGGCCCTTCGGGGCCGTTTTTTTCGGGGTTTGGACGGGCGCGGCACCCGCCAGCAGAGCTGGGCGCGGGCGCCAGCGTTGCGCCAAGGACACAACATGGCCGCTCCTGCCAGCGGCGCGCATCGGCCGCGACGCGGCGCCCCCGGTGGGCGCCAGATCCAGGGCGCACATCCGCACCGCGCCTGCCTGCCCCGGTGGCAGGGAAAGTCAGCCCGCACTCTCATCGCAAGGCACCATGTGTCGATTGATGCACACATCGGCGCACCCTGAGATTTACATATTTTCACCAATCAGCGATGATCGGAAGCGTTGTTTTTGCCTGTTCGCCGCTCCATCCATGGCCGTTGTCGATTCCGTTTCCAAAGACCTGCTTTCCGCCGCGCTGCCCGGTGTGGGCCGCGCCTTGGTCATGGCCGGCAAGCTCAGCCAGAAGGCCGCCGAGGATGCCTTCCGCAAGGCAAAGGCCAGCCAGAAGAACTTCATCACCGAGCTGGCCGAATCGGGCGCGGTGTCTCCCGCCGACGTGGCGCACACGCTGGCCCAGGCCTTTGCCGCACCGCTGATCGACGTGGAAGCACTCGATCCGCAGCAGCTGCCCAGGGACTTGCTCGACGCGAAGCTCTCGGCAACCCACCGCCTGCTGGCGCTGGCCAAGCGCAACGGCCGGCTGATCATCGCCACGGCCGATCCTTCCGACCACGAGGCGGCCGAAAAAATCAAGTTCACCACGCAAATGGGCGTGGAGTGGGTGATCGCCGAGTTCGACAAGCTCACCCGATTGGTCGAGGCCCACACCAAGTCCGCAGCCGAGGCCATGGACAGCATCGTGGGCGGCGACTTCGAGTTCGACGAGGAGTCGCTGTCTTCCGCCGCCCCGGTGGAAGATTCGGAGCCGGCGCAAAACGATGCCGAGGACGCGCCGGTCGTCAAGTTCCTGCACAAGATGCTGGTGGACGCGTTCAACATGCGCGCGTCCGACCTGCATTTCGAGCCCTACGAGCACCAGTACCGCGTGCGCTTTCGCATCGACGGCGAGCTGCGCGAAATCGTCTCGCCGCCCGTGGTCATCAAGGAAAAGCTGGCCTCCCGCATCAAGGTCATCTCGCGCCTGGACATCTCCGAAAAGCGCGTGCCGCAGGACGGGCGCATGAAGCTGAAGATCGGCCCCGACCGCGTGATCGACTTCCGCGTCAGCACGCTGCCCACGCTGTTTGGCGAGAAGATCGTGATCCGTATCCTCGACCCCAGCAGCGCCAAGCTGGGCATCGACGCGCTGGGTTACGAGCCCGAGGAAAAAGTCCGCCTGCTCACCGCCATCGAGCGCCCCTACGGCATGATCCTGGTGACCGGCCCCACGGGCTCCGGCAAGACGGTGTCGCTCTACACCTGCCTGAACCTGCTGAACAAGCCGGGCGTGAACATCTCCACCGCAGAAGACCCGTCGGAGATCAACCTGCCCGGCGTCAACCAGGTCAACATGAACGAGAAGGCGGGCCTGACCTTTGCCGTAGCGCTGAAGGCCTTTTTGCGCCAGGACCCGGACATCATCATGGTCGGCGAGATTCGCGACCTGGAAACCGCCGACATCGCCATCAAGGCCGCGCAAACCGGCCACCTGGTGCTGTCCACGCTGCACACCAACGACGCGCCCACCACGCTCACGCGCATGCGCAACATGGGCATCGCGCCGTTCAACATCGCCTCCAGCGTGATCCTGATCACCGCGCAGCGTCTGGCGCGCAGGCTGTGCCCCAAATGCAAGGAGCCGCTGGACATTCCCCGCGAGGCGCTGGTGGACGCCGGCTTCGACGAAAACGAGCTCGACGGCAGCTGGACGCCCTACAAGCCCGTGGGCTGCGGCGCGTGCAACAACGGCTACAAGGGGCGCGTGGGCATCTACGAAGTCATGCCCATCAGCGAGGAAATGCAGCGCATCATCCTGGCCGACGGCAGCGCGCTGGAAATCGCCAAGCAGGCGCGCAGCGAGGGCGTGCGCTCACTGCGCACGTCGGGCCTGTACAAGGTCAAAACCGGCGTCACCACGCTGGAAGAAGTGCTGGCCGTCACCAACCAGTAAACGCCACCCACCCGGCAACATCACGAGAGAACCACGCAATGGCAACCCAAGTCGCCGGCGCCAGAAGCGCCAAGGAATTCGTCTACGAGTGGGAAGGCAAGGACCGCAACGGCAAGGTCGTGCGCGGCGAAACCCGCGCCAGCGGCGAAAACCAGGTGCAGGCCATCCTGCGGCGCCAGGGCATTCTGGCCACCAAGGTCAAGAAGCGCCGCATGCGCTCGGGCAAGCGGATCAAGCCGAAAGACATCGCCATCTTCACCCGCCAGCTGGCCACCATGATGAAGGCCGGCGTGCCGCTGCTGCAGGCCTTCGACATCGTGGGCCGGGGCAACCCCAACCCCAGCGTCACCAAGCTGCTCAACGACATCCGCTCCGACGTGGAAACCGGCACCTCGCTGTCCGCCGCCTTTCGCAAGCACCCGCTGTACTTCAACGCGCTGTACTGCAACCTGGTGGAAGCGGGTGAGGCCGCCGGCATTCTGGAAGAGTTGCTCGACCGCCTGGCCACCTACATGGAAAAAACGGAGGCGATCAAGTCCAAGATCAAGTCCGCGCTGATGTACCCCGTGGCCGTGATCGTGGTGGCCTTCGTGGTGGTGGCAGTGATCATGATCTTCGTGATTCCGGCGTTCAAGGAGGTGTTCTCCAACTTCGGGGCCGACCTGCCCGCGCCCACGATGTTCGTGATCGCCATGAGCGAGTTCTTCGTGAGTTATTGGTGGCTGATCTTCGGCGGCCTGGGCGGCGGCATCTATTTCTTCATGCAAGCCTGGAAACGCAACGAGCGCGTGCAGATGTTCATGGACCGCCTGCTGCTGAAGGTGCCGATCTTCGGCGAGCTGATCGAAAAATCCGTGGTGGCGCGCTGGACGCGCACGCTCTCCACCATGTTTGCCGCGGGCGTGCCGCTGGTGGAGTCGCTCGACTCCGTGGGCGGTGCCTCGGGCAACTCGGTTTACAAGATCGCCACCGACAAGATCCAGAACGAGGTGTCGACCGGCACCAGCCTCACCAATGCCATGACCAACGTGAACATCTTCCCCAGCATGGTGCTGCAGATGACGGCCATTGGCGAGGAATCCGGCGCGCTGGACCACATGCTGGGCAAGGCCGCCGACTTCTACGAGGCCGAGGTCGATGAAATGGTGGCCGGCCTGTCCAGCCTGATGGAGCCGATCATCATCGTGATTCTGGGCACCATCATCGGCGGCATCGTGGTGTCCATGTACCTGCCCATCTTCAAGCTCGGCCAGGTCGTCTGATGCCCGTGGACCCGTGGATGCAGATCGCCCTGGGCGGTCTGTTCGGGCTGCTGGTGGGCAGCTTTCTGAACGTGGTGATCTACCGCCTGCCGCGCGTGATGGAGCGCGAATGGCTGGCCGACGCCGTGGCCGCGCTGCACCCGTCGCTGCCCGATGAACCCGGCGAAAGCCAGAGCCTGTGGACGCAGGTGTTTGGCCCCAAACGGCCCATGCCCGCCGCGCTGGCGCAAGGCGCAGCCGAAGCCCATGCGCAGCTTGAAGCACTGCCTGCTCTCAGCCTTTCCAGGCCGCGCTCGCGCTGCCAGAAGTGCGGCCACGCGATCCGCTGGTACGAGAACATTCCCATCCTCAGCTGGCTGGCGCTGCGCGGTCGCTGCTCGGCCTGCGGCACGCCCATCGGCCTGCGCTACCCGCTGGTGGAGCTGGCCACCGGCCTGCTGTTCGCCTGGTGCGTGTGGCGCTTGGGCTGGACCTTCACGGCGCTGTGCTGGTGCGGCTTTTCTGCCGTGCTGGTGGCCGCCACGCTGATCGACTGGGACACCACCTTGCTGCCCGACGTGCTGACGCTGCCGCTGTTGTGGGCGGGCCTGCTGGCAGCGGCGCTGGGCTGGACTGCCGTGCCGCTGGGCGACGCCGTGTGGGGCGCAGCGGCGGGTTATCTGTCCTTGTGGTCGGTGTATTGGGGCTTCAAGCTGCTCACCGGCAAAGAGGGCATGGGCGCGGGCGACTTCAAGCTCTTTGCCGCTTTGGGCGCCTGGTTTGGCTGGCAAGCGCTGGTGCCCATCATCCTCATGGCTTCGGTCATCGGCGCGCTGGTGGGCATCGGCATGAAGTTCACCAGCGGCCTGCGCGAAGGCGGCGTGGTGCCCTTTGG
>JAUNTQ010000086.1 GCA_030538605.1 Pseudomonadota bacterium
GCCGCGGCAACGACTACAGCCTGCTGAACACCGAGTCGCCCAACCTCACCTACGCGCCCGAGCGCCTGTCGATGGAAAAGGTGGAAAACGCCCCCTTCACCCCGCTCGACCGCATCGGCCAGCTCACCATGCGCAACCTCGACATCACCGACACGCGCGGCAAGCTGGCCGTGTACGCCAAGAGCGGCCTGCTGGCCCTGGGCGAAGGCAGCATGCTGCCGCAGCTGGGGCACGACGCGGGCGGCAAGCAGGGTTGAATACTCCTGATTTGATAGCTTCTAGCGCTTGATGTAAAAGCCCTGAGAGCCTGAAAGGCGTTTATACGACGGCTGCCCGCTCCACCAGCAGATCGACGAAGGCCCGCACCTTCGCGGGTCGAAAGCGCGCGGCGGGAAAGACGGCGTGAATGCCGCCCGCAGGCAGTTGCCAATCCGGCAGCACCTCGATCAAGCTGCCCGCCGCCAGGCCCTCGGCTGCCGCGTAGTCGGGCAGCACGGCCAGGCCCACGCCCGCGTACACCGCTTCGCGCGTGGCCAGCGTGGCGTTGAGCCGCAGCGCGGCCTGCACGTCTACCTCTGCCTCCCCGCCGCGCCGCGCACCCTGCACCGTGCGGGCAAAGCGCCAGCGCGTCGGCTCGCGCAGCGCGCTGTTGGCCACAAAGGGCAGCGCGGCAATGTCTTGTGGCTTGACCAGCGCGGCCACGCGCGCGTGCCAGGCAGCGGGGGCCACCAGCAGTTGCCTGAAGCGCCCGATCTGCCGCGCCTGCACGCTTGGCTGCGTGAGCCAGCCGACGCGAATGCCGAGCTCCACCGCGCCCGCCGTCATGTCCACCGCTTGGTCGCTCAGGGCCACGTCCACCTGGCAGCGCGGGTAGCGCCGCACGAACTCGGCCACGGCGGGCACGATGGCGGTGATGCCATAGTCCAGCGGCGCTGTCATGTGCAGCGTGCCGGCGGGTTCGTCAGACACTTCGGCCAGTTCGTTGAACGCCTCGTCGGCTTCGCGCAGGATGCGGGCGCAGCGCGCATACAGCGCCTGCCCTGCGTCGGTGGGCGCCACGTGGCGCGTGCTGCGCGTGAGCAGCGTGGCGCGGAATTCGCGCTCCAGCCGCGCCACCTGCTGGCTGACCACCGCCTTGGTGATGCCCAGACGATCTGCCGCGCCCGTGAAGCTGCCCGCTTCCACCACCGCCGCAAAGTAGGCCAGGCGCTTGAGGTTGGCCAGCGGGCTGTTGACCGGCGCGTCTTGATTGTTTGTTTTTGGCATACAGACTATCTACTTCATCTGTATTTATCTGTCAATGCAGACGGTCTACGATGGCGGGCATTCGAGGAATACACCCATGCCAAAGACCCTCACCTATCTGTTCGACCCGCTGTGCGGTTGGTGCTACGGCGCCAGCGCGGCAGTGGCGGCAGCAGCGGCCACGCCTGGCGTGGTGCTGCGCCTGCTGCCCACGGGACTGTTTGCCGACGCGGGTGCGCGGGCGATGAGCGACGACTTTGCCGCCTACGCCTGGGCCAATGACCAACGCATCGGCCAGGTGACGGGCCAGCCCTTCAGTGCCGCCTATCGCGTGCAGGTGCTGGCCAGCCGCACCCAGCGTTTTGACAGTGGCCCGGCCACGCGGGCACTCACCGCCGTGGCACTGACCGCGCCCGCGCAAGAGCTGGCCGCGTTGCAAGCCATTCAACACGCCCGCTTTGTGCTGGGGCAAGACGTGACCCAACCCGCCACGCTGACTGCCGTGCTGCGCCGTCTGGGCCTTGCCGACGCCGTCACGCAGCTGGCGCAGACCGGTGCCGACCTGCAAGTGGCCACGCACGCCCGCACGCAGGCTGGGCAAGCGCTGATGCGCACCGTGGGCGCGCGCGGCGTGCCTACCTTCGTGCTGGATGCCGACACCACGCCGCGCATACTGCACAGCGCCACCGCGCATGAACACCCGCAAGCCTGGGCCGCGCAGTTGGCTGCCACCTGATACCCACTGTATTCACCCACCGTTTTTTCAAGGAGAACCCGCATGCTGAACCGTCGCCTCTTCGTTCAAACCGCCGCCGCTGCCAGCGCCGCCACGGCGCTGGCCGGATGCGCCAGCACGACCACACCCGCCTCGTCGCTCACGTGGCAGGCCTTCCCCGCTGGCGAAAAAGGCTTCTACCGCGCCCCCGTGCTGCTCTCGGGCGCGCAGGACGCCATCCTGATCGACGGTGGCTTTTCGCTGCCCGATGGCCGCGCCGTGGCCGAGGCGATCAAGGCCAGCGGCAAACGTCTGACGGCCATCTACGTCAGCCAGAGCGACCCCGACTATTACTTCAGCCTCGCACCCATCGTCGCAGCCTTCCCCCAAGCCCAGGTGCTCGCCGCATCCGACACGCTGACCGCCATGCGTGCCAGCGCGCAGAAGAAAATCGACGCATGGGGGCCGCAACTGAAGACAAACGGCCCGCAGAAGCTGGCCGACATCGTGTTCCCCACCGCCCATGACGCGCCCACCCTCATGCTGGAAGGCCACACCATCGACATCGTGCCTGCACAAGACCTGCCCAACCGCCGCTACCTGTGGGAGCCCTCGCTTCAAGCCGTGTTCGGCGGCGTGCTGGTGTTCGCGGGCCTGCACGTGTGGACGGCCGACACCCCCACGCCCACCGCCCGCGCCGCCTGGGTGCGCAACCTGGACGCGCTCATCGCCCGCCAGCCCGCCATCGTCGTGCCCGGTCACCTGGCGCCCGGCGCGGCAATGGACGCATCGGCCCTGCGCTACACACGCGAGTATCTCGTCGCCTTTGATGAAGAGGTCGCCCGCACTCCCAACGCCGATGCGCTCATCGCCGCCATGCAGCGCCGCTACCCGCAGGCCGGGCTGCCCGCTGCGCTGCAAATCGGCGCCAAGGTGGCCAAGGGCGAAATGCAATGGGGCTGAAGACCGTCACTTCTGCCATGCCTGCCGCTGACCTGTCGGCCATCGCCGCCCTGATGCGCACCGGTCAATGGCACGCTGCGCACGACGCCATTCAGCACCAGGACGGCTTGCTGGCCGCCTGGCTACACGGTCTGCTGCACTGGCAGGAAGGTGATCTGGAAGATGCCGAGCACTGGTACGACCGCGCCGGCCGCCGCTTTCGTCAGCGCGCCGCCACGCTGGATGAAGAACTCGCTCTGTTCGACGCCACCCTGCAGTCCCACCCGCACAGCCACCGCGGCACGGACGTTTTTCCTGAAGGAGCACCCTCATGACCTCGCCCCTCGGCCTGTTCCGCTATGACTACGACGGCGGCACCAGCTACGAAGTGCGCTTTGACAGCGCCACCGCCCTGCACTGGCACTGCGTGGCCGGCGACGAAAAAGGCCGGCAGGCCAGCGAAACCTGCGACCGCGTGCCGCTGCGCGACGCGCAGGACCTGCTGTCATGGACCGAGGCCGACGGCCTGAGCGTGACCCAGGTGGTGGACTGGCAGGCCGGCCGCGTGAATACCGTGCTGAGCCTGCCCGCTGGCGGCGAGCGTGTGGTGCTGCAGGGGCGCGTGAGGCGGCTGTGACTGCAGGTGTCTGATCTCCCATGGCGCTGGCACGCCATCCCGCAGGACATAGACGGTCAGGGTCAGAGGGCCGCGGAGCAGGCTGTTCGGGGGCGCCGTGGCCGGCCTTGTACCGGCCTCTGGCGCCGTCCCCCTCAGGGGGAAGACGCCGCAGGCGGCTCAGGGGGCACCCCAACTCGCGGGCAATCCCCTATGCACAACAAGCGTGCATCTGGTTAAAGTTCGTCCCATCAGACGCCGCCTGTGCGGCGCCTGGGGCACGAGGAGACCGCGACGCCACGGCGGGTACAACGCAAGCAAGGCCACCTTCCGTTCGCGCGCACAACAAAAGCACCTTCATGGGGCGCCCTTTCCAGGAGAAGGGGCGCCCTTTTTCATGCAGGCCATTGAGCCGCCCGAGTGAGCTGCCCGAGGCGCCTATGGCTATCATCAGCGCCCCTATGTGCGTTGGCATGAAACAGGTGGGTTATGGAGTTGCTGATCGTCTCGCTGGCCTCGCTGCTGGCCGGGGGCATTGATTCGATCGTCGGTGGCGGCGGGCTGGTGCTCGTGCCGGCGCTGTTTGCGGTGTACCCCAACGCCGCACCCGCCACGCTGCTGGGCACCAACAAGAGCGCCTCGGTCTGGGGCACCACCATCTCCACGGTGCAATACGCGCGCCGCGTGCAGATGCGCTGGCCGGTGTTGCTGCCGGCGGCGGGGGCGGCCCTGGTGGGCTCGTTCATCGGCGCCTGGACGGTCACGCAGATCACCCCGGACTTTCTGCGGCGCCTGCTGCCCATCATCCTGCTGGCGGTGCTGCTGTACACGCTGGCCAAGAAAGACCTGGGCAGCACACACGCGCCGCGTCACACGGGCCGGCGTGAAACGGTGCTGGCCTGCGCCATCGGGCTGGTGATCGGCTGGTACGACGGTTTCTTCGGCCCCGGCACGGGCAGCTTCTTCATTTTTCTGTTCGTGCGCTTTCTGGGCTACGACTTTCTCAACGCCTCCGCCAGCGCCAAACTGCTGAACGTGGCCACCAATGTGTCGGCCATTGCCCTGTTTGCCATGAAGGGCCATGTGTGGTGGAAGGTGGGCCTGGCCATGGCCGTCGCCAACGTCATCGGCAGCCTGATCGGCACGCGCCTGGCGCTCAAGCACGGTGCGGGCTTCGTGCGCGGCGTGTTCATCGTGGTGGTGAGCGCGCTGATCCTGAAAACGGGTTACGACGCGTTCTTGTGAAGTAAGGCCGGGCAGACGGCTCAGCCGCGCACTTCACCCTCGCCCAGCACCACCCACTTCAGCGAGGTCAGCCCCTCGATGCCCACCGGGCCACGCGCGTGGAACTTGTCGGTGCTGATGCCAATTTCCGCGCCCAGGCCGTATTCGAAGCCGTCGGCAAAGCGCGTGCTGGCGTTGACCATGACGCTGGCGGAATCCACCTCGCGCAGAAAGCGCTGTGCGTGCACGTGGTCGCGCGTGAGGATGGCGTCGGTGTGGTGGCTGGAGTAGCGGTTGATGTGCGCCACGGCCTCGTCCACGCCCGCCACCACCTTGATGCTGAGGATGGGCGCGAGGTATTCCTCCGACCAGTCCTGCTCTTGCGCGGGCACCACAAGATCATCAATATTGATAGCTATTTGCGCTTTATTTGCGGGCGCAAAAGGCACTTTTTGCTTTAAAAATTGCACCGCTTCTGCATCGCAGCGCATCTGCACGCCCTTGGCAGCCAGCACGGCGCCGATGCGCGGCAAGAAGTCGGCCGCCACGCCGCGCGCCACCAGCAGGCTTTCGGTGGCGTTGCAGGGGCTGTACTTCTGGGTCTTGGCGTTGTCGACCACGCGCACGGCCATGTCCAGGTCGCACGGGTCGTCCACATAGGTGTGGCAGTTGCCGTCCAGGTGCTTGATGACGGGCACCTTGGCCTCGGCAGCCACGCGCTCGATCAGGCCCTTGCCGCCGCGCGGGATGATGACGTCGACGAACTCGGGCATGGCAATGAGCTGGCCGACGGCGGCGCGGTCGGTGGTGGGCACCAGCTGCACGGCCTCGGGCGGCAGGCCGGCGCTTTGCAGCGCTTGGGCGACGAGCGCGGCCAGCGCCTTGTTCGACTCAATCGCCTCGCTGCCGCCGCGCAGGATGCAGGCATTGCCGCTTTTGATGCTCAAAGACGCGGCCTCGATGGTCACGTTGGGCCGGCTTTCGTAAACCATGCCGAACACGCCGATGGGCACGCGCATCTGCCCCACGCGGATGCCGCTGGGCTGCTGCTTGAGGCCCACCACGTCGCCAATCACGTCGGGCATGGCGGCCAGCTGCTCGCAGCCCTGGGCGGCGGTGTCGATGATCCTGGGCGTGAGCTTGAGGCGATCCACCATCGGCTCGGCCAGGCCCGCCTGGCGCGCGCGCGCCAGGTCTTGCTGGTTGGGTGCTTGCAGGGCGTCGGCGTTGTCGCGCAGCAGGCGCGCCAGCGTGCGCAGCGCGGCGTTGCGCGCGGCGGTGCCCGAGCGCGCCATCACGCGCGAGGCGGCGCGCGCTTGGGCACCCAGCAGGTTCATGGTTTCGGCAACGGTGGTGGTGGCGTTCATGCGCTGATTTTCTCAAAAGGGCGGCTGCGGCACACTGCGCGCATGCAGACCGTGTTCGATGGCACCCTGGCGTCGGTGCAAAGCCAGCGCATCACGCGCTCGGGTGTGGGCAGTGCGCGGGTTTCGCCGCCGCCCGCGACCCTGGTGCAGCACATGCTGCGCGTGGATGGTCGGCTGTTCGTTTGCGAAGTCGTGGTGGGCATGGGCTATGGGGAACTGCCCGTCGAACCGGGGGCGGGCATGCTGCCCTTGGCGGTCGGCACGCGGGTGCAGATCGTGGCCGATGCGAGCGGCCCCGGCCCGTGGCCGGTGGACGTGCTGCAAGTGCCCGGCGAGCGCTGGCTGCTGTCGCAACGGGGCTTGTGCGGGCCGCTGGCGCTGTGGCTGCCCAACCTGCGCATCGGGTTCTGGCTGTGGCTTGGCTTGATGGCGTTTGCGCTGTCCATCATGGGCGTGATCGGGTTCTTCAGCGATGCGCCTGCGGGCGATGCGGCGCCGGGCCTTGGCCTCATGGCGCTGATGCTGGGCGGCGCAGCCGCCGTGGTGCTGGCGGGGCTGCACCTGCTGATGTGCTACGAGGAGCTGCATGACGCCCGCAGCCTGGCCAGCGCGCTGCGGCTGCTGGGCTGGCAGCGCACGGGCTGGGTCGATCTGGGGCGGCTGGACGCCCATGAACGCCGCAGCCGCGTCTGCGCCCATGCGCCGGGGGTCACGGGCGACGCGCCGGTGCATTTCTACCCGGCCGATCGCAGCGCTTGAATGCGCATCAGCGGCAGGGCACTTCCTGCGGCGGGCTGACCGGGTCGGCGCGCAGGCCGGACAAGGGCGCAAAGCCCAGCGCCTCGGCGCGCGGCAGGTCGGCGCGGGGGATGTCGAACAGGTTGATCTCGCCCGTGGCACCGCCACACACGGCAGCGCGCATCAGGCCGTCGGTGCCGCAATGCGCACCCGTCACGCGCACGCCCGCCTGTTGCAAACCCTGCCGCATGGCTTCGGGCGACTCGCCCCGCGCGCCGCACTGCACCGCGCCGCGCGGCTTGAACACGCGCACCGTCTCGTCTGCCGGCGACGCGCCCGCGCCGCCACCGGTCGGCAGAGCGCAAGCTGCGGCCAGCAGCGGCAGTGCCAGCAAGGCCGCCAGTGAACGCACGCGCGCGGACACGGGGAACGAGAAAGGGGAAGGCAAACGCATGACGATCTCCAGGCTTCGGAAGGTGCGTCGGATGTTATGCCATGCTTCCCCCACCCTTGGTCGGGCCGCGCTGGCCCGTCTGCAAGGCCGCCGTCTGTGACGCACTTCACGCCCTCGCACGTGCATGGTCGCGCGCGCGCCACGCAAGGCGGCGCGCGCCGAAAAACGAGGCAATTCCTCACGCCCGAAGCGCTTGACATGCCACACGCGCCTTGCCTTTGTCATTGCAAGCTCATTACCATACAAGCAGCATGTTTTGAGCTGATGTCTGCCGAAAAGCCCATGACTGCTGCGTCCCCACCGGTTGGCGAGGGCGCCCATGCATCGACTCGTTAACCACTTTCAAAGGAAGGATTCTCATGGCCACCATCAAGCAAACCCTCGACGAACTCATGACCCTGGACGGCGCGCTGTGCGCTGCCGTGGTCGACTCCGCCTCCGGCATGATGCTGGGCTCCGTTGGCTCCGGCGTGGACCTGGAAGTGGCCGCCGCCGGCAACACCGAAGTGGTGCGCGCCAAGATGAAGACCATGCGCTCGCTGGGCCTCAAGGACGTGATCGAGGACATCCTCATCACCCTGGGCAAGCAGTACCACATCCTGCGCCCCTCGGCCCGCAAGGACGGCGTGTTCCTCTACTTCGTGCTCGACAAGCAGCGCGCCAACCTGGCCATGGCCCGTCGCAAGACCCAGGACGTGGACAAGGAAATGAGCTTCTGATCTGCACGATCACAAGCGCCAGCCCCATGAAAAAACCGCGCCTTGGCGCGGTTTTTTCATGGCCGACGCATGTCACGGCGCCAAGCCAAGGGCGCTTCAGCTTCGCCATGCGGGCACAAAAAAAGCCCGGTTCGGGCTTGGTCACTGGCGCAAGAGATGGGCGCTGCCGCCCATCGGGTCAGGCGCGGCTCACTCCAGCGGCGCCATGGCCGACGTGTCATTCGAATCGCCGGGCGCCCATTGCACGCCGTGCTGCTGCAGGTGGTCGCGAATCAGCTTGCGCACCACCTGCGAGGGTGTCACGTCCTGGGCTGCGCACAGTGCTTCGAAAGCCTTTTTCTTTGAAGGATCGATCAGCACCGTGAGTCGGGCGGTTTTTTGTTCGAGGTTTCGCATATGCGTCAAATGGGACTCTTATTGTAAGCAGACGAGCATGTGCGTGGTCCAGGCATGCCCTGTGGTGGGCACGGGCAACCTGACCCTGCGTGAATTCGTGCCGCCATGCACGTGAGAGAGAAATGCCACCGGCTGGCGCGCAGCCACTCAGCGCTGGCGCGCCGCCGCGCTGCAAGCGCCGCACAGGCTTTGCGCCAGGCGGTGCAGCCCGGCCCACGGATCGGCCGGCCAGCCGGGCGGCTTCAGGCCCTTGACCAGCCCGTCGACCTGGTGCGCGGCTTGCAGCAAGGCTGAGAGCTGCCCCGCAGGCAAGCCGGGCAGCACGCGCTCGAACAGCCGCTCGCGCACGCCCCACACGCGCTGCTCGCGCAGCGCCATGGGCAGCGGCTTGCCTGCGGCAACGGCGTCCTTGGCGCGCTTGAGGGCGCGGATGTCCTCGGTCAGCGTGTAGTGCACCAGCACCTCGGCCTCGCCTTCGGCGCGCAGACCGTCCAGCATGCGCTGCACCCGCTCGCGCTGGCCGCCGAGCACGGCTTCGGACAGCTTGAACACGTCATAGCGCGCCACGTTCAGCACCGCCGCCTCGATCTGCGCGGCGCTGATCTCGCCCGGCGGGTGCAGCAGGCCCAGCTTGGCCACCTCCTGGTGCGCGGCCAGCAGGTTGCCTTCCACCCGGTTGGCAAAAAACGCCAGCGCGTGCTGGCCCGCCTCGCCCGGCTGCACGCGCTGGCCTTGCGCGGCCAGGCGCTGGGCGATCCACGCGGGCAGCGCACCGCGTTCGACCGGGTCGATCTGCACCGTCACGCCCGCGCCTTCCAGTGCGGTGAACCAGGCACCGGTGCGCGTGGCCTTGTCCAAGCGCGGCAGCACGATGAGCGTGAGCGTGCTGTCGTTGCCGGCGGCGCTTTGCGCGATCTGCTGCAAGGCGGCGCTGCCGTCCTTGCCGGGCTTGCCTGAAGGGATGCGGATTTCCACCAGCTGCCGGTCGGCGAACAGGCTGAGCGACTGCCCGGCGGCCAGCACCTCGCCCCAGTCGAAATGCGCCCCCATCACCGTATGCACCGTGCGCTCGGTGTAGCCCTGCGCCTGCGCAACGGCGCGAATGGCGTCGGCCGCCTCCTGCATCAGCAGCGCCTCGTCGCCGTGCAGGGTGTAGAGCGGGCGCAAGCCCTTGTGCAGGTGGCTGGTGAGTTGGTTGGCCGCGAGTTGCATGGGGTCAGTCGGTCCGCACAACCCGCCGACGGTGATGCGCCAGCGACAGAGAAACAAGGCTGCGCAGCAAGCCACACAAAGGCCGCGGAGCAGGCCATGCCAGCGACCGCCCGAGCCGGGGTTCCCCCGGTGACCAGCGGTGTCCCCCCTTGCAGGGGGGAAGGCACCGAAGGCGTCTCAGGGAGGTCATGTCTTTACCGTGGCCAGCTGCCGCATGACCTGCTGCACGATGTCGCCCTGCATGGTGCGGTAGAGCATGAGCGCCTCGGTCTCCTTGGACAGCGCGGCGGATTCGCTGTAGCTCTGGTCGATCTGCCGCTCGATGTCGGTGGGCGGCAGCAACTCGCGTCCACCGGGGGTGCGCAGATGGAAGCCAAAGCGGATGCGCAGCTGAAACTCGCGCACCTCGCCCGAAGCGGTGACGCTGACCACGGTGCGCTCGCGGTGCTCGCCCGCGCTTTGCAACACCATGTCGGCGGTGTCGGCCCCCGCCTCGCCGGGGTTGAGCACGGTGATGCGCCCCGTGCCTTGCAGCTGGCGGCGCAGCTCCGTGCTCAGCTCGGTGGCGGGCATGGCCAGCACCAGCGTCTTGAAAGCGAATTCAGGTGCCTGGCGCAGCTGAAACCCGCACGCCGAGAGCAGCGGCACCGCAGCGGTGGCTGCCATCGACCCGAGCATCCTGCGTCGTTGCATCACATTCATCTCCACATCCTGCGCGCCGCCATCGAGGGCGGTTGATTCGTCATTCCCGCATTTTTCCGTCATTCCCGCGAAGGCGGGAATCCATCGTTCGGACACGTACTGAGGCTGGATTCCCGCCTTCGCGGGAATGACGACGGGGTTGAGTGAGGGCACATGCTTCCTGGGTTGGCACCTATGCGCCTGCGCGGGAATGACGGTGCCAAGCCGGTGCTGCGTTCAGGCCGATGGTTTTCCAGGAAAAGAAGGGTCATATGACGATGTTGATCAGTCGCCCCGGCACCACGATGACACGCTTGACCGCCGCGCCGCCGCCGTGCTGGGCGAAGGCGTCGCTGGCCAGGGCTGCGGCTTCGATGGCGGCCTTGTCGGCTTCGGCGGGCACCAGGATGGCACCGCGCAGCTTGCCGTTGATTTGCAGCATCAGCTCGATCTCGTCTTTTTTCAGCGCTTGCGGGTCGGTCTGCGGCCAGGGGGCATCCAGCAGATCGCCCTGCACGGCGGCAAAGCCCAGTTGCTGCCACAGCACGTGCGTGAGGTGCGGGGTGACGGGGTAGAGCACGCGCAGCAGCTTGCTGAAGCCCTCGGCCAGCGCGGCGGTGTCGCCGCGCGCGTGCGGCGCGCTGCCCGATCCCTTGAAGGCTTCGAGCGCGTTCAGCATCTTCATCGCGCCGGAAACCACCGTGTTGTATTGCAGGCGCTGGTAGTCGTAGTCCACCTGTTGCAGCACGGTGTGGATCTCGAAGCGCAAGGCCTTGGCAGGCTTGCCGAAATCAAGGCCATTTTGGCTTGCAGCACCCGCCAACAAAGCGCTGGCAGCTACATTTTCAGAGGCGGACAGCTTGCTGCCGAAAGCCCACACGCGGCGCAGGAAGCGGTAGCTGCCTTCGACTGCCGCGTCGTTCCACTCCAGCGTGGCCTCGGGCGGGGCGGTGAACATGGTGTAGAGGCGGGCGGTGTCGGCACCGTATCTGTCGATCAAGTCCTGCGGATCGACACCGTTGTTCTTCGACTTGGACATGGTGCCCACGCCTTCGTAGTCGATGAGCGTGCCTGCGGGCAAGTCACCCACGGCCTTGTTCAGCCGCGCGCCGACTTGCTTGCCGTCGGCGTCGATAACCGGCTCCACCTCGGCGGGCCAGAAGTATTCCTTGCCGCCTTGCTCGGTGCGGCGGCTGTAGACGTGGTTGAGCACCATGCCTTGCGTGAGCAGGCGGGTAAATGGTTCGTCGATGGTGAGCAGGCCCAGATCGCGCATGACCTTGGTCCAAAAGCGCGCGTAGAGCAGGTGCAGGATGGCGTGTTCGATGCCGCCGATGTACTGCTCCATTGGCATCCAGTGCCGCGCGCCTTCGGCCACCATGTGCTGGCTGTTGTGGGCATCGCAGTAGCGCATGAAGTACCAGGAGCTGTCCACGAAGGTGTCCATGGTGTCGGTTTCGCGCCGGGCCGCCGCGCCGCATTGCGGGCAGGTGCAGGCCAGAAATGCCTCGCTTTTGGCCAGCGGGTTGCCGCTGCCGTCGGGCACCAGGTCCTGGGGCAGCACGACGGGCAAATCGGCTTCGGGCACGGGCACCGCGCCGCACTTGTCGCAGTGGATGATGGGAATGGGGGTGCCCCAGTAGCGCTGGCGGCTGATGCCCCAGTCGCGCAGACGCCAGGTGGTTTTTTTCTCGCCCAGCCCTTGCTCGGCCAGCGCGTGGGCCACGGCGTCTACCGCCTGGCTGTAGGCCATGCCGCTGAAGCTGTGCGAGTTGATGGTGACGCCTTTTTGCTTGTCGGCGTACCAGTCGTGCCAGTGGGCGAAGTCGTAGTGCTCGCCATCGACGTGGACGACCTGCTTGATGGGCAGGCCGTATTTGAGGGCGAAGGCAAAGTCGCGCTCGTCGTGCGCGGGCACGCCCATCACCGCGCCGTCGCCGTAGCTCATGAGCACGTAGTTGCCCACCCACAGGGGCACGGCTTCGCCGGTGAGCGGGTGCGTGACCGCAAGGCCCGTGGGCATGCCTTCCTTTTCGCGCAGGGCCAGCTCGGCCTCGGTGGTGCCGCCTTGCTTGCACTGCTCGATGAAGGCGGCCAGCTGCGGGTTGCCGCGCGCGGCGTGGGCGGCCAGCGGGTGCTCGGGCGCGACGGCGCAGAAGGTGACGCCCATGATGGTGTCGGCGCGGGTGGTGA
>JAUNTQ010000087.1 GCA_030538605.1 Pseudomonadota bacterium
GAAAAACACTTGACTTTGAACACAGTTGCTCCCCCAGCGGGGGAGGGAGCAAGAAGCCTCTGATTATTTGTGCGTTTGGCTATAACGCAGCAGCCCGGCGGCCCGGTCAGCGCGAACGCGCTGCGTAGGGCTTGCCGCTGCGGGGGCCGGCGGCGTTCGAGAAGCTCTTCTTGTGCGCGCCTGCTGCGCCTTCATGGCGGGCACCGGGGCCAGCGCGTTCCTTGAAGCCGCCGCCCACCAGCTTGGGGCCGCGCGGTGCGCGCGCATCGGCAAAGGGCCGGCTGTGGTCCCGGTCGCGGGCATGGCTGCCTGCGCCGCCGCCCTTGCCGAAGCTCTTTCCAAAACCCTTGCCAAAGCCCTTGCCCGCCCCTTTGCCGGGTGCGCCCCGCCCGCCCTTGCGTGCGGGGGGGTCTTGCGTGATGGGGGGGAAAAACTTGGTCGGCTCCAGCCCGTCCACCGTCAGCGGGCGGAAGTGCTGGCGGGTGTAAGCCTCGATGTCGGCCAGGCGCTTGCGGTCGCGGAACTCGGCCAGGGTCACGGCCAGCCCGGCACGGCCGGCGCGGCCCGTGCGGCCAATGCGGTGGGTGTAGTCCTCGGCCTTCATGGGCAGGCCGAAGTTGATGACGTGGGTGACGGTGGGCACGTCGATGCCGCGCGCGGCCACGTCGGTGGCCACCAGCATCTGCACGCGCCCGTCGCGCAGGCTTTTCAGGCGGCGGTTGCGCAGCGCCTGGCTCAAGGCACCGTGCAGCGACACGGCGGCAAAGCCGGCCTGTTGCAGCTCTTCGGCGAGCTGGTCGCATTCGATCTGCGTGCAGGTGAAGACGATGGCCTGGTCAATGCCGGGGTCGCGCAGCCAGTAGTCGAGCAGGCGGCGCTTGTGCTCGGGGCTGTCAGCCCAGTACAGCTCTTGGCGGATGTTGGCGTGCTGCTGCTGGGGCGTGGCCACCTCCACCTTGCGCACGCGCGCGCCGCCTTCGTGCATGACGCGCATGGCCAGCTGCTGGATGCGCGGCGCAAAGGTGGCGCTGAACATCATGGTCTGCTGGCGCTGGGCCGTGAGCTGGTGGATTTCGGCGAGCGCGTCGGCAAAGCCCAGGTCGAGCATGCGGTCGGCTTCGTCCACCACCAGGAAGCGCACTTCATCGAGCTTGATCTGGCCGCTGCTGGCCAGGTCGAGCAGACGCCCGGGCGTGGCCACCACCAGATCGGCGTTTTGCAGGCGCGCGATCTGCACGGGGTAAGGCATGCCGCCCACCACGGTGGCGATGCGCAGGCCGCGGCAGTGCTTGACCAGGTCGATCGCGTCTTGCGCCACTTGCTGCGCCAGCTCGCGCGTGGGGCACAGCACCAACGCGCCGGGCACGGCGGGCTTGAAGTGGCGCGCGTCGGTGGGGTTCTTGCGGCGCGGGCGCTTCGGCGGGGCTTCGCCTGCAGCTTGCGCAGCGGCCAGCTTGGCCTCCCATGCGGCTTTTTCGCGCGCATCGGCTTCGCGCTGCATGTCCACCAGCGTGTGCAGCACGGGCAGCAGGAAGGCGGCGGTCTTGCCGCTGCCGGTCTGGCTGCTGACCATGAGGTCGTTGACGTCAGCGCCCGCCGTCAGCGCCAGCGGAATGGCGCGCTGCTGCACGGCAGTGGGCTCGGTAAAGCCCAGCTCACGCACGGCGGCCAGCAGCTCGGGGGCCAGGCCCAGCGCGGCGAAAGCGTCGGGCGTTGCCTCAACGGTGTCTGCGTCTGCGTCGGGCGCATCGACAGGCGTGGCTTGAGAAGAAGTGGAAGGCACATCGAAGGCGGCTTCGATGGGATGGGTTGCCTGAGCGGCGGGCGCGAACGCGCTGTTTTCCTCGTAAGAGGCCATGAGGGATCTCCGTTTTCTCGCGCGCCAAGCCCTGATTGGAAAGCGGGCATGGCTTTCGTGCGCGTCACATGGGGTTTCAATGAATCGACACCGACCATCTGACAACGCGAACCCCGCAAAAAGGGGGTTCGGAAAACGAAGCGCCCGGACGCGAAGGCCTGGGCAGATCGATTTAAGCGACGGCTGTCTCGCCAGGACGCGCAACCAAAAGAGGAGCGCCGGGAGCAGCCGCATGCGAGAAGGAAGATGCGGATGGTGTTTATCGCGTGGCCCGTCTTGCTGAGCAATGGCCTACTGGCGATAACCGCGCATTCTCGCATGCCTTGCCTTATAGCGCAAGTCACAGGCGATTCGGGCACGAAATGC
The DNA here is from genome assembly GCA_030538605.1 of Pseudomonadota bacterium. GTDB lineage: Bacteria > Pseudomonadota > Gammaproteobacteria > Burkholderiales > Burkholderiaceae_C > Ottowia. The sequence goes on from JAUNTQ010000087.1 coordinate 2,225, forward strand.
CACGGGTTTACCCCCGAATACAAAAGACCTCCAAGCCTCAGAATGAAACGACCGATCGTGCTTTTTTTGGCATGTCTGGTGTTTTTTTGCTTCGCCCATTCAAAACCAACCCAAGGAGACACATGGCACCCGTTTCAACCCCATCATGCGCGGCCCGCCTGGGCGGCGCGCTGCTGCTGGCAGGCTTGCTGGGCACGGCGCAGGCGCAGACCCAGTCGTTCATCGGCTGCCGCGACGCCACGCCGGCCGAGGCCGCCGTCTACTCCACCCCCGTGCTCATGCCCGGTGTGGTGTCGCCCAAGGACGGCACCTGCTTCGTGAACAAGCTGCACATCACCACGCACGACGGCCTGAAGCTGACGGCCAACGTGTTTCTGCCGCGCGGGGCCACCAGCGGCGCGGCGGGCGGGCAGCCGTTTCCGGGCATCGTGTACATCAGCAGCTGGGCGTCAGCCGAGTGGTTCGAATACCTGGGTCAGCAGGCGCGCATGGCGCGCGCGGGCTATGTCAGCGTGTCTTACACCACGCGCGGCTTCTGGGGCTCTGAGGGCGTCGTCGGCGTGGCAAGCCAGGACGACGTCCGCGACGTGTCCACCGCCATCGACCACATGCTGGCGTGGACGCCGGTGGATGCGCAGCGCATCGGCACAGCCGGCATCTCCTACGGCGCGGGCCTGTCGCTGCTGGCGTCGGCACAGGACGATCGCATTCGCGCGCTGGCCGCGCTGTCTGGCTGGGGCAGCCTGTCTGACCAGCTGTTCGCCAACCAGGTGCCCAACCCCGTCTGGACGGGCGTGCTGATGGCCACCGGCCAGCTGATTGGCCGCATGGATCCGGCCGTGACGGCGCTGGCGCGCGACATGCTCAACCCCGACGCCACGCCCGAGCAGGCCGCCGCCGCCATCGCCTGGGCCGCGCCGCGCTCGCCCACCTCGGTGATCGAGCAGATCAACGCCCGCCGCCCGGCGGTATACATCGGCAAGAACTGGCAGGACGACATGTTCTCGCCCAACTCCACACTGGCGCTGTTCGCCGGGCTGAGCACGCCCAAGCGCATCACCCTGCAGCCGGGCATTCACGGCTCGGCCGAGCTGGGCGCGGCCGTGTTCGACCAGCCCAACTGGGTCTGGGACGACGCCAGCCGCTGGTTCGACCACTGGCTCAAGGGCGTGCCCAACGGCATCGACGCCGAGCCGCCCGTGCGCCTGAGCACCAAGTTCGGCAACGTCACCGAAACGCTCTCGGGCTGGCCTGCGCCCGAGCTCAAGCGCCAGGTGTTCTGGGTCAACCCGCGCGGGCCGGTGCGCTGGGAGCCATCGTGCCTTTGCCTGCGCGGGCTGGTGGGCAGCATGGACGCGCGGCGCGGCCCCTTCGGCCTGGACACGATCAACAACGCGCTCGACACCACCGCCACCACCGGGCCGCTGCCGGTGCTGTCGGTCACGGCCGAAACCCTCGGCCTGCCGGTGCTCAACTCGCAGCCCTCCATCCTGCGCGACCAAGGCGTGCGCTATGAAGGGCCCACGCTCAGGCAAGGCATGAAAATCCGCGGCGCACCCCAGGTGCAGCTGCGCGTGCGCCCCAGCCAGGCGCGCGGCATGCTGGTGGCCTATCTGTATGACGTGGACGCGCTGGGCATGGGCACGCTCATCACCCACGGTGCGCGCGCCGTGCATTGGGCCACGCCGGGCGACAGCATCGACTTCAGCTTCGAGCTGAACGCCGTCGCCTACGACGTGGCCCCAGGCCGCAAGCTGGCGCTGGTGTTCGACACGCAAGACCACCTCTACGGCGCGCCCGTGCGCTGGGGCGAAGCGTTTTCGATGACCATCGAAGCGGGCGATGGGGTGTCGGCACTGACCTTGCCCACGCGCTGATGCCTGTGGCGATGGGGTGGAGAAAACAATAAAGGCATGCGCCTGCCAGGGCTGTGACGCCGCCGCAGTGCCCATGCATCGCCAGGCTGGCGCGCAGGGCCCCGCTGGCCGCTGCGGCTTGAGCGGGCACGCATCGTGTGGGGTTGGACAGAGTGCCAGCGTTACCCAGCCTGCGAGCCGGGCAACAGACATATACCCCATTACCCCACCCCCGCTAGCGCCCAACTGGCGCGCGAAAACGGCATATACCCCATACAGTCAAACAATCTGCGGCTGATGCCGCTGCAGCAGTCGGGCAGCTCGGTGCGGGGCAAACCCAGGCTGTCCAAGGCTGCGTCAGGCGCTGTACATGCCAGCGGTGGTGGCGCTGCGCTGCAACCCGCATGTGAAGGCCCTGTATGAGCGGCTGCTCAAGGCGGGCAAATGCAAGATGAGCGCGCTGGGCGCGGCCATGCGCAAGCTGGTGCATTTGTGTTTCGGCGTCTGGAAAAGCAGACAACCGCATCGCCATGATTTCGTCAATGTCGCTTGACTTCCAAGACGGCATCTACAAGCGCCCAGGCACGCCCTTGTTGGCCAGGGCGTCGGCGCGTTCGTTGCCTTCGTGGCCGGCGTGGCCCTTGACCCAGTGCCACGCGATGCGGTGGCCGCTCTGGCTGACGAGGGCGTCCAGCTTTTGCCACAGATCGACGTTTTTCACCGGCTGCTTGCTGGCGGTGCGCCAGCCCTTGGCTTTCCAGCCAGTGATCCAGCTGGTGATGCCCTGGCGCACGTACTGGCTGTCCAGATACAAGTCGACCGTGCACGGGCGCTTGAGGGCGGCCAGCGCTTCGATCACGGCGGTGAGCTCCATGCGGTTGTTGGTAGTGAGCGGCTCGCCGCCGAACAGCTCTTTCTCGTGCCCGGGCGCGCGCAGCAGTGCGCCCCAGCCGCCGGGGCCGGGGTTGCCTTTGCAGGCACCGTCGGTGTAAATCTCAACGTGGTTCAAGGTCTTGGTCGGTCAGGGCGCTGGCGGGCCGGCGCGGTTGGCAATGGAAACGGGTTTGGCCGCCGCCGCAGGGGCCACGCGCCAGGCAGAGCCGAGCAGCCTGGCACCGTGCGTGCGCTTGACGGCCACCACGAAATACGCCGCGCCAAACACGGGCCACCAGCGCTCGCCCACGCGATCCATCCACGCGTGGCGTGCCAGCCCGCGGGCGGTGCGCGCGGCGGGCCGCCAGCAGCCGTAGTGAATGCTTTCCAGGTCGAACTCCAGCAGGCGCAGCCAGTCGCGCAAGCGCCAGTGGCCGATGAATTCGCCCGCGTCGGGCAGGTACAGGCGGCCAAAGCCCATGCGCTGGTAAAGGCGCGCGCGCCGCTGGCGCAGGCCCCACAGGCTGGCGGGGTTGAGCCCGGCGATGACCACGCGCCCTTCGTGCACCAGCACGCGCTGCACTTCGCGCAAGGTGGCGTGCGGGTCGGGGCTGAGCTCCAGCGTGTGCGGCAGCACCACGAGGTCAAGGCTGGCCTCGGCAAAAGGCAGTGCGGTGGGGCTGGTGACCAGCGCCAGACGCCCGGCGGCGGGCGCTGCGCTCACCGCGCCATGGGCAGGCGGAGTGGTCACGCCAAGCCAGCGGTGGGGCATGCGGTTGGCGGCCAGCGCGTCGATGTCGGGCAGGCCAAGCTGCAGCGCGTGGTAGCCGAACACGTCGGCCAGCGCGGCGTCGAACTGCGCGCGCTCCCAGGCCAGCAGGTATTGGCCGGGCGGGGTTTGAAACCAGTCGTGCAGGGCGGTCATGGGCCGGGGGTGAAAGGGCTTGTAAAGACGGGGAGGACAGGTGGCTGGCGCGTCATCGGTTTCTATAATTTGCGCGGTATGGATTTGATTGCCCTGCCCGCCTTTGACGACAACTACATCTGGTTGTTGCACGACGCCCACCACGCGCTGGTGGTGGATCCGGGTGACGCGCAGCCCGTGCTGGAGGCGCTGCACCAGCGGCAGCTGAAGCTGCAAACGATTCTAGTCACGCACCACCACCCCGATCACACCGGCGGCGTGGCCGCACTGCGCGAGGCCACGGGCGCGCAGGTGTACGGCCCGGCGCGCGAGCGCATTCCCCAGCCCGCCAAGCCGCTGCAAGGCGGCGACGTGGTACAGGCGTTGGGCCTGTCCTTTCAGGTCATCGACGTGCCCGGCCACACGGCGGGGCACATCGCTTTTCATGCCCCTGATGTGGACGGCACGCCGCTGCTGTTTTGCGGCGACACGCTGTTTTCGGGCGGCTGCGGGCGCTTGTTCGAAGGCACGCCTGCGCAGATGCTGGCCTCGCTGGACACGCTGGCCGCCTTGCCGCAAGACACGCGGGTGTGCTGCGCGCATGAATACACGCTGGCCAATCTGCGCTTTGCCTGCGCGGTGGAGCCGGGCAATCGCCCGCTGGTGGACTACCTGCGCCACTGCGAAGAGCAGCGTGCCCAGGGCCTGCCCACGCTGCCTTCGTCCGTCGCCACCGAGCGTGCCATCAACCCCTTTCTCCGCAGCCGCGACGCGGCGACAGCCGCCTCGGTGCGCGCGCATGCGGGGCTGTCTGAAACCGCTGACGAAGTGCAGGTGTTTGCCGCGCTTCGCGAATGGAAGAACCACTTCAAATGACCCTGCTCTCCCGTTGGCCACATGCCGTGGCCTTGGCTGCGTGCGCCTGGCTGGCCGGCTGTGCCGCACCACCCACCACGACCACCGCCACCGGCGATGCCGCCCCGTCTGGCGAAGCCACCGCCACTGCAGCGCACCGCGGCACCATGCCGCCTGTGGCCACCACCGAGCTGCGCGGCGGCCTGGTGGCCCCGCTGGACGCGCCCGCCGACCTGTGGGACCGCATCCGCCGCGGCTTCGCCCTGCCTGATCTGGACACCGAGCTGGTGCGCCAGCAAGAGCAGTGGTACGCCAGCCGCCCCGACTACATCCAGCGCATGACCGAGCGCTCGCGCATGTACATCTTCCACATCGTCGAAGAGCTTGAGCTGCGCGGCATGCCCTCCGAACTGGCGCTGCTGCCCTACATCGAATCGGCCTTCAACCCGCAGGCCGTCAGCAGCGCCAAGGCGGCGGGCATGTGGCAGTTCATGCCGGCCACGGGCAGCTCGTTCGACTTGCGCCAGAACGTGCTGCGCGACGACCGGCGCGACGTGATCGCATCCACCCGCGCCGCGCTCGACTACCTGCAAAAGCTGCACGACCGCTTTGGCGACTGGCACCTGGCGCTCGCCGCCTACAACTGGGGCCAGGGCAACGTCAACCGCGCCATCGAGCGCAACCGCGCCGCCGGCCTCGGCACGGGCTACCTCGACCTGAACATGCCCGCCGAAACGCGGCAATACGTGCCCAAGCTGCAAGCGGTGAAAAACATCATCGCCCGCCCGGGCACCTTCGACGCCACGCTGCCGCTGATCGGCAACCACCCCTTCTTCGACACGGTGGACATCACGCACGACATCGACGTGGCCGTGGCCGCGCAACTGGCCCAGGTGCGCGAGGAAGACTTCCGCGCGCTCAACCCGTCGATGAGCCGCGCCGTCATCTTCGCCTCTGCCGCGCCGCAGGTGCTGCTGCCGTGGGACAACGCCGCCGTCTTTCAGCGCAACAAGGAAGCGCGCCTGAAGGCCGGCCAGCCGCTGGCCAGCTACACCGCCTGGGTGGCCCCCGCCACCATGACCGTGGCCGAGGCCTCGCGCCGCACCGGCATGGCCGAGAGCGAGCTGCGCGCGCTCAACCGCATTCCGCCGCGCATGCAGGTGCGCGCCGGCTCCACGCTGCTGGTGCCGCGCACCAATGGCGCGGCCACCAAGGTGGCCAGCCACGTGGTGGACAACGCCACCGTCGCCTTCGTGCCCGAAATCGTCTTGCGCCGCACCACCGTGCGCGCCCGCCAGGGCGACACCATCGCCAGCCTGGCCAGCCGCTACGACCTGCCCGCCGCCACCGTGGCCGGCTGGAACAAGACCAGCGCCCGCGCCAGCCTGCGGCGCAACCAGCCGGTGGTGCTGTACCTGCCCGTGCGCGCCGCCGCGGCGGCTGCGTCCGCAGGCGTGGCCTCCAGCCAGCGCGCGCAGCGCAACACCCGCGCCAGCACGACACGCCCGGCCAGCGCGCGCAGCGCCAGGCCCGCCGCACGCGCACCGGCCAGGCCCGCCGCCAAATCTGCCGCCAGGCCTGCGGCCAAACCCGCTGCACGGCCAGCCACCACCGCACGCAAGCCAGCGCCCAGGCGCTGAACAAGCGCTACCCCGCTTGCCAGCGGGTATGCACACATCTTTGTAGGCTGGGTAGAGCGAAAGCGAAACCCGGCAAACCGGCTCGCGAGAACGCTGGGTTTCGCCTTCGGCTCTACCCAGCCTACGCGTCGGTGGCCTATTCAGGGTGGCGAAAAAATCGCTCCTGCAACGCAAAGGGAGATGTGTGCATACACAAGCCCTTCAGGCAGAGGGCGCAATACCTGGGCCGAGCGAAGCGATGACCCGAGACGAGAACCCCTCTGACCGCGCCGAGAAGCTCAGAGCCCTACCCCGCCCGGCCCGCTGAACCGGCGAGCGCCTGCCGGGCGCGGCGGGCAAACTCGTTGGTGTACACGCTGCCCCAGCACACGCCGACACCCGCGCTGCCGCTGAGCTGCTGCACCATGCGCTGGGCCGTGGCGGCGGCTTCGTCCGACACCATGCCGTCGGGCGACATGGCCTCGCGCGACTTGTCCAGCGCACTCAGGTAGATGGCGCGGTCGCCGTTCATGTAAACCTCGGGCACGGCGCGCACGATGTCGCCGGGGCCGGCGGTTTGCAGCCAGGTGAGCGCGCGCACCACGGCATTGGACAGCCCCTGCACGGTGCGCGGATGCGCCTGCACGAAAGCCTGCGGCGCATACAGGCTGGAGCCCGGCATGGGCCCGCCAAACAGCTGCAAGGTGCCGTGCAGCGAACGCGTGTCGGCCAGCACGCGGATTTCGCCGTAATACTCCAGCAGGCTGATGAAGGGGTCGATATGCGCAATGGCGTCCACCCGCCCCTCGCGCACCGCCGACACGGCATCCCGTGCATGGCCCAGGTCGATGAACTCCACTTCCTGCGCCGCCACGCCGCCGCGCGCCAGCACGCGTTGCGCAAACCAGTGGGTGGACGTGGCCAGCCCGGTCACGCCCACGCGCCGGCCCCGCAGCTGCGCCACGTGCCGAAAATCCGGCAAGGCCTGCGCGCCCACGCCCAGCACCATCTGCGGGGCGCGCGTCAGCAGAACGAAGGCCACACTCGCCTGCCCGCGCAGGCGCAGCAGGCAGTTGCGCTCGAAGCCGCCGCCCGCCACGTCGGCCGCGCCCGCCAGCATCGCTTGCTGGGCCAGCGCGCCCGAGCCGTGCTCCTGCAGCCGCACGTCCAGCCCTTCGGCATCAAAAAACCCAAGCTGCCCGGCCAGCGCCACCGGCAGATAGCTCAACGCCTGTCTGCTGCCCACGGCCAGCGTCACCCGCCGCTTGTCCTGCCCGGCAAGCAGCCCAGGCGCTTGCGCGTGCGCCACCGCTGCGCCCAGGCACAGCGCCGGCACACCCAGCAGCAGGCGGCGGCGGGTCAGCGAAGAAGAGCGAAAAGACGAGGCGGCAGGCATGCCGAAAACGCAAAGGCGCGCAAAAAACAAGGGAAGGCCGCACCTTAGGTCAAGCCACCATCACGCGCATCGGGACGTGCCCGCATCGGGTTTGTCTTTAGACCCGCCCTCACCACCCGATGAAAAGAATGCCCACGTTCACCGCCAGGGCCAGCAGCCACAGGGTGCTGCGCAGCACATGCCGGTTGGCCAGGTAGGCGGCGATGAAAGCCACGCGCAGCAGCACATAGGCCAGGGCCAGCGCGTTGAGCCAGGCCGTGGGCGCGCCCAGCTGCAGGGCCACCACCACCGCGCCGATGAAAAAGGGCAGGCCCTCGAAACTGTTGGCCTGCGCCGCGTTGGCGCGCGCCTGCCGGCCCGTTTGCCGCGCCAGCCACTCGCGCGGATGGGCGTTGTCAAAACCGCCCTGCCCCACCGGCCGCCCCATGCCCGGCGCCTTGGCCAGCCAGGCGCACGCCAGCGGCAGCATGGCGGCGATCAGGATGCACCAATGGGCGAGGGTGAAGCTGGACATGGCAGGGTTCCTTGAATCTGAAAACCGTTTATAAAAAAGCATAGCTTTTCGCGCACGTTTTTTAACGTTTTCAAATACATTTCAATATGAAAATGAATGACAACGTGCGCAAGCAGCTTCTTTTTTAACTAGCAGCCCAACATTGATTCATCTCTCACTTGTGGCGTTACCGGTTAATCCCACATGCTACAGCCCCTTGACGGCAGCAAGCACAGTGAAACTGGATGCATGGCCAGTTCAACCGAGCCACCGACTGCGCCCGCGCCCTGGCTGCTCGACCAGCTTCGCACGGCGCTGCGGTAGCGGTGCCGGTTGCTGTCCACTGAGAAAAACCACGTTCACTGGGTGCGGGCCTGCGTCAAGTTCAATGGGCTGCGGCACCCGCGCGAGATGGGCGCGCCCGAGGCCGAGGCATTTTTTGGCCCGCCTGGCCGAAGAGCGGCAGGCGTCGCCATCGACGCACAAGCAGGCGCTGCCGGCTCTTTTGTTTCTATCCCGCGAAGTGCTGATGCTGGATTTTCCCTGGATGAGCGAAATCGGACGCCCGCGCGCGGTGCGCCGGTGCTGCTGACCGCCGCCGAGGTGCAGCGTCAGCCTTTGCGGGGACCATTGCAGGCGGCGCATGCGGTGTGGCAGCAAGATCGCGCGGCAGGGGTGCCCGGGGTGGAATCGCCGCGCACGCTGCGGCACAGTTTTGCCACGCATCTGCTCCAACGCGGCGCCGACATCCGCACCGTGCAGGCGTTGCGGGGCCATTCGGATGTGAGCACAACCATGGTCTGCACCCACGCGCTGAAGGTGGCCGGTGGCGTGCCGAGTCCGTTGGACACGCTGATGGCGCCCGCCGCGCTGCCTGCGGTGACGGCGCAGCAAGTCAATGCGCTGCCGCTTTGACTATTTTCTTGATGGCTTCTTGCGCTTTCCATACGGTGGCAGAAGGCGGTTTTTCTTTAGCCACTTCGCCGCCCCAGACCAACCGACCCAGCCCGCCGCAAGCCAGCGCGCGCCCTAGAATTCAGGCTCTGCGTCTTTTTCTTTTCCACCCGTTTTCTTCCACAGGTCTGCCCCATGTCCCTCTTTTCCACCGTCGAAATGGCCCCCCGCGACCCGATTCTGGGTTTGAACGAGCAGTTTGCTGCCGACACCCACCCCGACAAGGTGAACCTGGGCGTGGGCGTGTACTTTGACGACAAGGGCAAGCTGCCGCTGCTGCAATGCGTGCAGGCAGCCGAGCAGGCGCTGATGGCCGCACCGAAGCCGCGCGGCTACCTGCCCATCGACGGCGTGGCGGCGTATGACGCGGCCGTCAAGCGCCTGGTGTTTGGCGACGCCGCCGAGGTGGTGGCCGCCGGGCGCGTGGCCACGGTGCAGGCGCTGGGCGGCACCGGCGGGCTGAAGGTGGGGGCTGACTTTCTCAAGCGCCTGAACCCCGCCGCCAAGGTGCTCATCAGCGACCCGAGCTGGGAGAACCACCGCGCGCTGTTCACGCAGGCGGGCTTCGAGGTGGGCAGCTACCGCTATTACGATGCGGCCACGCGCGCGCTCGACTTCGACGGCATGCTGGCCGATCTGAAGGCCGCCGCGCCGGGCACCGTCGTGGTGCTGCATGCGTGCTGCCACAACCCCACGGGCTACGACATCAGCGACGCGCAGTGGGACGAGGTGATTGCCGCCGTGAAGGCGGGCGGCCTCACGCCGTTTCTCGACATGGCCTACCAAGGCTTCGGCCAGGGCATCGCGCAGGACGGTGCGGTGGTGGGCAAGTTCGTGGCGGCGGGCCTCGACTTTTTCGTGGCCACCTCGTTCAGCAAATCCTTCAGCCTGTACGGCGAGCGCGTGGGCGCGCTGTCGGTGGTGTGCGCCAGCAAGGACGAGGCGGCCAAGGTGCTGAGCCAGCTCAAGATCATGGTGCGCACCAACTATTCCAACCCGCCCATCCACGGTGCCACCGTGGTGGCGATGGTGCTGGACACGCCCGCGCTGCGCGCGCAGTGGGAGCAGGAGCTGGCCGAGATGCGCACGCGCATCAAGGCCATGCGGCAGAAGCTGGTCGATGGCCTGAAGGCCGCCGGCGTGCAGCAGGACATGGGCTTCATCACCACGCAGGTGGGCATGTTCAGCTACTCGGGTTTGAGCAAAGAGCAGATGGTGCGCCTGCGCAACGAGTTTGGCGTGTACGGCACCGACACGGGCCGCATGTGCGTGGC
>JAUNTQ010000088.1 GCA_030538605.1 Pseudomonadota bacterium
ACAACGGCTTCGTCAACATCGACAACGAGAAGATGTCCAAGTCGCTGGGCAACTTCTTCACCATCCGCGAGGTGCTGGCGCAGTTCGACGCCGAGACGATCCGCTTTTTCATCGTGCGCGCGCACTACCGCAGCCCGCTGAACTACAGCGACGTGCATTTGCAGGATGCGCGCGCGGCGCTCAGGCGGCTGTATACGGCGCTGGATGCAGGTTTGGCTTGGTCTGCTAGCACTGGCGTCGAGCTTCCTGAAATTGACCTGACCAAGGAATTCCAGGAAGGCTCAGGATCAATGGCAGAGGCTTTTGCTGAAGCGATGAATCAGGACTTCGGCACGCCGGAGGCTGTCGGAATTTTGTTCGATATAGCGCGTTGGATAAACCAAGGTATCGAAAGGCTAAAACCCGGCACTTCCGTAGATTTGGCGACCCCAACAGAGCTGAAGGTTCTACGTGATGCACTAGCCCACGACATTGCGCTGCTAAAGAGGTTAGGCGGCACGCTCGGCCTGCTGCAAGCCGACCCCAAGGCTTTTCTGCAAGCGGGCAGCACGCTGGACGCCACCGCCATCCAGACGCACATCGACGCCCGCGCCGCCGCCAAAGCCGCCAGGAACTTCGCCGAAGCCGACCGCATCCGCGCCGAACTGCTGGCTGCGGGCATCGTGCTGAAGGATTCGCCCACCGGCACCACGTGGGAAGCTGCGCCGTGAGAAGCTTCATGGTGTTTTTTTGCCTTTGGCGCTGGCAGGTAAAGCGGTAATGGCTATCAAAAAAGAAGCTGTCGAGGTGGTCACGCCGGATTACTGGGCTCAGGCCTGCACCCAGCTGGCCAGGCGCGACCGGGTGATGAAGCGGCTGATTCCGCAGTTTGGCGACGCCTGCCTGGAGTCGCGCGGCGATGCCTTCGTCACGCTCTCGCGCTCCATCGTGGGCCAGCAGATTTCGGTCAAGGCGGCGCAGTCGGTGTGGAACCGCTTCGAGGCGCTGTCTGCGCGCATGGCGCCCGCGCAGGTGCTGAAACTGAAGGTGGACGACATGCGCGCGGCGGGCCTGTCGGCGCGCAAGGTCGAGTATCTGGTGGACCTGGCGCTGCACTTCGACAGCGGGCGCATCCACGTCGACCAGTGGCACGGCATGGACGACGAGGCCATCATTGCCGAGCTGGTGGCCATTCGCGGCATTGGCCGCTGGACGGCGGAGATGTTCCTCATGTTCCACCTGCTGCGCCCCAACGTGCTGCCGCTGGACGACGCAGGCCTCATCAAGGGCATCAGCATGAACTACTTTTCAGGCGAACCCGTCAGCCGCGCCGAGGCGCGCGAAGTGGCCGCCGCCTGGGCGCCCTGGCGCAGCGTGGCCACCTGGTACATGTGGCGCTCGCTCGCGCCGACGCCAGTGGCGTATTGACCCCCCCCCTGAGCCGCCTTCGGCGTCATCCCCCCAGGGGGACACCGCTGGTCGCCGGGGAGACCCCGGCTCGGGCGGTCTGGAATGGCCTGCTCCGCGGGCCTTCTTGAGTCCCCCCTGAGCCGCCTTCGGCGTCATCCCCCAGGGGGACACCGCTGGTCGCCGGGGGAACCCCGGCTCGGGCGGTCTGGAATGCCCTGCTCCGCGGGCTTTCTTGGGCTTGCTGCGCAGCCCGGTCATGGCGCAGCCGGTGCTGAGGGTTCATCCGGTAACATCCGAAAGTTTTTCCTGCCAAGGAGTCGCAATTGGCCAAACGCACATTTCTTGATTTCGAGCAGCCCATCGCCGAGCTTGAAAACAAGATCGAGGAACTGCGCTACGTGCAGACCGAAAGCGCTGTCGATATCAGTGAAGAGATCGATCAGCTCGACAAGAAAAGCCTTCAGCTCACCAAGGACATCTACAGCGATCTGACGCCCTGGCAGATCACCAAGATCGCCCGCCACCCCGAGCGCCCCTACACGCTCGACTACGTGCGCGAGTGCTTCACCCACTTCACCGAGCTGCACGGCGACCGCCACTTTGCCGACGACCAGAGCATCGTCGGCGGCCTGGCGCGCTTCAACGGCCAGCCCTGCATGGTGATCGGCCACCAGAAAGGCCGCGACACCAAGGAGCGCACCGTGCGCAACTTCGGCATGACGCGCCCCGAGGGCTACCGCAAGGCGCTGCGGCTGATGAAAACCGCCGAGAAGTTCAAGCTGCCCGTGTTCACCTTCGTCGACACGCCGGGTGCCTTTCCCGGCATCGACGCCGAAGAACGCGGCCAGAGCGAAGCCATTGGCCGCAACATCTACGAGATGGCGCAGCTGGAGGTGCCCATCATCAGCACCATCATCGGCGAAGGCGGCTCGGGCGGCGCGCTGGCCATCTCCGTGGCCGACCAGGTGCTGATGCTGCAATACGCCATCTACTCCGTCATCAGCCCCGAAGGCTGCGCCTCCATCCTCTGGAAAACCAGCGACAAGGCCCAAGACGCCGCCGAGGCGCTGGGCATCACCGCGCACCGCCTGAAGGCGCTGGGCCTGGTCGACAAGATCGTGAACGAACCCGTGGGCGGCGCCCACCGCGACACGCGGCAGATGGCCGCCTTTCTCAAGCGCGCCCTGGGCGACGCCTGGCGGCAGGTGAGCGACCTCAAGCCCAAGGAGCTGCTGGAGCGCCGCTACGAGCGCCTGCAAAGCTACGGCCGCTTCAAGGACACCAAGGCCGAGAGCTGAAGCGCCTGCTGCACACGCAAAAAAGGCCGCTTAAGCGGCCATTTTTGATAGCTGCTTGCGCATGTTATTAAACAATTTTAGATATTAAACAATCTGAAAGTGTTTTAAAATGTGCGCAAGCAGCTCATATTTTTATACCATCAAGCCCTCAGCGGCTTCACCCGCCCCCGCGCCTTGTGGCGCAGCGCCGCGTGCAGATCGGGCGGCAGAAACTTGAACGCCACTTGCAGCAACAGGTAAGCAATCAGCCCATCGTCCAGCCAGCCCAGCAAGGGGATGAAGTCCGACACCAGATCGATCGGGCTGATGACATACAGCATCGCCAACACCACCGCCAGCTTGGCCGACTTGGGCGCACGCGCATCGCGCAGCACGGCCCAGGCCATCAGCAGTTCCTTGCGGAACATCGTCAGCAGTTTTCCCAGCTTCCACATGGTGCGGCTCCTTTGGCAAAAAACACGACTTACGCAAACAAGGACTTCTCTACGGGCATTGCAAGGCACCGAGCGGCTTGGCTCCTGAAGGGGTGCGCAAATCCTGGAAAAGTACGAGGGCAGAACATGCATAACGTGCGGACGCCCGGCGCGATGACAAGAAAGCGCTTTCGGCATTTGGCATGGTAGGTGTCGCTAACGCGGGCCGCCCTAACCTTGGTCGCCCGCGCGTGCCAGGGCCTGTTGAGAGTCACCGAGAATTGATGACGGCATCTGCTAGGCAGATGGCGGTCGTGAAGCGGCCATTTGTCTTGTCGCTGCGCATGGCAATGCGTTTGAACTCTTTGAGCTTGCCAAGGAAGTTCTCGATCAGATGACGCCACTGGTACATGTGCTCATCGATTGGCAACGGCTCGCGTCGGCGCGGTATCTGCGAGATCACCACCTGCACGCCTCGCGCTTGAAGCTCTTCGATCTTGGTGCTCATGCCGCCGCGCGAGTGACCAATGGCCTGGCTTTCAGCCCCCTTTTTGCGCCCCGTCCGTGACGGTGAACCTTCACGATCGTGGCATCCACCATCGCATACGCCATGTCCGGCTCCTGGCTGACAGCTTCAAAGAGCTTGTGAAACACATCCGCCTTGACCCCATCGCGAAAGCGCTTGAACACCGTGTTCCACTTGCCAAACTCTGTCGGCAGATCGCGCCAGGGGCTGCCAGTGCGCACAATGCACAGCACCGTTTCGACAAACAGGCGGTTGTCTGCGCCCCTTCGCCCCGCATCTCCTGGCTTGCCAAGGCAATGCGGCTCCATCAACTTCCACTGCCTGTCACCCGGCACTCCTCTTTCCATAGCTGAATTGGAGCACAGCAGGAATATGAATCTCAACAAACCTTAGCGCACGGAAGTGCCCAAGGGTGGCAGCGGCGGCTGGGCCCTTCTGAAGGCCCGAATATCGCTCAGCAGCAGGCGCGCCTGGGTGCCCCAGCCGCCGATGAACACATCGTCCTTGCCATCGCCGTCGAGATCGCCCCGGCCCATGCTCCAGCTGCGGCCCACGGTCACGCCGGGCACCACGCTGGCGGTGACGTCGGTGAAGTGGCCCTTGCCATCGTTTTGCCACGCGCGCAGTTGCAAGGGCACAAAGCCTGGCACCTGTATGGCCCCAACGAGCAGGTCTGGTGCCCTATCGCCGTTGAAATCCACCACAGTGCCTGCCCAACTGGAGAAGGTGTGGGGCGGCAGCCGTGCGTGGGTTTCGTCCTTGAAATGGCCCTTGCCGTCGTTGATGAACAGGCGCGTTTGCGGGTCCTTGTCCCAGCCGAAGTTGTTGCTGGTGATGTTGAAGAAAACGATGTCCGGGTGGCCGTCACCGTTGAAGTCGGCCACATGCACCTCGCGGGTTTCGGTGGGCACCTGTGTGCCAAGGCGGTGAGACGCATCGGAGAAGCGTCCCTGGCCATCGTTGATCAGCAGCCGGTTGTCGAACGCGGGGCTGGCCAGCACGATGTCCAGATGGCCGTCGCCATTCATGTCGGCCAGTACAGCGCTTTCCGTCTGGTCGTTGGTGTCCGGCAGATGGGTGCGCGTGGCATTGATGAAGTGGCCGGGCCGGGCGGGGTCGCCCAGAAACAGCAGGTTGCGGGCCGCAACGATCGGCGCATCGGGCGCGTGGGCCGTTTCGCCCGTGCTGCCGATGAAAATGTCCGGCAGGCCGTCGCCGTTCACGTCGCCCACGGCCAGGGCATTGCCCTGGCTGCGCGCGGGCAGGCGGTCGCTCGCGTCGATGAAGCCGCCCTTGCCGTCACCCAGAAACAACTGGTGCACTTCGTCGGATTCGGAAACAAAGATCACGTCCATGTGGCCGTCACCATTGAAGTCGGCCGAGCGCACATGCTCGCTGTCGCGAATGGTGGTGCCGAAAGCGTCGGGAACATAGGTCAGCTTGCCCTTGCCGTCGTTGAGGTACAGGCGGTTGACGCCGTACTCCACCGACACCACCACGTCCAGGTCGCCATCGTGGTCCACGTCCACGAACACCGAATCGGTGGAATGCAGGCTGGGCGCAATGGGCACGTAAGGCGCAGTGGCGTCAACGAAAGCGGACGAAGGCGCTTCGGGAATCAGCGCAAAGGCGTCTGTGGCCGCATCTCGCGTCGGGCTGTCGAGGTTGGCGCAGCCCGCCGCAGCCAGTGAGGCGGCCGCAGCCACTGCGAAAAATCGATAGGGTGCAAGTCGTTTCATGGGTCGATCTCCTTTCTGGTTTGGGTGTTGGTGCATGAAAAGCCGCCGACGCACGTGTCGTGTCAAGTCTTGGCTTGCCTTGCGCAGGCGGCCAGGCTGACTGCACTAGTGCAGTGTTTCGCGCTCTTCAGGCCATAAAAACGCGCCTTTGCCGCCAGGGCGGCGTTGCAAATGTTCGCGATACCACTCAGTATCGCTGTGCTTTGCGCCTTGCCCTGACGACAAACACATCGCCTTTATTTGTCCCAGCAAGCACAAAACACTGCAATAGGCCGCTGCGGTGAGTTCCAGTCCGTGCGGGCATGGCGGCTTGGCCAAACCGGTGGCGTTTGGCGCGTTACCGTGCGCACAACCGGCGCGATGACAATGCGACCGTGACCCACTTTAGCGCCCCCGCCGATTCTGCGCTGCTCGACGCGGCCATGCACGCCTTTGCCGCCACATCGCCCGCGCTGCCCCTGGCCGTGGCCTTCAGCGGCGGGGCCGACTCCACCGCCCTCCTGCTCGCCTGCGCCGCGCGCTGGCCCAGGCAGGTACACGCCTGGCACGTCCACCACGGCCTGCAAGTGGCGGCAGACGATTTTGAGCACCACTGCACAGCCCTTTGTCAGCGCCTGGGCGTGCCCCTGCACGTGCGCCGCGTGCAGGCCAAGCCCGCCCCCGGCCAGAGCACCGAAGACGCTGCCCGCCGCGCACGCTATGAGGCGTTTGACGCACTGGCGATTGCCAGTCAAACGCATGAAGCTATAAAAACAGTAGCTTTGGCCCAGCACGCCGACGACCAGGCCGAAACCCTGCTGCTCGCCCTCTCGCGCGGCGCGGGCTTGCCGGGCCTGTCTGCCATGCCCGCACGCTGGCAGCGGGGCGGCGTGGCCTACGCGCGGCCGCTGCTGGCCGTGCCCGGCCCCGCCATCCGCGCCTGGCTGCGCGCGCGCGCTCAGGCGTGGATCGAAGACCCCAGCAACGCCGACACGCGCTACACCCGCAACCGCATCCGCGCGCAACTGCTGCCCGCGCTGCACGAGGCGTTCCCCTCCTTTCGCGCCACCTTCGCCCGCAGCGCCGCGCACGCTGCCCAGGCGCAGGCGCTGCTGCACGAAGTGGCTGCACAAGACCTCGCCGCCTGTGGCCAGCCCCCGCGCATCGCCGCGCTGCAAGCACTCTCGCCCGCGCGCCAGGCCAATGTGCTGCGCCACTGGCTGGCCGCCCAGGGCGGCACAACCACCGCCGCACCCAGCGCCGCGCAGTTGGCCGCGCTGCAACGGCAAATCAGCGCCTGCACCACGCGCGGGCACCGCATCCACCTCAAGGTCGGCGGCGGACACGTACACCGCGCTGGCGATGTGCTGACATGGCAGCGCGCGCTGCCACCCCCGCCATCGTGGCCGCCTGCCGCATAAAATGCCCGGTTTGCCTGCACTGCGGGCGCATCCGATCGCTTTTCAACTGCACACCTCATGGCACTGATCGTTCATAAATACGGCGGCACCTCTATGGGCTCTACCGAGCGCATCGCCCAAGTCGCCAAGCGTGTCGCCAAATGGGCGCGCGCCGGCCACCAGATGGTGGTCGTGCCCAGCGCCATGAGCGGCGAAACCAACCGCCTGCTCGGCCTGGCCAAAGAGCTGGCCCCAGCCAAGCCCGCCACTGCCTACTACCGCGAACTGGACATGCTCGCCGCCACCGGCGAGCAGGCATCGTCCGCGCTGCTGGCCATCGCCCTGCAAGCCGAAGGGCTGCCCGCCATCAGCCACACCGGCTGGCAAGTGCCCATCAAGACCAGCAACGCCTACACCAAGGCCCGCATCGAAAGCATTGACGACACCAAAGTGCGCGCAGAGCTGAACGCAGGCAGCGTCGTCATCATCACCGGCTTTCAGGGCGTGGACGCAGGCGGCCACATCACCACGCTGGGCCGTGGCGGCAGCGACACATCCGCCGTGGCCGTCGCCGCCGCGCTCAAGGCCGACGAATGCCTCATCTTCACCGACGTGGACGGCGTGTACACCACCGACCCGCGCATCGTGCCCGAGGCGCGCCGCATGGCATCCATCAGCTTTGAAGAGATGCTGGAGATGGCCAGCCTGGGCAGCAAAGTGCTGCAAATCCGCTCGGTTGAATTCGCGGGCAAATACAAAGTGCCCATGCGCGTGCTTTCCAGCTTCACGCCGTGGGATATCGACATCGCCGAAGAAGCCAAATCCGGCACCCTGATCACTTTCGAGGAAGACGAACAAATGGAACAAGCCGTCGTATCCGGCATCGCCTTCAACCGCGACGAAGCCAAGCTCTCCGTGCTGGGCGTGCCCGACACGCCCGGCATCGCCTTTCACATCCTGGGCGCGGTGGCCGAGGCCAACATCGAGGTGGACGTCATCATCCAGAACCTCAGCAAAGACGGCAAAACCGACTTCAGCTTCACCGTCAACCGCAACGACCACGCCCGCGCGGTCGAGCTGCTCAAGGACAAGGTGCTGCCCCAGCTGGGCGCTGCCGAAGTGGTGAGCGACGCGCACATCTGCAAGGTCAGCATCGTCGGCATCGGCATGCGCAGCCACGTGGGCGTGGCCGCCAAGATGTTCAAGGTGCTGAGCGAAGAAGGCATCAACATCCAGATGATCTCCACCAGCGAGATCAAGACATCGGTCGTGATCGACGAGAAATACATGGAGCTGGCCGTGCGCGCCCTGCACAAGGCGTTCGGCCTCGACCAGGCCGCCGCCGCTTGATGGCATAATGCGCAGCTTCGTGCTGGAGACGTGACCGAGTGGCCGAAGGTGCTCCCCTGCTAAGGGAGTATGGGGTGTAGAGCCTCATCGAGGGTTCGAATCCCTCCGTCTCCGCCAGGACATGAACAAACCCGCTACGTTTTTTGCGTAGCGGGTTTTCTTTTTTCCGTCAGCCATCTCGGGTGGTCAGGCGGTTGTTCACATGCTTGCATCAGACGGCACGTGGACAGGACGTTGTGCAGCGCTGCAAGTGGCTGGCCGAGCGTGTGGCGTGGATCGACCGTGCGGCGCGTGCGGGCTATGGGGCGCGTGGCGTGCGTGCGCCGTGCAGGTGCTCGCACAGCGCCGCCAGATCAGACACCACGACATGCGGCGGCGCGCCCGCATCCGCAGGCCACGGCTGGGCTGAGCGGTTGAGCCAGGCCATTTGCATGCCGGCGGCGATGGCGCCGGTGCCGTCGAGGTGGGGGTCGTCGCCTACGTGCAGCACCTCATGCGTGGCCACGCCTGCGGCTTGCGCGCCGGCGTGGAAGATGCGCGCGTCGGGCTTGGCCACGCCTGCCTGGGCGGCGTTGATGCTGGCGTGAAAGTGCGCGCCGATGCCTACGCGGTGCACGTCGGCGTTGCCGTTGGTGAGCGCCACCACGGGGTAGCGGGTGGCCAGCCATTGCAGGGCGGGCAGGGCGTCGTCGAACAGGTTCACGCGCTGGCGTTCGGCGTGAAAGTGGGCGAAGGCGGCGTCGGCCAACGCCTGATCGTCACCGGCTTCGCGCAGCAGGTGGGCGATGGCGGCGTGGCGGATGGCACCCAGGTCGTGCGCGATGTGGGGGCGCGCGTGCAGCACGGCCTGGCGCGCGGCGTGGGTGGCGTGGGCGTCGCGCGCGAGCGTGGCGGTGCGCGGGGCATGTGCGTCAAGCCAGGTGCGCAGGGCTTCTTCGGCGCGTTCGATGGTGGGCCAGACAGGCCAGAGGGTGTCGTCCAGATCGAGGGTGATGGCGCGGATGCGGGTGGGGTCAAGGCGAGGTGGGGGCATGCGGTGAGTGTCGGTGGTTTTGGGGGGCGGCTGCGATGGGCCGCGCGGCGACAATGCCCGCATGGCTTTTCGATCCGAACCCGATTTTCAGCACGGGCAGGCGCAGCGCACGGGTGTGCTGCTGTGCAACCTGGGTACGCCCGACGCGCCCACGGCAGCGGCCACGCGGCGTTATCTGGCCGAATTCTTGAGCGACCCGCGCGTGGTGGAGATTCCGCGCGCGGTGTGGCTGCCTTTGCTGCACGGGGTGATCTTGCGCACGCGCCCGGCCAAGTCGGCGGCCAAGTACCAGAGCGTGTGGCTGCCCGAAGGCTCGCCGCTGATGGTGCACAGCCGCAAGCAGGCGACGCTGCTGCGCGGCTATCTGGGCGAGCGCGGGCACGACGTGACGGTGCGCCTGGCGATGCGCTATGGCCAGCCGTCCATCGCCTCGCAGATGGACGAGCTGCGCGCGCGCGGCTGCACGCGGGTGCTGGTGGTGCCGCTGTATCCGCAGTATTCGGGCACCACCACGGCCAGCGTTTTCGACGCGGTGGCGGCCTGGGCGGGCGATGCGCGGCATGTGCCGGAGCTGCGCTTTGTCAACCGTTTTCACGATGACGATGGCTACATCCGCGCGCTGACGCGCGTGGTGCATGAGCACTGGCAGGCGCATGGGCGGCCCGACAAGCTGGTGATGAGCTTTCACGGCGTGCCTGAGCGCACGCTGCGCCTGGGCGACCCCTACCACTGCGAATGCCACAAGACCGCGCGCCTGCTGGCCGAGCGGCTGGCGCTGAAAGAGGGCGAGTGGCAGATCGCCTTTCAGTCGCGCTTTGGCCGCGCCAAGTGGGTAGGGCCGTCGACGCAGACCGTGCTGCATGCGCTGGGCCGCGCGGGCACGGGCCGGGTGGATGTGGTGTGCCCCGGCTTCGTGTCGGACTGCCTGGAGACGCTGGAGGAGATTGCGATGGAAGGGCTGGCCGATTTCAAGGCCGCAGGCGGGGGCGAGTTTCACTACATCCGCTGCCTGAACGATCACCCGGCGTGGATGGCCGCGCTGGCCGAGCTGGTGCAAACGCACCTGCAAGGCTGGTCCACAAAGGGCAAGCCCGACGCACATGCGCTGGCCGCATCGCGCGAGCAGGCGCGGGCGCTGGGGGCGAAGGCTTAGTGTCGCGTCACGCTTCAAATGTCGCTGCTTTCATAAAAAGAGGAGCTGCTTGCGTGCGTTCTAAAGGAGTTTCAGATATGAAAGTATCTAAAAGTATTTTAAAATATACGCAAGCAGCTCCTTTTTCTAATTAGTCCACGGTGCCGCCGACACTATTGATTCGGCCTCGAAATGTCTCCATTTCCGTTCGGGCTGAGCTTGTCGAAGCCCTTCGACAAGCTCAGGGCGAACGGTTCAAACATCAACGTGCCGAATCAATAGTGCAGGCAAGCAGGCGGATGAGCCAACCGCTCAGCCCTCGGCCACGCGCCCCACGACCACCTGCCCGCGCCCTTGCCGCTTGGCTTCGTACAGCGCCTCGTCGGCGCTGTGGATCCAGTCGTTCACGTTGGCATGCGCGCGCGTGGCCTGCGCCACGCCGATGCTGCTGCTGACCTGCAAGCCCGGCAGCTCGCGCACGCACACGTGGGCGATGCGCGCATGCACGCGCTGCGCGAGCTGCTCGGCCTCGTCCAGCCCCAGGCCTTCGCACAGCACGGCGAACTCGTCGCCGCCATAGCGGCCCGCCGCGTCGTGCGCGCGCAGCGACTGGCGGATGGCAAAGCCCGCGCCGCTGATGACCGCATCGCCCACCGGGTGGCCATGCGTGTCGTTGATCTGCTTGAAGTGGTCCAGGTCGATCAGCATCAGCACCGTGCGCGACTGCCCGTCGTGCGCCCGCGCCAGCGCCTGCTCGGCCAGCGTCAGCCAGTGCGCACGGCTGTACAGGCTGGTCTGCTGGTCGGTGCGCTGCGCCTGCTCCAGCGCCTCGTTCTGCCGCATCACGATACCCACGAAGCGGTGCATGCCCATGCTGACCGACAGCATTTGCAGCACCAGCAGCGGCAAGCTGGCCAGCACCACGATGAGCGGGCTTTCCAGCTGCGGCACGGGCCGCACCACCACCGCCAGCAGCAGCGCGCCCGCCGCCAGGCCCAGTGCCGAATCCAGCCACAGCCGCCGCAGCCCGAGGTTGATGCGGTCGAACATCACCACCAGCACCAGCACCGCGCTGGGCAGCAGGCTGAAAGCCATCAGCGGCAGACACGCGCCCGCCAGCACGGCGTCGACCACCAGGCTGCGCCGCTCGACGCGGTAAGGCACGGGCGACAGGCGCGCCATGCCATACGCGACATGCGGCCACACCAGCAGCGCGCCCACGGCGGCCCAGTGCGCCGCGGGCGCGCCATGCAGCCACAGCACCACGCCCACCATCAGCGCGGCCAGCGCCAGGCCGATGCTGCGGTGCGGGTACAAGCGTCGATAAAGCGTGGCGCGCTTGATCATGAGGAGTGGTGACAGAACAAAAAAAGCCAATGCATGTGGCGCCAGCAGCGAGGCTGCGCCGGGCGTGATGATGTCCCATGTCGACCGCACGCATGTTTTCGTTCTCTGCGGGAAAACCCGGTATCCGGGCCACTCAGCCAACGCCTGTTGCCCAGAATCAGATTTATTTCACGGCAGCGTGGGGCGCGCATCGTGTGTTGCGATAGAGACACGAATTTCGTGTAGCACGAAGTTCGTGCTATTCTGCGGCGCATGAAAAACGTCACCATCACCGTCGAAGACAGCGTGCTTGAGTGGGCGCGTGTGGCCGCGGCCAAGCAGGGCACCAGCTTGTCGCGCATGCTGGGCGAAGTACTGGCCGAGAAGATGCGGCAGGAAGACGCCTACGCGCAGGCCATGCGCAGCGCCCTGCGCTTTGAAACCTGGGGCGCCAGCGATGGGCCTTACCTGACCCGCGACGAGATGTATGAGCGCGCTCGTTTTCGTTGACACCAACGTCTTTCTCTACACCGTGGACGCGCGCGACCTGGCCAAGCAGGCGCAGGCGCGCGAATGGGTGCGCTGGTGCTGGACGCAGGCCGCAGGCCGCATCAGCACGCAGGTGCTCAACGAGTTCTACAACAACGCCATCACCAAGTTTCGCGCCGTGATGCCCGTGCAGCAGGCGCGCACCCAGGTGCGCAACCTGCGCCAGTGGCAGCCGCC
>JAUNTQ010000233.1 GCA_030538605.1 Pseudomonadota bacterium
GCCGCCATGGAAGGCTACCGCGTGGTGACGATGGAAGACGCCGCGCCGCTGGCCGACATCTTCGTCACCACCACGGGCAACAAGGACGTCATCACCTACAAGCACATGAAGGCCATGAAAGACCAGGCCATCGTCTGCAACATCGGCCACTTCGACAACGAAATCCAGGTCGCCGAGCTGGAAGAAAAGTGCAAGTGGGAAGAGATCAAGCCGCAGGTGGACCACGTCATCTTCAAGGACGGCAAGCGCATCATCCTGCTGGCCAAGGGCCGTCTCGTGAACCTGGGCTGCGCCACCGGCCACCCCAGCTACGTGATGAGCTCAAGCTTCGCCAACCAGACCATCGCGCAGATCGAGCTGTTCGCCCACCCCGACGCGTACGACGTCGGCAAGGTCTACGTGCTGCCGAAGCACCTCGACGAAAAAGTCGCCCGCCTGCAGCTGGCCAAGCTCAACGCCAAGCTCACCGAGCTGACCAGCGAACAGGCCAAGTACATCGGCGTGCCCAAGCAGGGGCCGTACAAGCCGGACACGTACCGTTATTGACCTGCCGCCGGCCC
Source organism: Pseudomonadota bacterium (assembly GCA_030538605.1). Taxonomy (GTDB): domain Bacteria; phylum Pseudomonadota; class Gammaproteobacteria; order Burkholderiales; family Burkholderiaceae_C; genus Ottowia. The sequence goes on from JAUNTQ010000233.1 coordinate 561, forward strand.
GAATCCAGAATGGATGCACAACGCATCCTTTTTGGAGAACCGCCATGTCCGTCACCCTGACCATCAAGCATGTGCCCGACGCCCTGGCCGACAAGCTGCGGGCGCTGGCCGCGCGCAACCACCGCTCGCTGCAAGGCGAACTGATGGTGATGCTGGAAACGCTGGGCCAATTGCACGACGCGGGCAAGGACGCGCGGGATGTGCAGCGCGCGCTGGCACCTGAGCCCGCCACCCGCGCGCACCGGCCCGAAAGCCTGGCCGACGAGTTGCAAGCGCTGGTCGCTGGCAGCACCTTGGGTGCCGAGCCTTGGTTGAGCCGTGAAGAGGCGAACGACCGTCCCTTGCGCATCAACCAGCCCCATCGCCCGCAGCCGTGAAGCCCGTCTACCTGCTGGACACCAACGTCCTGCTCTATGCGCTCTCGCTCGCGCCCGACCACTTGCCCAAGCAGCCAGTGGCCTTGCAGTGGCTGCGGCGCGGTGACTGGTGCGTGTCGGCGCAGGTGTTGATGGAGTTCTTCAACAACGCCCGCCAGCCGCGCCACGGCTTGTCGCTGGCGCTGGTGCATGACATGGTGCGGCGCGTGGTTGAGCAACGTGCCGTGCAAGCCGTGGATGCCGCCCTGGTCATGCAAGCACTGGCCTTGGCCGAGCGTTACCAGATCAGCCACTGGGACGCCGCCATCGTCTGCGCCGCCCAACGCCTGGGTGCCCACACCGTGGTCAGCGAAGACCTGAACGCCGGTCAAACCTATGACGGCGTGCGCGTGCTGAACCCGTTTGCCGCCGCTGCCTGAATGCGCGCCGACCAATGGCTTGTCGAACACGGCCTGGCCGCCAGCCGCAGCCAGGCGCAGCGGCTGATTGCGGCGGGCGCGCGCTGGCTGTCGCCCACCGGCTGGCGCGAGCTGGCCAAGAGCGACGACTTGCCGCCGGGCGCGCAGGTCGAGCTGCTCGATGCCGCAGAGGCGCGCTATGTCTCGCGCGGCGGCTTGAAGCTGGAGGGCGC
>JAUNTQ010000234.1 GCA_030538605.1 Pseudomonadota bacterium
TCGCCGCGCTGGCCTGCACGCTGGCCTTCGCCCCCGCCCTGGCCCAGCAGGCCCAGGGCGTGAGCCAGGACACCCTCACCATCGGCTCCATCCAGGACCTGTCCGGCCCGCTGGCCGGCTTTGGCAAGCAAGTGCGCCTGGGCATGCAAATGCGCGTGGACGAGGCCAACGCCGCCGGCGGCGTGCAGGGCCGCAAGCTCGTGCTGCGCGTCGAAGACTCGGGCTACGAGCCGCGCCGCGCCGTGCTGGCCGCGCAAAAACTGGTCAACCAGGACCGCATCTTCGCCATGGTCGGCCACATCGGCACCGCGCAGAACGTGGCCACCTTCCCCGTGCTGTTCGGCAAGGACGTGGTCAGCTTCTTTCCCGTCACCGCCGCGCGCGAGATGTACGAGCCGCACCACCGCCTCAAGTACTCGTTCGCCGCCACCTACTACGACCAGACCCGCCAGGCCACCGCCAAGCTCGTGGCGGAAAAAGGCGCCAAGAAAGTCTGCACGATCTACCAGGACGACGAGTTCGGCCTGGAAGTGGTGCGTGGCGCCGAATCGGGCCTCAAGACCCTGGGCATGGAACTGGCCGAGCGCGCCAGCTTCAAGCGCGGCGCGACCGACTTCTCCTCGCAGATGGCACGCCTGCGCGCCGCGGGCTGCGACTTCGTGGTGCTGGGCACGCTGATTCGCGAAACCATCGGTGCCATCGGCGAAGCGCGCAAGACGGGCTTTTCCCCCACCTTCCTGGGCTCCAGTGGTGCCTACACCGACCTCATCCACCGCCTGGGCGGCAAAGCCATGGACGGCCTGTACGCCGCCATGACGGTGCAGCACCCCTACCCCGACGCACAGTCGCCCGCCATCCGCGAATGGGCCGCCGCGTACAAGGCCAAGTTCAATGAAGACCCCACGGTGTTCTCCATCTACGGCTACTCGGCCGTCAACGCCTTCATCATGGGCGCCGAAAAAGCCGGCCCCCAGCTGACCACCGACAGCTTCGTCAAGGCCATGGACACCATGACCATCCCTTCCGACCGCTTCGGCGGCGCCGAGCAGACCTTCAGCCCCACCAAGCGCCTGGGCAACAACAGCTCACGCCTGTCGCAGCTGCAAGACGGGCGCTGGGTGGTGGTGTCCGACTACATGAAATAAACAGTCCCCCCTGAGTCGCCTTCGGCGCCTTCCCCCAGGGGACGCCGCTGGTCGCCGGGGGAACCCCGGCTCGGGCGGCCTTGACGCCTTTCAGGGCAGGGTCATGCCGCCAGCCCCAGCATCGCCCGCGCCTCGGCGGGTGAAGCCACTTCGCGGCCCGCCTCGCGCGCATAGACGGTCAGCTGCTCGATCAGCGGCGCGTTCGATGTCACCTTGCTGCCGTCGGGCAGATAGAAGGTGTCTTCCAGCCCGCTGCGCAGGTGCCCGCCCAGCTCGGCCACGCGGCGGTGTACGGGCCAGATCTCGGCGCGGCCGATCACGGTGGCCTGCCAGGGCGCGTCCTTGATCTTGAGCTTCAGCAGGATGGGCAGCAGGTCGGCATCGGCCGGCATGCCCGATTCGACGCCCATCA
>JAUNTQ010000009.1:0-27596 GCA_030538605.1 Pseudomonadota bacterium
GCTACACCTACAGCGCCCACCCGGTGGCCTGCGCCGCCGCCATCGCCGCGCTGGACTTGCTGGCGCGCGAAGACGGCGTGGGCCGCGTGAAGGCATTGGCACCGCACTTTGAAGCCGCCGTGCACAGCCTGAAGGGTGCCAAGCATGTGCTCGACATCCGCAACTGCGGGTTGGCGGCGGGCTTCACCATCGCCCCTGCGCCGGGCGAACCCGCCAAGCGCCCGTATGAGATCGCCATGCACTGCTGGAAGGCAGGCTTCTACGTGCGCTACGGCGGCGACACGATTCAGCTGGCCCCGCCCTTCATCAGCACGCCGGCGGAGATGGATCGGTTGGTGAGTGTGCTGGGGGACGCCCTCGACGCCACGGCCTGACTCGATGCCTTGTAGGCTGGCGTAGAGCGCAGCGAAACCCAGCTTCCGGCCTCAGTGAATCGCTGAACTGCGCTTCGCTCAACCAGCTCACGCTACTTACTGATTCAAACGATGGCGTGTCACTTTCACTTTACTGTGCTGGCGCCTCTTGGCTTGGTCGGCGTAGAGAAGCGGCTGGAGGAGTCGGCGCTCGGCCTGTTCGTCTACCACTCCCATTTCAATCACAAGAACATATTGAAAAGCCGGACTGAGCGCATTGACCTCGACATGGAAACCAGCACGAGTGATGTCATGCAAGGGAGTGGAACCATGTTTTGCACGCATGACGAAGCGATCAAACTCACAAGGGCATTGAGCCAAGTCTTCGCGTCGGCGGGCTACCCTCACCAGATCGGAGTCGACGATGAGCACGGGAAAAACACAGTCTGGACAAACCATGATTGGCCACTCACCTGAGAGAAAGTCAACGCTTGCAGCACTGTGCTTCTGCTCGGCCATAGTCCCATTTCTTGAATCAAGCCAACCTGATTCGACACCCCATGAAGCACAACCAACCCGACACCCCAACCCTCGGCCACCTCATTGACGGCCAGATCGTCAACGACACCGCGCGCACCCAGCCGGTGTTCAACCCCGCCACCGGACAATCCAGCCTGAACGTGGCGCTTGCAGCCAAGGCCACCGTCGAGCAAGCCATCGCCAGCGCCGAAAAAGCCTTCCCCGACTGGCGCAACACGCCGCCGCTCAAGCGCGCGCGGGTGATGTCCAATCTGAAAGTGCTGCTGGAAGAGAACGCCGACAAGATCGCGCAGATGATCACCGCCGAGCACGGCAAGGTATTGAACGACGCGCACGGCGAGCTGCAGCGCGGCATCGAGAACGTCGAATACGCCAGCTACGCGCCCGAGCTGCTCAAGGGCGAGCACTCGCGCAACGTCGGCCCCGGCATCGACTCGTGGGCCGAGCACCAGGCGCTGGGCGTGTGCGCGGGCATCACGCCGTTCAACTTCCCGGCCATGGTGCCGCTGTGGATGTGGCCGATGGCGGTGGCTTGCGGCAACACCTTTGTGCTGAAACCCAGCGAACGCGATCCCTCCAGCGCGCTGTTCATCGCGCAGCTGGCGCTGGAAGCCGGCCTGCCGCCCGGCGTGCTGAACGTGGTCAACGGCGACAAGGAAGCCGTCGATACGCTGCTGCACGATGCCCGCGTGAAGGCCATCAGCTTTGTCGGGTCGACGCCCATCGCTGAATACATTTATAGCGAGGGGACCAAACACGGCAAGCGCGTGCAGGCCCTGGGCGGTGCCAAGAACCACGCCGTGGTAATGCCCGATGCCGACGTGGCGAACGCGGTGACGGCCATGATGGGCGCGGCCTACGGCTCGTGCGGCGAGCGCTGCATGGCGGTGCCGCTGATCGTGGCGGTGGGCGACGAGGTGGCTGACCAGATGATTGCGGGCCTGAAGACCGAAATCGCCAAGATGAAGGTCGGCCCCGGCACCGACAACGGCAACGACATGGGGCCGTTGGTGACCCAGCCGCACTTCGAGAAGGTGGTGGGCTATGTTGACCAAGGCGTGAAAGAAGGCGCCACGCTGCTGGTCGATGGCCGCGGCCTTCAGGTCAAGGGCCATGAGGGCGGCTACTTCCTCGGCCCCTGCCTGTTCGACCACGTCAAGCCGGGCATGGTGATTTACAGGGAAGAAATCTTCGGCCCGGTGCTGGGCGTGGTGCGCGTGCAGTCGCTGGATGAAGCCATGCAGCTCATCAACGCGCACGAATACGGCAACGGCACCTGCATCTTCACGCGCGACGGCGAGGCGGCGCGGCACTTCACCGACCACATTCAGGTGGGCATGGTGGGCGTGAACGTGCCGCTGCCGGTGCCGGTGGCCTACCACTCCTTCGGCGGCTGGAAGCGCAGCCTGTTCGGCGACCTGCACGCCTACGGGCCGGACGCGGTGCGCTTTTACACCAAGCGCAAGACCATCACGCAGCGCTGGCCGGCGGGCGGCGTGCGCGAGGGCGCGGTGTTCAGCTTTCCGTCAAGCCGCTGAAGGCGCTCGGGCCGCGCCAGCGCAACGCGCGGCCCCTTGACTTGAGGAGAGATCGGCTTGCAGCGCTTGTCTGGACGATAGCAGCAGCCGAGATCATGCGTCGAGCGGCGAGACACAAAAAAACGATAGCATTTGGCGCTTTATCAGCAAGCGCTGTCGGCACAAATGGCTTGAAGCCTCTGTTCAACCCAGCGCCTTGCCCATCACCTGCCCCATGCGCACAGTGCCGCCGGGTGCCCAGTCGGGGTTGAAGCGCAGCGTGCCGTGCGGCCACAGCAGCACCACGGTGGAGCCGAGCAGAAAGCGGCCCATCTCTGCGCCTTTGTCTAGCTCAACGGGCTGGTCGGCGTAGGCCCAGCGCTGGATCTCGCCCGGGCGCGGCGGGTTGACCACGCCGTGCCACACGGTGGCCATGCTGCCGACGATGGTGGCCCCTACCAGCACCAGCACGAAGGGACCGCGCGCGGTGTCGAACACGCACACCACGCGCTCGTTGCGCGCAAACAGGCCCGGCACGCCGCGCGCGGTGACGGGGTTGACGCTGAACAGATCGCCCGGCACATGCACCATGCGCTGCAAGCGCCCCGCGCAGGGCATGTGGATGCGGTGGTAGTCCTTGGGGCTCAAGTACAGCGTGGCGAACTGCCCGTTCTCGAACTCGGCCGCCAGCGCCGCATCGCCCGCCAGCAGAGCGGTGGCGCTGTAGTGGTGGCCTTTGGCCTGGAAGATCTGCCCGCGCTCGATGGCGCCGAACTGGCTGATGGCCCCGTCCACCGGGCACACATAGTCGGCGTCATGCAGCGGGCGCGCCCCATCGCGCAGCGCGCGGGTGAAGAAGTCGTTGAAGCTGGCGTAGCTGGTGATGTCGGGGTTGGCCGCCTCGCTCATGTCCACGCCGTAGCGCGCGACGAAGCGGCGAATGGCCGCGTGCGTGGCATCGCCCAGGCGCGCGTTGGCGGCGCGGCCCGCCAGTTGGGTGATGCCTTTCTTGGGCAGCAGGTATTGCCCGGCAACGGCCAGGCGGTCAGCAAAGGGAGTGGTCACGGACAATCAGGCACAAGGAAAACAAGGCCCAAGGGGCCGATGCGGGCATTGTCGGCCATCATCCAGAATCGCAGCACCCCCCCAACGCAGTGCTCGCCTTCCAGGCATCGGGACACGTCAATCCAGCGATATGTTCTTGCGCTTGATGAGCGTCTCGTACATCTGGCCCTTGGCACGTGCCTGTGCCAGCACCTCGTCGGGTGACCAGGTGATCGGCTCGAAGGCGAAGGTATCCATGCGTGCCTTGACATCGGGCGCTTGCAGCACCTGGGCCACGTCGGCGGCAATTTTCTCGCGCACGGTGGGCACCATGCCCTTGGGCGCCACCAGCACGACGAAGGACGATTGCACCAGATCCCCCGGCCCACCGGCCTCGTCCACGGTGGGCACCTCGGGCATTTGCGTGATGCGCCTGGGGCCGGCCACGGCCAGATAGCGGATCTTGCCCGCCTTGTACATGGCCTGGCTGGACGGAATGCTGCCCAGCGACCAGGCCACCTCGCCTGAGGCCAGCGCGGTAAAGAGCTGGCCCGAGTCGCGAAAGGCGATGTGCTGCATCTGCGTGCCGGTGGCCAGCTCCAGCTGCTCGCCGCCCAGGTGGCCAGGGCTGCCCACGCCCCACGAACCGTAGTTGATGCCGCCCGGCCGGGCTTTGGCCGCCGCCACGAGGTCGCTCACGTTTTTCCATGGCGAGTCGGCCGGCACGGCAAACAGAAAGGGCGTGTGGAAAATGGAGGCGACGGGCTCGAAGATATCCAGCGTCTGAAATTGGCGCGACTTGTAGAGCAAGGGCAAGGCGACGAGCTGCTCGCTGTCGAGCTGCACGAGGTTGTAGCCATCGGGCGCCAGGCGGCGCGTGGCCTCCATCGCCACGAAGCCGCCCGCACCGGCGCGGTTCTGCACCACCACGGGTTGGCCCCAGAGCCTGGACAGGCGCTCGGTGATGGTGCGCAGGATCGCGTCAGGCCCGCTGCCGGGCGGAAACGGCGTGTGCACCGTGACCACGCGCGAGGGAAAGGCATCGGCCGCAGGCGCGATGGCTGGTGCGCCCAAGGCAAGCGCGGCCACCAGGCCAAGCGTGGCGCGACGAGCGATGGGAGCGGAAAAAAAGGTCATGGCGTCTCCTGGGTCTTTAATCAAATTCGTTCGAATCGCCCAACTCACATACGAAAGCAGCTATCAATTCTGATTGACTGGCAAGAAGTCTCGGATGGCGGATGTGGGTGGGAACGGGCTTGCCCGCAGTACAAGCCGCAGTGGACAACAGACACGACATCGCGGGCAAGCCCGCTCCCACCAAGAGATCCGAGGCGCATTGATAGTCCAGCAATTCAGACTCACCGAAGGCTGTTTTCTTGGCGACTTGTCGCGAAACCTTTGCGCTCGCTGCGTTCGGCATTCGGGCTTTCTTTCACTCAGCCGTCACCCCTCAACCGTCACCCGCTGATCTGCCTGGCGTGGCGTGGCCAGGCAGTGCTCGGCGCGCCAGCCGTACAGCCACTCCAGCGCGTCGTAAAAGCGCTCGGGCGTGCGGCCTTCCCACAGCTGGTTGCGCACCAGGCGTTCGACGCCTTCGGCGTGGTAGAGCCGCCCCATCTCGCGCGCCGACAGCACCACGCGCGCGGTGCGGGGGATGCGGCTGTCTTCGTACAGCTTGAAGGCACGGTCGATGTCCATGCCGCAGGCTTTCATGGCTTCGCCCAGGGTCACGGCGTCTTCGATGGCCATGCACGCGCCTTGCGCGAGGTATTGCAGCATGCCGTGTGCGGCGTCGCCCAGCAGGGTGACGCGGCCTGCCGTCCAGCGCGGAATGGGGTGGCGGTCGGCGGTGGCCCAGCGGCGCCAGCTGGGGGGCAGGTCCAGCAGCTGGCGCGGGCGCGGGTGAATGCCCTGGAAGTAGGAGAGCACTTCCTGCTGGCTGCCGTCGGTCACGCTCCATTGCTCTTCTTGCCGGCTGTGGAAGGTGACGACGAGGTTGTATGCGTTGCCGCCGCGCAGCGGGTAGTGCACCAGGTGGCAGTGGGGGCCGGCCCAGACCACGGGCGCGTTGATGCGCAGGTCAGGCGGCATGTCGGCCACGGGCACCACGGCGCGGTAGACGACGTGGCCGGACACGCGCGGCGCATCGCCAAAGAAGATGCCCCGCGCTACCGAGCGCACGCCGTCGGCGGCGATCAGGGCATCAGCGATGTAGGTCTTGCCGTTCTGGTCGGTGGCGGTGACGCGGTGGGCGTCTTGCGCAATCTTCACGACCTTGGTCGAGGTCTGGAAGGTGATGCGATCGGAACGCTGCACGCCCTCCAGGATGGCGGTGTGGATGTCGGCGCGGTGGATGACGGCGTAGGGGTTGCCGAAGCGCTGACGGAACGATTCGCCGACGGGAAAGCGCCCGACCACACTGGCATCGACCGCGTCCATCATCACCAGCTCGTCGGTGAAGACGGCGCGGCGGCGCGCGGCCTCGCCCACGCCCAGCGCGTCGAGCGCGGCAAAGGCGTTGGGGCCAAGCTGAATGCCCGCGCCGATCTCGCCGATCTGCGCCGCCTGCTCCAGCAGCGTGACGCGCACGCCGAGCCTGGCCAAAGCCAGCGCCGCCGCCAAGCCGCCAATGCCGCCGCCGACGACCAGAAAGTGTTGAGGCTTGCTCATGGTGTCTTCGCCGTGGGTTGCACGAGAACTGGAACTGCCGGACGCGAAGGACGCAAAAGAACAACCAAAAGACATGAATGAATGGCTTTCTTGCGCATGAGACGCAAGAAAAAACTTCCTTGCTTCTCTTTTTCTTTTTCGCGTCCTTCGCGTGATCTTCGCGTCCGGCAGTCCCGGCTGTTATTCCGGCTGCCCGATGGTCAGCGCGATCTCGCCCACGCCTTCAATTGCCCCGGTGATCCGGTCGCCCGGCTGCACCGCGCCCACGCCTTCGGGGGTGCCGGTGTAGATCAGGTCGCCCGGCTGCAAGTGGTAGTACTCGGAGAGGTTGGCCACGATTTCGGGCACGCGCCAGATCAGCGCCTTGATGTCGCTGTCTTGCCTGGTCTGCCCGTTGACCGACAGCTGGATGCGGCCTTGCGCCGGGTGGCCAATGGCCGCGGCGGGCACCAGCTCGCTCATCACCGCGCTGTTTTCAAAGTCCTTGCCAAAGTCCCACGGGCGGCCCGTCTGCTTGGCGGCGTTTTGCAGATCGCGCCGCGTCATGTCCAGCCCGCAGGCGTAGCCCCACACGCAGGCGAGCGCGTCGTCCACGCCCACGCGAAAAGCGGGCCGGCCGATGGCGATGACCAGCTCCATCTCGTAGTGCAGGTTCTTCGTGCCCAGCGCGTAGGGCACGGTGGCGCCGCTCATCACCAGGTCGGCGGGCGTCTTGTTGAAGTAGAAGGGCGGCTCGCGGTCGGGGTCGGCCCCCATCTCGCGCGCGTGTGCGGCGTAGTTGCGGCCCACGCAGAAGATGCGCGTGACGGCGTATGGCTGCGCACTGCCGCGCACGGGCACGGCGGCTTGGGGGGCGGGGGGAAAGATGTAGGTGGTCATGGTGTTGAGTGAGGGATGAGAAGAGAAAAATGCCGGACGCAGAGGACGCAAAGGATTCGCAGAAGTCGCCAAAGAACAGCCGAGAAAATGGTTTTTTCTGCGTCCTCTGCGTCCGGTTTTTATGGGCTTTTTGAAGCGCTAAAAATCCTCATAGAAACCCAGCGCACGCTGCATAGGCGCATCGTCCACGTGGAACAGATAGGCATCGCTGCCCGTGGCGCGGTGCGTGACATCGGCATGCGTGGGAATCGCCAGCGTATCGCCTTCCTGCCAGGTCAGGCGCACGCCGTCGATCAGCGATTCGCCCCGGCCTTCGATGACGTGCACCACGCTGCTGGCCGAGCGCCGGCGCGGCGCCATGTCTTGCCCCGCGCGCAGCAACTGCGCCGAAAAGCCCAGCGTGGGCAGGCAGGGCGCGCCGGTTTCGGGGTTGACGTAGGCCAGTTGCACGGCGTCGCTCCTGGGCGTGGCGGTGGCCAGTTGGCCCAGCGCTTCGCGCACGTCGCGCCACGGGTAGCGGATTTGCGGGTAGCGCGGGCGGCTGGCGCGGCCCAGCGAGGCATAGGGCAGCAGGCCCGCGCGGCGGTAGGTGTGTTGCGATGCGTCTGCGCCGGGCCGCGCGGTTTGCGGCGGGCCTTCGATGGCGTAGCTGGCTTCCATGGCGTAGACCATGGGCAGGTCCAGCGCGTCGAGCCACACCACCGGGCCTGCGCCTTCGTGGCCGTGTTCGTGCCACAGGCCAGCGGGCGTGAGGATCAGGTCGCCCTTTTCCATCGGGCATTTTTCGCCGTCCACGGTGGTGAAGCCGCCGCTGCCTTCGATCACGAAGCGCACCGCCGTGGGCGTGTGGCGGTGGTTGGGTGCCACCTCGCCGGGCAGGATGAGTTGCAGGCCGACGTAGATGGTGGGCGTGGCCACCAGCTTGTCCAGCCCGTGGCCGGGGTTGCACAGCACCAGCACGCGGCGTTCGGCTTTTTCGATGGGCGTCAGTTCGCCCGCGCGCAGCAGGTGCGGGCGCACTTGCGTGTAGCGCCACAGACAGGGCTGCGTGGCCCGCGCCGGTTTGCCACGCGGCAGCAGACCGCGCAGCTGCGGCCACAGCGGCACCACAGACAGGTCGTTGATGGCCTGCAGGTAATCGGCAGGCAGGTCTTCGAGCCGGCCGAGCGATTCGGTGTGGCCCAGCGCGTTGATGGCGTCTGCGGGGTTCATCGCCTGTCTCCTTGGGGGCCGGCTTCCGCTGCTGGCGGCAGGGGAGCGGCGTTTATTGATATGCATGCATATTATTAACCCGAAAACCAATAGAGGCAACGCCAAAGGCACAATGCCGCGCATGCCCGACAACGCCCCGCCCCTGCTCGACGTGCACGACCTGGTCAAGCGCTACGGCGGCGAGCGCGTGGTCGATGGCGTGTCGTTTGCCATTGCACCGGGCGAGTGCCTGGGCATCATCGGCCCCAACGGCGCGGGCAAGACCACCACCATCCGCCTGTGCCTGGGGCTGACCGCGCCCGACGCGGGCCACATCCGCTACTTTGCGCAGGCCGATGGCACGGCGCTGGACATGCCGCGCGACGCGCTGGCCATCAAGGCGCGGCTGGGCGTGGTGGCGCAGTTCGACACGCTCGACCCCGACTTCAGCTGCGCCGAAAACCTGTTCGTGTTTGGCCGCTACTTTGGCCTGAAGCGCGCGCACATGGCCGAGCGCGTGCCGCAGTTGCTCGACTTTGCCGCGCTCAGTCACAAGGCGGTGGCCAAGCCTGCGGAGCTGTCGGGCGGCATGAAGCGCCGTCTGTCGCTGGCGCGCGCTCTGGTCAACAACCCCGACCTGCTGCTGCTGGACGAGCCCACCACGGGGCTCGATCCGCAGGCGCGCCACCTGATGTGGGAGCGCCTGCAAATGCTGCTGGCAGGCGGCAAGTCGATCCTGCTGACCACGCACTTCATGGACGAGGCCGAGCGCCTGTGCCAGCGCCTGCTGGTGCTTGACCACGGCCGCAAGATTGCCGAAGGCCGCCCGCGCGCGCTGATTGCCGAGCACCTGGAGCCGGAGGTGGTCGAGGTCTACGGCCACGGCGCGCTGCCCTTGGCCGATGCGCTGGCCGCCCACGCCGAGCGCGTGGAAACAAGCGGCGAGACGGTGTTCTTCTACACCCGCGACGCGCGCCCGCTGATGCAGGCACTGGAGCACCATCCGCAGCTGCGCACGCTGCACCGCCCGGCCAACCTGGAAGACCTGTTTCTCAAGCTCACCGGGCGGCAGATTCGGGAGGGCGGGTGATGGTGCGGGATGACCGGCGCTGGCGCGCCATGACAAATGACCAATGCAAAAAGCCATGCCCATGATCGCTCTCTGTCATTCGTCATGCGCCGCAGGCGCGCTCATTCGTCATCCGGGCGGGCGGCCATGAACGCGCCTTCCGTCTGGGCACCCCCCCGCCTGTCCATGCGCTGGTGGCCCGTGTTTCAGCGCAACTTGCAGGTCTGGCGCAAGCTGGCCGTGCCCAGTCTGCTGGCCAACATCGGCGAGCCGCTTTTGTGGCTGGTGGCCTTTGGCTATGGCCTGGGCGCGATGGTGGGGCGCGTGCCCACGCACGGGCAAGAGGTGCCCTACATATTGTTTTTAGCCAGCGGCAGCATCTGCATGAGCGCCATGAACGCGGCCAGCTTCGAGGCGCTTTACTCGGCCTTCTCGCGCATGCACGTGCAAAAAACCTGGGACGGCATTCTCAACACGCCCGTGCAGCTCGACGACGTGGTGCTGGCCGAGATGCTGTGGGCGGGCTTCAAGGCGCTGTTTGCGGTGGTGGCCATTCTGGGCGTGATGCTGGCGCTGGGCATCAGCCACAGCCTGAAACTGGTGCTGGTGCCGCCCATCCTGCTGCTGGCGGGCATCACCTTTGCCAGCATGGCGCTGGTGTTCAACGCCAAGGCCAGGGGCTATGACTTTTTCACCTACTACTTCGCGGTGCTGCTGTCGCCCATGATGTTCCTGAGCGGCGTGTTCTTTCCGCGCACGCAGCTGCCGGCGTTTGCGCAGGCCATCACCGACTGGCTGCCGCTGACAGCAGCCGTGGAGCTGGTGCGCCCGCTGTTTCTCAACCAGTGGCCCGCGCAGCCCATGCGCCACCTGGGCCTGCTGCTGGTCTATGCCGTGGCCAGCTACTGGCTGGCGCTGGCCTTTACCCGGCAGCGCTTCAGGAAGTAAAAAATAAGAGCTGCTTGCGCACGTTTTAAAACAATTTCATATACAAAATATGCTGAAATCGTTTTAAAGCTTGCGCAAGCAGCTACTCTTTATTTACCCCATCAAGCCTGACCACGAAACAAGCCCACCCTCGAAAGGCCGCAGAGCAGGCCAAGCCCAACAGCCGCCCGAGCCGGGGTTTCCCCGGCGACCAGCGGCGTCCCCCTCGGCGGGAAGGCGCCGAAGGCGACTCAGAGGGCGCGCATCATCTCTGCCGCGCGCTCGGCCATCATGATGACGGGCGCGTTGGTGTTGGCACCCACGATGCGAGGCATGGCAGAAGCGTCCACCACGCGCAGCGCGTCGATGCCGCGCACGCGCAGCTGCGCATCCACCACGTCCATCGGGCCTTGGCCCATGCGGCAGCTGCCCACGGGGTGGTAAATGGTGTCGGCGTGCTGGCGCACGAAGGCTTCGATCTCGGCGTCGGTGCGCGCGGCTGCCGAGCGTTCCACGCCGCCGTGGCGCGCCAGCGCCGGCTGGCTGAGGATTTCGCGCATGTGCCTGAAACCGGCCACCATGCGGCGCGTGTCGTCTGCGTCTTGCAAGAAGGCCGGGTCGATCAGCGGCGCGGCCAGCGGGTCGGCGCTGGCCAGGCGCAGGCTGCCGCGGCTTTGCGGGCGCAGCACGCACACGTGGCACGAAAAGCCGTGGCCAAACACGGTGGCGCGCCCGTGGTTGACCAGCTTGCCCACGACGAAATGCAGTTGCAGGTCGGGCAGGCTTTCGGCCGCATCGCTCTTGATGAAGCCGCCCGCCTCGGCGAAGTTGCTGGTCAGCATGCCGCGCCGCTCGCGCCGCCACTGCCCCACGGCGCGTGCGGTGCGGGCGATGCCGGGCAGCGACAGGCCAAACAGCTCGTAGGCACGGTTGGCGTCCCACACCTGCACCACGTCGGGGTGGTCGTGCAGGTGCTCGCCCACGCCGGGCAGATCGTGCACCACGTCAATGCCGTGCGCGCGCAAGTGGTCTGCCGGGCCAATGCCCGAGAGCATGAGCAGCTGCGGCGATTGCAGCGCGCCCGCGCTCAGCACGACCTCGCGCGCGGCGCGCAGTGTGTGTGCGCGCCCGTCCTGCACATAGGCCACGCCCACGGCGCGCCCGTGCTCGATCACGATGCGCGTGGCGCGCGCGCCAGTGATCACGCGCAGATTGGGCCGCGCGCGCTGCGGCGTCAGATACGCCTTGGCGGCTGAAAAGCGCTCGCCGCCCTTGTGCGTGACCTGGTACAGCCCCACGCCCTCCTGGCTGGCGCCGTTGAAGTCGGGGTTGTGCGCATGCCCGGCCTGCACGCCGGCTTCGACGAAGGCGTGCGAAAACGGGTTGGGGTCGCACAAGTCCATCACATTGAGCGGCCCGCCCGTGCCGTGAAAGGCGTCGGCGCCGCGCTCGTTGTGCTCGGCCTGCTTGAAGGCGGGCAGCACGTCGGCCCAGGCCCAGCCGGCGTTGCCCTCGGCCGCCCAGGCGTCGTAATCCTCTGGCACGCCGCGCGTGTAGATCATGGCGTTGACCGAGCTGCTGCCGCCCAGCACCTTGCCGCGCGGCTGGTAGCCGCGGCGCCCGTTCAGGCCCGGCTGCGGCACGGTCTGAAACGCCCAGTTGTGCGCAAAGGCCGCCGTGGGCATGCGCGCCATCACGCCCAGGCCGGTGGGGCAGTGGATGAGCACGCTGGCATCGGGCGGGCCGGCCTCCAGCAGCGTCACGCGCACGGCGGGGTCTTCGGAAAGGCGCGCGGCCAGCACGCAGCCCGCCGAGCCGCCGCCCGCGATCACGTAGTCTGCTTCATTGACCATCGTCAAAGCCCTCCCACTTTCCGCTCATGCACTGGAGGCGCATTGTGCAGTGCCAAAGGGCTGACATGCGAGGGCACTACCATCAAGGTTTTCCACTACCGCACAGCAGGAGCAAAGGTCATGAGCATCACCACGGTCGGCATCGTCGGCGCAGGCACCATGGGCAACGGCATCGCGCAGGCATGCGCCGTCAAGGGCATCAACGCCATCATGGTGGACATCAACCAGGCCGCCGTGGACAAGGGCCTGGCCACCATCGGCAAGAGCCTGGAGCGCCTGGTCGCCAAGGACAAGATGAGCGAGGCCGACAAAGCCGCCGCGCTGGCCCGCGTCAAGGGCAGCACAAGCTACGACGCCCTGAAAGGCGCGCAGCTCGTCATCGAGGCCGCCACCGAAAACCACGAGCTGAAAAACAAGATCCTCAAGCAGCTGGACGAGCTGCTGGACGCGCCCGTCATCATCGCCACCAACACCTCGTCCATCTCCATCACGCAGCTGGCCGCCGCCACGGGCCGCCCCGACCGTTTCGTGGGCATGCACTTCTTCAACCCCGTGCCCATGATGGCGCTGGTGGAGATCATTCGCGGCCTGCAAACCAGCGACGCCACGCACGACACCGTGAAGGCGCTGGCCGACGCGCTGGGCAAGTCGCCCATCACGGTGAAGAACGCGCCCGGCTTCGTGGTCAACCGCATCCTGGTGCCCATGATCAACGAAGCCTTCTACGTGCTGGCCGAAGGCCTGGCCACACCCGAAGACATCGACGCCGGCATGCGCCTGGGCTGCAACCACCCCATCGGCCCGCTGGCGCTGGCCGACATGGTGGGCATCGACGTGTGCCTGGCGGTGATGGAGGTGTATCTGGCGCAGTTCGGCGACAGCAAATACCGCCCCTGCCCGCTGATGCGCGAATACGTCGCCGCAGGTCGTCTGGGCCGCAAGAGCGGGCGCGGCGTGTACGACTACGCCAAGTAAGCAGCGCGCGTGCGCCACATGAAAAGGCAGCCCGCGCGGGCTGCTTTTTTTTCGCCTCATGTGCTTGTCGGCACGGCCAAGCGAAAAGTGGCTTCACTCGGCCCCGGTTTTACTCCCTCGCCCTCTGGGAGAGGGTTGGGGTGAGGGCAACCCACGCTTGTTTCCCCAATCAATCGTGATCTGACCCCAATTAACGCGCAGCGAAGTCATGTGTCATTTCAGCGGCTCGACCCGGTGGGCTGCGGCAAACGCCAGGATCACCTCGCGCACCGAGCGCCGCGCGGGCACGGGCAGACGCAAGAACAGCTCGAACAGCTCGCGCTCCTGATAGCCCAGGCCCACCGCCCACGGCGCGCGCGCGGCGGCGGGTGGTGCGTCAAAACCCAGCAAGTCCTGCGCCGACACGCCCAGCCACTCGCACAAGGTGCGCAGCTTGCGCGCGTCGGGCACGGTCTCGCCCCGCAGCCAGCGCCGCACGCCATGCAGCGACATGGGCTTGCCCCAATGGCGCGTGTTGAACTCGCGCTCCAGCACCGATGGCTTGGCCGCGTACCCGGCGGCCACCATCGCTTCGCTTAACTTTTGCGCAAATTGCTGCTTGGCATCCTGCATGGCGCAACCCTATGAAAGATGCGCGTAAGCGGGGTGCCGATAATGAATAGTTACGTCATTTGTTTGACCTATAGTCACGTCACTGGATCATTCGGAACGTAACCGCAAGCAAAAAGAACATGCACCCTCCGAACACCGAAAACCTCTACCTGGAAGGCTCCGCCGTTCACCTGCAAACCCCGGGACGGCCACCGGTTGAGGGCTATGCGGCGCTGACGAGTCGGCGTTTCGTGTTTACCGGGCCGTCCAGCATGGCCACCTTGTCGCTGCCGCTGGCCAGCATGCAGCGGGTGTACGAGCTGCGCAGCGCCGACGCGCCGCCGCTGCTGGTGATCGACACCGACACCGACTTCGGCCTCACCTTCCGCTTGCAGCGGCATGACAAGTGGTTGCGCCTGATGCAAGACCCTGCCGCGCTCATCGCCCTCAGCCAGGCGACGTCATAGCCCCGCCAGCGCACCCTTCACCTCGGCCACGCTCAGGATTTCGTTCAGCACCACGGGCGGCCTGCCGGGCGCTTGCAGCACATACACCGGCACGCCCGCGCGGCCCAGCTTTTGCAGCTCGGCGGTGATGGCGGCGTCGCGCCGCGTCCAGTCGGCGCGGAAGGTCTGCACGCGCGCGGCATCCAGCGCGGCCAGCACCTCGGCATGGCCCAGCGTGGCCTTCTTGTTGTATTGGCAGGTGATGCACCAGGCGGCGGTGAAGTCGACGAACACGGGGCGGCCCTCGGCCAGCACGCTCTGCACGGCCTGGGCCGACCACGGCTGCCAGCGCGCGCCTTCGGCCACCACGCCTTGCGCCAGCGGCGGCGACATTTGCGTGACGCGCGGGCCCACGGCCCACAGCAGCAGCGCGCCCACCACCAGCGCCAGCGCCGTCAGCCCACGCTGGGCGCGCCCGCGCAGGCCCAGCGCCCACAGCAGCAGCGCCAGCGCCACCAACAGGGCCAGCAGCGCGGCGGCACCGTCGATGCCGCTTTGCTGCCCCAGCACCCACAGCAGCCACACGGCGGTGCCGAACATGGGAAAGGCCAGAAAGCGGCGGAAGGTGTCCATCCACGCGCCGGGCCGGGGCAGCCAGCGCGCCACGGCGGGCCACCAGCTGGCGGCCAGATACGGCAGCGCCATGCCCAGGCCGATGGCGGCAAACACCGCCAGCGCCTGCCAGGCGGGCAGCCCCATCGCCAGCCCGAGCGATGCGCCCATGAAAGGCGCGGTGCAGGGCGAGGCCACGGCCACGGCCAGCACGCCCGACAGGCCCGCGTCGGCCACCGGGTGGCGCGCTTGCAGCGTGGCCACGCGGCTGGGCAGAAAGTGGCCGAACTCGAACACGCCCGCCAGGTTCAACCCGATGACGGTGAACAGCACCGCCAGCGCCGCCACCACGGCGGGCGATTGCAGCTGAAAGCCCCAGCCCAGCTGCTGCCCCGCCGCGCGCAGCGCCAGCATGAGCGCGCCCAGCGCCAGAAACGACAGCACCACCCCCGCCGTGTAGGCCAGCCCGCTGAGGCGGTGCGCGCGCCGGTCGCCCCCGTGCTGCGCAAAGCCCAGCACCTTGATGGCCAGCACCGGAAACACGCAGGGCATGAGGTTGAGCGCCAGCCCGCCGATCAGCGCGCCCAGCAGGGCGAGTGCCACGGTCGCCGTCGAGATGGGCGCGGCAGCAGTGGGGTTGGCGGCGTTTTCGGCGTTGGCCCTGAGCGCGGCCTCCAGCGCGGGCGACACGACGGCCAGCGGTGCCAGCGCGGGCCAGTCGCCCGCCACCTGCGCCTCGGCGCGCCAGGCCTGCCCGTCGCCCGCGGCCAGCACCAGCGGCATCGTCGCGGGGCTTTCGCTGCGCTCGGGCGAGATGGGCAGGTCGGCCGTCCACACCGCGCCGTCCCATTGCTGACGCCAGCTGCGCTCGCCCAGCGCCTCGCCCTGCCCTGCCAACGTCGCGGCGGTGACGATGACGTAGGGCGTTTCGGGGAACAGCTCCAGCGTCTGCCCGCGCAGCGATTCGGGCAGGCCTTCCACCCGCAGGTGCAGGCGCTGCCCGCCGTCGGCCAGCGTGGCCTGGTGCGCGCCGGGCACGTCGGTGGGCTGGCTTTGCAGCGCCGCGTCGAACGCCGCGCCATGCAGCGCGGTGGAGCTGCGCAGCGGAAGCTTGAGCGCAAATTCGCCCTCTTGCGGAATGCACTCTTGCCGGCACACCAGCCAGGTGGCCTTGAGCTTGATGTCCATCGCATCGGCCAGCGGGCCGGGCTGGTAGGCGGGCGTGACGATGAGGGGCACGGGCAGCAGCACCGTGCCTTCGTAGCCATAGTTGGCCAGGTGGCCGAT
Source organism: Pseudomonadota bacterium (assembly GCA_030538605.1). Classification (GTDB taxonomy): domain Bacteria; phylum Pseudomonadota; class Gammaproteobacteria; order Burkholderiales; family Burkholderiaceae_C; genus Ottowia. Next base: position 15,955 of record JAUNTQ010000009.1, read on the forward strand.
GGGGATTTTCTTGGGGACAGGCCAGGCAATGTCGCCCACCATCACGCCCGGGGGCAGCGTCCATTGCAGCTCGGTGGGCAGGCCGGAGTCGCCGGGGTTTTTCCAGTAGGTGTGCCACTCGGGCGCGTGCGTGATCTGCAAGCCCAGCCACACCGGCTGCCCCTCGGCCTGCTCGGGCATCAGCCCCAGCGGCACGCCGCCCGGCGCGTGGGCAACGAGTGTGGCGCTGACCTGCTCGGTCTTGACCTCGCCCCGGGCAAAGCCCTGGGCCTGTGCGCCCGTCAGCCAGGCGCTGGCCGCCATCAGGAAAAACGCCATCAGCAGTGGCAGTGCGGGCAGGCGAGAGCGCAGAGCAGTCATGAAGAGGAATGGAAAAGCCAGCGGAGTGTGAGGCATGTGCGGGTGGGTTGGTTCCCGCAGAGGCTGTGGCGCATGACGAATGACCGCGCTCTGGCGAGCGCATGACAAATGACCAGCGCCGTGGTCGTTCGTCATTCGTCATTCGTCATGGCGCGTCAGCGCCAGTCATCATGCGCGATGAGGCGAACACGCTCTAATACACCCCCATGCCACCTTCTGCCCCCACCACCCATGACCTGCCCAGCGCGTTGCGCGTGGTGCTGACTGGCGCGGTGGCGCTAGCGGTGGCGATGGGCATCGGGCGCTTTGCGTTCACGCCGCTGCTGCCGCTGATGCTGCGCGACGGCACGCTGGACGCCGCGCGCGGGGCGGAATGGGCGGCGGCCAATTACATCGGTTATCTGCTGGGCGCGCTGACGGCGGCGCGCTTTGGCGCGCAGCCGCTGCACGGGCTGCGCTGGGCGCTGGCGGGGGTGACGGCCACCACGCTGCTGGTGGGTGCACTGCCCGATGCGCTGCTGCCGCTGGCGGGCGGCGCGCTGCGGCTGGCGGCGGGGGTGTTCAGCGCGTGGGCGCTGGTGTGCACCAGCGCGTGGTGCATGGCCGAGCTGGCGCGGCGCGGGGCGGCGCATGCGGCGGCGTGGATGTATGTGGGCGTAGGCACGGGCATTGCCCTGACGGGCCTGCTGGCCTGGCTGGGCGGCATGCAGACGGCGCGCGCGCTGTGGCTGGAGCTGGCCGTGCTGGCGAGCGTGGGGGCAGTGCTGGCCTTCACCGTGCGCGCGTCCGCGTCCGTCTCCGCGCCCGTCTCCGCGACTGCACCCGCACAAGCGGGCGGGGCGGCGCGCGCGGGCCATTGGCCGCTGGTGCTGTGCTATGGCTCGTTCGGCTTTGGCTACATCGTGCCGGCCACTTTCTTGCCGGCGATGGCGCGCGAGCAGGTGGCCGACCCGCTGGTGTTCGGGCTGACCTGGCCGCTGTTCGGTGCGGCGGCGGCGCTGTCGGTGGCGGTAGCTGCGCGCTGGTTGCGCGCGTGGCCGCGCCGGCGCGTGTGGGCCGTGGCGCAGGGCGTGATGGCGCTGGGCACGGCGGTGGTGCTGTTTTCGCAGGCGCTGTGGGCGCTGGCCGCCGCGGCGGTGCTGGTGGGCGGCACCTTCATGGTGGCCACCATGGCGGGCCTGCAACTGGCGCGCGAGCTGGCCCCGGACAACCCCACGCCGCTGCTGGCGCGCATGACGGTGGCGTTTGCCGCCGGGCAGATCGCCGGGCCGCTGCTGGTGCGTGCGCTGGGCAGCGCCCGCCCGCTGGGGCAAGACGCGCTGTGGTGGGGCAATGCCGCCGCCACGGCGCTGCTCGTGCTCACCGCCGCCTGGCTGGCGCGCGGCGCGTTTTCACCCGTTTCACCCGCTGACACAAGGAGCCCTCGCGCATGAACACCCCGCCCTCCAGCCGCTCGCCGCGCCCTTTCCCCGAAGCCGGACAGGCCGAGCGCCTGGGCCCGCCCACGGCGCTGAGCGAGGCGCAACAAGCCGCCGCCGACGCGCTGGTGAACGGCCCGCGTGGCGGCGTGTATGGCCCCTTCCGCCCGCTGCTGCACACGCCCGAGCTGCTGGCGGCGGTGGCCAGCGTGGGTGAAGCGCTGCGCTTCAAGGGCACGCTGGCCGCGCCCTTGCGCGAGTGGACGATGTGCGTGGTAGCGCGCGCCGTGTCGAACGTGTTCGAGTGGGACATGCACCTGCCCCTGGCCCAGGCCGCCGGCGTGCCCGCCGATGCGCTGGCCGCGCTGGACGCCGGTCAACCCTCGCCCGCCAGCCTGCCCGCCGAGTTGGCGCTGGCCCGCACCGTGGCCGAGCAGCTCATCGCCCAGCACCGCCTGAGCGATGTCACCTATGCGCAGGCTGCCCAGCAGTGGAACGAGGCCACGCGGGTGGAACTGCTCACGCTCATCGGCTACTTCGCGCAGGTGTGCTGGCTGATGAACGTGGCGCGCACGCCGGGGCCGCAGGTGAAGGGGTGAGGGCGGCATTTGAAGAGGCTTGCGCGCCCCTTTGCAAACCAGGTCAGAGAACCGCTTGCAGCCCCTTGCGCTCGATGATGTCCAGCAGCTTCTGCGATGGGCCGCTGGGCCGCTTGTCGCCCACCTCCCACTTGCGGACGGTGGATGTGCTTGTGTTGAGCACCGAGGCCAGCACGGTTTGACTCAGGTTCAGGCGCTCGCGCAGCGCCTTGACCTTGGCAGCGTCGTAGTCCTGAATGGGTGCCAGGCACAGCACGTCGTACTTCTGCATCTTGCGCTTGTCGATGAAGCCCAGGCGATGCAGATCGCCGGCCGTTTCGTGCACGGCTTCGAGAATGCGGCTCTTGGCTTTGGTCTTGGCGGTCATTGACAGATCTCCTGCAACATGCCGTCGGCGACGGCTGCATCCAACTGCGCTCCGGTGCGGGACAGCAAATCGACAGCGACCGCCTGCAAGCCTTCCAGCTCCTCGTCGCTGACGTTGGCCCGATCGTTCTTCTCGAAGCCGAACACGAAGAACCAGCGCTTGCCCTTGTTCGTGGCGACCAACGTTCTTGCGCCGCCACGCTTGCCGCGCCCGGCCAGCCCGACGCGCTTTTTCACCACGCCGCCACCGAGATCGGCGTCGATCAGCCCGGCGGCCATCTCCTTGACGGCTTTGCACAATGCGGGATCAGTCAACTCCGTCTTGCGCATCCATCGCTGGAAATAGCGGGTCTTGAAGACTCGAGTCGCCATTGATTGATTATGCCACTGAGTGGTATGAATGCTTGCAAAGCATGCCGGAATTCAGTCGCCTTGTGCGGGTCATCTCTCTGGACAAATGAGCGGTCAGGCCCCTCATTCCGTTGAGGAAGTCTGTCTCGAAGCTGGCGATTTACCTTCGAGATGAGAAGTAAAAAGGAGCTGCTTGCGTATTCAATAAAACGATTTCAGATACTTTCATATATAAAATGCTTTTGAAACGTGCGCAAGCAGCTCTTTTTTTATTGAATCAATCGCACCCCTCACCCGTGGCGCTGAAACACCCGCGCACTGCCGTCGCGCAGCACCAGCAGCGTGTCGTATTTGTCCACGCGCCCGCCGTAGGCCGGGCCGTCCATGCCGGGCGAGCCGATGGGCATGCCCGGCACGGCCAGGCCCAGTGCGCGCGGCTTCTCGCGCAGCAGGCGCTGCACGTCGGCGGCGGGCACATGGCCCTCGACCACGTAGCCGCCAATCAGCGCCGTGTGGCACGAGCCGTATTTCTCCGGCAGCCCCAGGCGCGCGCGCACCGCGTGGTTGCCTGTGTCGTGCACGGCGGCCACCTGAAAGCCATTGGCCTGCATGTGCGCGATCCAGTCGCCGCAGCAGCCGCACTGCGCGTCTTTCCAGATCTCGATGCCGGGCGCGGCCTGGCCGCCCTTCGCCCAGACCAGCGGCGCACAGGCCGAAAGCGCCAGCAGCGACAGGGCGTGGCGGCGACGTGGATGTGAAAAATGCATGGTCGGATACCTCTTTTTTGGTCAAAGCACGTGGCCCATTTTCAGGCCAACGGCCGCGCCGCCTACGATGCGGTGCCGCGTGCCCCCCGCCGGCCTGCCCTTTTCTCCCAACGCCCCGCCATGCCCCCCACACCCGCTCCCCAACCCGCCGACGCCGCACGCCCGGCAAGCGCCCGCATCTGGCTGCTGGCGGGCACGGGCGCGCTGGCGCAGGCGCTGGTGGCCAGCGCCTGCCTGCTGGCGCTGCACCTGTTTTTTGAAGCGGGCGACCGCGAGCGCCTGCAAGCCCATCTGCAAGAGGCCAACCTGCTGCTCGCGCGGGTGGACGACGCCGCCGCGCTCTCGGCCTTGCCCGCGCGCTTGCAGCACAGCTTTTCCGACGAACCCGGCCTGGCCGTGCGCGTGCAAGGCGCGCACGGCCAGCCGCTGTATGAGCAAGGCGCGCACACCGCCATGCCCCCCGCGCTGCTGGCGCGCCCCCGCAGCGCACCCCCCGCGCCGCTGGTGAGCTGGCACGAAGACGGCCACGCCTGGCGCGGCAGCGCCCTGGTCATGCGCATGCCGCTGGCCGGTGCCGCCCCCCTCACCGTCGCCATGGCGCTCGACGTGCAACGCCAGCACGCCTTCCTCGTCTCGCTGCGCACCATGCTGCTGGGCTGCGTGCTGCTGGGCTGGCTGGCGCTGGCGGCCATCGCGGTGTGGACAACCCCCCTGAGTCGCCGTCGGCGCCTTCCCTCCTGAGCGGGGACGCCGCTGGTCGCCGGGGAAACCCCGGCTCTGGCGGCCTGGAATGGTCTGCTCCGCGACCTTGAAAGGCTTGCTGCGCAGCCTGCGGCCGTTGCTGCCTCTTATTGGGGTCAGATCACAATTAAACAGGTTTTGCTTGTTTCTTTCGTGTTTGTCGCGTTCCGGCTGTTCGGCTGTCTTTTAAGTGCCATCGGCCCTGCCATGGCTGTAACATCCCTCGCCATGTCCACGCCCCCCCCGCCTCACCGCCCACCGCGCACGCGCCAGTGGTCTGACCTGGCCACCACGGACTTCGCCACGCTGGATCTGGCGCGCACCATTGCCGTGCTGCCGCTGGGCGCGACCGAGCAGCACGGCCCGCACCTGCCGCTGTCGGTCGATGCCAACATCGCCCACAGCATGGTGCAAGTGGCGTGCGACCACCTGCCGGTGGATCTGCCGGTGCTGTTTCTGCCCGTGCAGCGCATTGGCTACAGCCCCGAGCACGCGGCCTTCGCCGGCACGATTTCGCTCAAGGCCGACACGGCGCTGCGCCTGTGGAGCGACATCGCCGAAAGCGTGCTGGCCAGCGGGGTGAAGAAGCTGGTGCTGTTCAACACCCACGGCGGCCACGTCGGCCTGATGGACGTGGCCGCACGCGAATGGCGCGCGCGCCTGGGGCTGCTGGTGTATGGCGTGAGCTGGTTCAACCTGCCGCTCACCGACACCGACGGCCGCGACGTGATGACCCGCTTCGCGCCCGACGAACACCGCTTCGGCGTGCACGGCGGGCAGATCGAAACGGCGATCATGCTCGCGCTCAAGCCCCGGCTGGTGCGCATCAACAAGGCGCAGCATTTCGAGAGCAGCTCGCGCGAGCGCGCCGAGCGCCACCCCATCCTGGGCAACGGCAAAACCGCCAAGCTGGCCTGGGCCGCGCAAGACCTGCACCCCGAGGGCGTGGCGGGCAACGCCGCCGGCGCCAAGGTCGAAGACGGCATGGCCCTGGTGGACGCCGCTGGCCGCGCGCTGGCCGCGCTGCTGACCGAAATCGACCAGCTCGCGCCCGATACCCTGCGCGAGCGCTGATGCGCGGCTCAGGCCCGGCACCCTAGAATTTCGCCCCCACTCTCACCCTCTTTCTGAAGCACACGACCATGACCGCTGTCCTGTCTCGCCGCCTGTTCACCGCCACCTGCCTGATGGGCGCCGCCATGCCCGCCGCGTGGGCTGCGCCCGATGAGCGGCCCGTGCGCATCATGGTGGGCTTTCCCGCCGGCGGTGGCTCCGACGTGATCGCGCGCCTGCTGGCCGACAAACTCAGGGCCGAGCTGCACCGCCCCGTGGTGGTCGACAACCGCCCCGGCGCCGGCGGCCAGCTGGCCGCGCAGCTGCTGAAGGCCGCACCCGCCGACGGCACCACGGTGTTTCTCTCGCACGACCACACCATCTCCATCCTGCCGCAGGTGGTGGCCAAGCCGGGCTACGACCCACAGGCCGACTTCATGCCCCTGGGCGGCATCGCCACCTTCGTCAACGGCCTGGCGGTGTCGCCCGGCACGCCCGCGCGCTCGATGCCCGAATACCTTGCCTGGGTCAAGGCGCAGGGCGGCAAGAGCGCCATCGGCATTCCCGCGCCCGCCTCCACGCCCGAATTTCTGGTGCAGCTGCTGGCCAAGCGCCACGGGCTGGATCTGACGGCCGTGCCCTACAAGGGCAGCGCACCCATGATGGCCGACATGCTGGGCAACCAGATCCCGGCGGGCATCGGCTCGGTGGCGGACTTCATCGAATACCAGCGCGCCGGCCGGCTGCGCATGGTGGCCGTGCTGGGCGGCCAGCGCCAGGCGGCCCTGCCCGACGTACCCACACTGTCCGAGCTGGGCGTCAAAGGGCTGGAAGACCTGCCCTTCTACGGCATCTGGGCCCCAAAGGGCACGCCCACCGCCTTCGTCAACACCTTCACGCAGGCCTTGAGCCACGTGGTGGGCCTGCCCGACGTGCAGCAGCGCCTGACCGAAATGGGCCTGACGGTGGACTACATGACGCCTGCGCAGCTCGACACGCGCGAGCGCGCCTACACCCAGGCCTGGGCGCGCATCATTCGCGACAGCGGCTTCCAGCTGCAATGAATCCCCCCTGAGCCGCCTTCGGCGTCATCCCCCCAGGGGGACGCCGCTGGTCGCCGGGGGGACCCCGGCTCGGGCGGCCTGGCACAAGTCTGCTCCGCGACCTTTGGAAAGGGCTTGCTGCGCAGCCTGCGGGCTGCTGGTGGGCGCTGCCGTCGCGAAGCAAGCGAGGCGAGTCGAGGCAGCGAAACGATGCGCAACCCGCTTGCCACCCGGGGCCATGCGCGCACTGCGCCCGCAAACCATGGCACCATGTGTCGTTCCAGATCGTGAACACGTTCAGAAAGGATCGATGATGCGTACCCACCGCCTTCTCCACCTCGCCGCGCTGACCGCCGCGAGCTGCGCGTTTGCCCTGCTGACCGCCTGCGGCGGCGGAAGCGACAACACTGACCCACCAGCGCCTCCAACAGCCGATGTCGCGCACTACGCTGGCGACTGGATGCAGTCCGCCTGTCCCAACGAGGGCACGCTGCGCTACGGGCTGCGCGTCACGCCGCGCAGCGGCGGCGCAATGGACGTTCGCCTCATGCAGATCCAGTACTTCGGTGAGGGTTGCAGCGGCTTCAATCAGGTGCTGCCGCTTGACGTGGGACGCACGGACACGGTCGCGCTCAAAGTACCGGAAACGGCAGACGGCCTCAGCTTTCACCGCGCCACGCGTGCAGGCCCCGGCCCGAGCGGCGGCTACCACGAGGCGTGGGCCCTGCGTCCCGACGGGCGCCTGTGCAGCTGGATCGGCGGCGGTGCCGACCGGCAGGACGACCCCCTCGTCACCAGCACCTCAGCCGCCGTGGCAGCGCGCCTGACCGCCATGGACGCCACACAGTGCTTCGTGCGCCTTGAGGCCTCGTCCGGTTCGGGCACGCCGTTGACCCCCGGCAGCGGCGGCGCACGCATGTTTGGTCTGTACGCGTTCACCGGCGTCATGGACACGCCTTACGGGCCTCGGTCTGCATGCACGAACGTCGACCCGGCCACATGGGACGGTGCCTTGTCCTTGCGCGATGTGGACGAGTTCGCGCGGGGCAGCAGCGAGTTCGAGTTGCTGCACCACGAACGCCGGGCGGCCTACCCGCAAGCCGACTGCGGCGGGGCGGGTGCCTTGTGGCCACTGGCTGACCCTGCCGCAGCCAGCGCCGCTTACCAGCTGGCGCCCATGCGCATGGTGGCTGGGCTGGCCGTCAGCCCCTACACGGTGGCGAAAGACCAGAGCCTGCGGCCCTACGGCACCGAGTTGCAGGCGGGCTACTTGCGCGTGGGGCCCGATGACCGCGTGTGCAACGCGCTGGCGGCCCTGAGCACCGTGCCGGACAACAGCGTGGCCTTGCCGCAGGGCATGAGCAACACGGCCATGGCTGACGCCATGGGCCGCAGCGAGGTCTGCGGCCCGCCGCCGTTCACTCTCTGACCACGTCTGCACACGCCCGGCTTGCGCGTGCAGCGCCGCGCGGTGGGTGATTGATGCCCACGCGGACGAGACGGCCCGCAGCGCTCACGTGGGTGCAAGCACCCACCCTACAAGCTCTACAAGCTCACTTCGCGTTGTACGAGCGATTTCCCCAACACGCTGAACAGGCCACCACCTCGTAGGCTGGGTAGAGCCGAAGGCGAAACCCAGCGCTCTCGCGAGCCGGTTGGCTGGGTTTCGCTTGCGCTCTACCCAGCCTACGAAGATGCGTGCATACACAAGCCCAGAGGGAGAAGGAGCAAAACCATTCTTTTGGCTGTTCTTTTGCGTCCTTTGCGAAATCTTCGCGTCCTCTGCGTCCGGCTGTTCGATCGCCCCCGTCACTCCCTAGAAGCACCACCTTCTGCCACCAGCCACGCAGCCACCGCCTGCGCACGCGCCTGCGCAATGGCCGCGCCGATGGCTTCGCCGCGTGCGCCACGGGCGGCGGCGGCCTGGACCACGGGGGCGGTGTTCACCCCCTGCGCAGCGGCAAGCGCCGCGAGCAAACGCGGGCGCTGGGGGTAGGGGCGCTCTTGCAGGCCTGCGCGCCCGCGTGCGTCGCATTCGCAGGCGAGCAGCGCATCGGCAAAGCGGGCGGGTTTGCGAAAGGCGTCGCAGCGGCCCAGCAGGCGCACCAGGGCGGCGGCGTTCAGCTCGCCACTGCGGTGGATGTTGCCGTGCTCGCGCGCCACGACGTCGGCCAGCTCGGTGCAGTCGGCAGGCACGCGCAGGCGCTGGCCCACGGCGTGCAGAAGCTCGGCGCTGCGCGCTTCGTGGCCGGTGTGGCGCGGCAGCACGTCGGCAGGCGTGGTGCCTTTGCCCAGGTCGTGCATCAGGCAGGCCCAGCGCACGGGCAGGGGCGCTTGCAGGCGCGCGGCCATTTGCAGCACGAGCATGACGTGTACGCCCGTGTCTACCTCGGGGTGGTATTCGGCGCGCTGGGGCACGCCCCAGAGGCGATCCAGCTCGGGCAGCTGGGTGGCCAGCGCGCCGCAGTCGCGCAGCACGTCCAGCATGCGGTCGGGGCGCGGCTCCATCAGCCCGCGCGCCAGCTCTTGCCACACGCGCTCGGGCACGAGGTGATCGGCTTCGCCCGCTTGCACCATCTCGCGCAGCAGCGCCTGCGTTTCAGTGGCGATGGCAAAGCCGTGAAAGCGCGCGGCAAAGCGCGCCAGCCGCAGGATGCGCACGGGGTCTTCGCGAAAAGCGTCGGTGACGTGGCGCAGCACCCCGGCGCGCAGGTCGCGCAGGCCGCCGAAAGGGTCGATGAGCGTGGCTTCGTCGAGCGCAGTGGTGACGGGCGCAACGGGGTTGACGGGCGCAGCGATGGCGTTGAGGGTGAGGTCGCGCCGGGCCAGGTCTTGCTCGATCGTCACACCAGGGCTGGCAAAGACGGTGAAGCCGCGGTAGCCGCGCCCGCTTTGGCGCTCGGTGCGCGCCAGGGCGTATTCCTCGTGCGTGTCCGGGTGCAGAAAGACGGGAAAGTCCTTGCCCACGGGCTGAAAGCCGCGCGCGGCCATGTCCTCGGGCGTGGTGCCCACCACCACCCAGTCGCGGTCTTGCATGGGCAGGCCCAGCAGCGCGTCGCGCACCGCGCCGCCCACCAGGTAGACGCGCAGGCCATCGCAGGCTGTGCTCATCGCTCGGCCACCAGCAGCCGCAGCGCGAGCGCGGCAAACACGCCAGCGGCTGCGCGGTTGAGCCAGCGCTGCGCGCGCGCCGAGCCGATGAGCCGCCCGCGCAGCAGGTCGGCCGCCAGCACCACGGCGCTGAACACCAGCGTGGCCGCGACGATGAAAATCAGGCCCAGCCACACGATCTGCACCGCCACCGGCCCGCGCGCGGGCTGCACGAACTGCGGCAGCAGCGCCAAAAAGAAGAGCACCACCTTGGGATTGGTGAGGTTCATCACCACGCCGCGCAGCATCAGGCGCAGCCACGACTGGGTGGCAGCGGGCACGCCGCCATCGGCCTTCAACACGGCGGGCGCGCGCCAGGCACCCCAGGCCAGATAGAGCAGATAGGCACCGCCCGCGAGCTTGAGCACGGTGAAGGCGGTGGTGGACGCGGCGAACACCGCCGCCAGCCCCAGTGCCACGGCCAGCGTGTGCACCATCACGCCCAGCATCAGTCCCACGACCACGGCAAAGCCGGTGCGCCGCCCGCCGGTGGCCGACTGCATGAGCACGAACAGGTTGTCCGGCCCCGGCGCCAAGGCCAGCAGCAGGGCCATGGAAAAAAGGGCCAAGGAGGTTTGCAAGGTGGGCATGGCGGGGTGGGCGGTTGCGACGAAGTAAGCGAAAGTCTGGCCGGGATGCGTGCGGCGCGGACGACACGATACGTCACGGCGCAGAGGGTGGAGGCGCGCCCGCTATCAGGGCCGAGAAGCCGCAGAGGCTGCCTGCTGGGCGGCGAGCTTTTTCTTCCACGCCGGTGGTGGCTCAGGCGGCCATGCAATGCCTTGGGCAATCATGCGCTCGCGCAGCTTGCCGATGGCCTGCAAGGCGGGCGGCGGCAGGCGGGCGTTCTCGAGGGTCAGGTACACCTCCCAAGCTAGGCTGACGCCGCTGATTTGCTGCACGTCCAGATCAGCCCCTCGGGCCATGAACATGTCAATGGCTTCAACGTTGCCTTGTTGTATGGCCGTGGTCAGGGCCGTGCCGCCCAGGCTGTCGCGCACATTGACGTTGGCCCCGCGCTCGATCAGAAGGCGCAGGTGGGCCGGGTGGCCGTGCAACAGCGCACGCTCCAGCATGGGCAGCTGACCTTCGCCCTGGTGGTCGGGCGAGAGGCCGCCGTCGAGCATGGCTTGCAGGTACACCGGGTCTTGCTGCACGAAGGCGTGAAACAGCGCGCTGCCCATGCCTTCGACGATCTGCGAGTCAGGGTCTACCCCGCGCGCCACCAGCTCGCGCACGGCGGCGGGTTTGTGGCGCATGAGCGCCCACCACATCAGGCTCATTTGCTCGCGCCCCGGCGCGGCCAGTTCGGTGGCAGACAGCGCCGCCAACGGGGCGAGGTCGTCGCGCTCGATGCCGCGTGCCGCGGCGAGCGTGGGGCCACTGAAGTAGTGCGAAGCGGGTTTGACAGAGGTGCTTGAAGTCATGGCCGATAGCAGCCTGTCGCAGCCACTGGCCGCGCCGAGGGTGGCGGCGGTGAGCGTGGCGGCGGCAAGGCAGCGCAACAAGATCACGAGGGACAGGTGCCGGAAAGCCATGCGTGCCTCGATGCCAGACGGGCAGCTCAACGCGACGTGAATATGGGAGATGCCACATGGCGCGCTCGCCACTGCGTGGGCGACTCAGGTGGCCATTCGATGCCTTGGGCAATCATGCGCTCGCGCAGCTTGTCAAGCTCATTGCGCACAGTGGGAGTAAGTGTGCCTTTTTGTAAAGTGAAGTAAACCCCCCAAGCCGTGCTCCCCCCCCCTTCGTGCTTAACGTCAAGGTCCACACCATGCGCAACAAACAAGA
>JAUNTQ010000009.1:27696-68763 GCA_030538605.1 Pseudomonadota bacterium
GACGGGCAGCTCAACGCGACGTGAATATGGGAGATGCCACATGGCGCGCTCGCCAATGCGTGGGCGACTCCCCCCCCCTTCGTGCTTAACGTCAAGGTCCACACCATGCGCAACAAACAAGACGATTGCCTCGGTATTGCGCTGATTGATGGCTGTATCCAGTGCCGTTGCACCCAGGCTGTCGCGCACGTTCACATTGGCCCCGCGCTCGATCAAAAGACGCAGGTGGGCGGGGTGCCCTTCCAGCAGCGCGCGCTTGAGCATCGGTAGCTGATCCTTGCCCTGATGATCGGGCGAGAGGCCGCCGTCGAGCATGGCTTGCAGGTACACCGGGTCTTGCTGCACGAAGGCGTGAAACAGCGCGCTGCCCATGCCTTCGACGATCTGCGAGTCAGGGTCTACCCCGCGCGCCACCAGCTCGCGCACGGCGGCGGGTTTGTGGCGCATGAGCGCCCACCACATCAGGCTCATTTGCTCGCGCCCCGGCGCGGCCAGTTCGGTGGCAGACAGCGCCGCCAACGGGGCGAGGTCGTCGCGCTCGATGCCGCGTGCCGCGGCGAGCGTGGGGCCACTGAAGTAGTGCGAAGCGGGTTTGACAGAGGTGCTTGAAGTCATGGCCGATAGCAGCCTGTCGCAGCCACTGGCCGCGCCGAGGGTGGCGGCGGTGAGCGTGGCGGCGGCAAGGCAGCGCAACAAGATCACGAGGGACAGGTGCCGGAAAGCCATGCGTGCCTCGATGCCAGACGGGCAGCTCAACGCGACGTGAATATGGGAGATGCCACATGGCGCGCTCGCCACTGCGTGGGCGACTCAGGTGGCCATTCGATGCCTTGGGCGATCATGCGCTCGCGCAGCTTGTCGATGGCCTGCAAGGCGGGAGGTGGCAGACGGGCGTCTTCCAGCGTGAGGTACACCGTCCATGCCAGACTGATGCCGCTGCTTTGCTGCACGTTCAAATCGGCACCTCGAGCCATAAACATGTCAATGGCCTCCACATTGCCTTGTCGTATGGCCGTGGTCAGTGCCGTACCCCCCAGGCTGTCGCGCACATTGACGTTGGCCCCGCGCTCGATCAAAAGACGCAGGTGGGCGGGGTGCCCTTCCAGCAGCGCGCGCTTGAGCATCGGTAGCTGATCCTTGCCCTGATGATCGGGCGAGAGGCCGCCGTCGAGCATGGCTTGCAGGTACACCGGGTCTTGCTGCACGAAGGCGTGAAACAGCGCGCTGCCCATGCCTTCGACGATCTGCGAGTCAGGGTCTACCCCGCGCGCCACCAGCTCGCGCACGGCGGCGGGTTTGTGGCGCATGAGCGCCCACCACATCAGGCTCATTTGCTCGCGCCCCGGCGCGGCCAGTTCGGTGGCAGACAGCGCCGCCAACGGGGCGAGGTCGTCGCGCTCGATGCCGCGTGCCGCATCGAGCGTGGGGCCGCTGAAGTAGTGCGAGGCGGGTTTGACAGAGGTGCTTGAAGTCATGGCCGATAGCAGCCTGTCGCAGCCTGTGACCGTGCCCAAGGTGGCGGCGGCAAGCAAGGCGGCGGCAAGGCAGCGCAGAAAGTACATGGGAAGCATCTTGGCACACCACTCGGGCGGCTTGCCTGGCTACTGGATGCTTACCAGCGCAGTTGCTGGCGCAGGGCGTGGGCGCTGGTGTCGGCTTGGGTGTGCAGCGCTGCTTGCACCTGGGGCATGCCATGCAGGGTAAGCGGTGACAAAGCCGAGCCGGTGACACCGATGGAGCGGCCCGCCGCGTCGGGCAGCGCGTGCGCGAGGCTGCGCCACACGCCAAAGGCGTCGGTTAGATCCAGCGGCAAGGCGCGGCCAAACAAGGTGGTGGATGGTGCCTCCTGCACCTGGTTCAGCCCCTCGCCGCGCACATACCAAGCGTCAATCTGGCGGGTGTCGGACTGCGCCGGGCCACCGTAGCGCGCCACAGTGTTGGCGTGCAGACCTGCGGCGTTGAAGGTGCTGGCAGGCAGGCCACTGGCTGCGGCGGCGGCCGAAGCCAAGCCGCCCCCGAGAGAGTGACCGGCGATATGGATATCAACCCGAGCTTCTCGCAACTCGTTGCCAATCTCCACCGCCCGCTCGTAATACGGCGAATGGCGATCAAGCGCCTGGTGGGCGTTGTTGCGCCAGTCTTCGAGGCTGGTCATGTTGGTGCCCTTGAAGACGAGGGTGGCCTTCATGTCGGTGCCGAAGACCTCGGGGTCGGGCAGGTAGACCTGGGCGCGGAAGTTGGAGCCGGGGATGCGCAGCAGCTCGGGCGTGAGGCCTGCTTGCGCGAGGGCGGCGCGGTCATCGCTGATGTTGCGCCAGCCGGCGGGCGCGGCGTTGTGTGGCGCGTAAACGTGGGCCGAGAGCCTGGCGTATTCCTGCGCAGCGGTGTCGCGCTGGTAGGTGTGCATGGCACTCTCCAGCCGGGTGCGCGCGGTGCCGGGGGGCAGGCTGTCGAGCCGTGCTTGCGCGTCTTGCAGCAGCGCGTTGCGTGCGGCCCACTGAGGGTGCTTTTGGGTGCCAAAGGCATGCACGCCATCGGCGGGTGTGCACTGGTGATCTAGCGCGCGGCGCAGGCCGCTGGAGACGGGCGAGTGCTCGGGTGGCGGCGGTTGAAAGGCTGGCGGACGGGGCGACAGGGCGGCGGCGAAGGACATGGCGCGTACCTCGGGCGTGTGCAGCGGATGTGTGGGTCGGATGTGCGCAATCTAGCCCTTCGCGCGGATGGGCACCATACGGAGCGTTCCCATTGGTAGTCTTCCTAACCCCCCTTCTTGCGCGGCTTGCGAAAGCGCGATGCGCGCTCGAGAAAAGGGGGGCGCACAGGCGTCGAGGGGCGCGTCGGCAGGCGTTTTACCTGCCCGCCCGCTGCCGCATGGCATCGAGTGCGGCGGCGGGGCCAGAGGTGCCGAGGTAGAGCGGGACCACCGCAGACAGGGGCGTGGGGGTGATGCCGAGCGCTTGCAGGCCGGGCAGCTGGCCGCTGGCGATGTTGTCCACGCCGAGCGAGCGCAGGTTGTCGCGGCTCATCAATGTGGGGCCGGGCAGGTGTTCGAGCACGGTGGCTTGCAGCCAGCCGAGCGCGTGGGGCAGGCCGATGACGGGGCGGCCGCGCCCGCCGCGCACGCCTGCGGCCTGGCCGGCCAGGCGCACCAGCTGGCGCAGGGTGAAGACGTCGGGGCCGCAGGCTTCGATGGTCTGGCCGATGGTGGTGCCTTCGCCCAGGCTGCGCACGAGGGCGTCGGCCACGTCGCGCACCCACACGGGTTGCATGCGTGCGTCGGCCCCGGCCAAAGGCATGACGGGCAGCACACGTTGCAAGCGCGCGAACAGGTTCAGAAAGCTGTCGCCCGCGCCGAAGACGACGCTGGGGCGCAGCACGGTGAGGTCGATGCGGCCACGCGCGGCGGCTTCTTGCAGCGCGGCTTCGCCAGCGGCTTTGCTGCGCTGGTAGAGCGAGGGCGCGGCGGCATCGGCACCCAGCGCGCTGACGTGCAGCACGCGGCGCACGCCGACTTGCGCGCAGGCAGCGGCCAGCTGGCGGGGCAGCTCGGCATGGGTGCGGGCAAAGTCGCTTTCGCTGCCGTGCAGGATGCCGACGAGGTTGACCACCGCGTCGTGCCCGGGCAGTAGGCGCGCGAGGGCGGCGCTGTCGTGTATGTCTGCGGCGACCAGGCGCACGGCAGGCATGGGCCACAGGTGGCGGGCGCTGGCGCGGTGGCGCGTGGGCACTGTGACGCGCACGCCACGGCGCTGCAATTGCTCGCACAGCACGCTGCCGATGAAACCGCTGCCGCCCAGCAGCAGGATGCGCGCTCCTTCATGATTCACTTTGAACTCCAAGTTAATGATAGCTGCTTGCGCACGTTATTAAACAATTTTAGATAGTTTTAAACCTGAAATTATTTTAAATCGTGCGCAAGCAGCTCACTTTTTATTGATTTACGAGCCAAGCCCTGTAGCCTGGGTAGAGCCGAAGGCGAAACCCAGCGTTCTCGCCAGCCGGTTTGCCGGGTTTCGCTTTCGACTCTACCCAGCCTGCAAAGATGTGTGCATGCACAAGCGCGCAAGCGGCAGAGGGAGCAAGGACAGCGGCAGCTTTGAGGTTTGCGCTCATGACTCGGATGCGGCTGCCGCGCTTTGCGCCACCGCCTCACGGCAGCTCGCGACTGGGGTCGTCGGCACCTGCGGGCAATGGCCCCACGGTGCCCAGCCGGGCTTTGAGCGACTGCGGCTGGCCGGTGAGGATGGCGGCGTAGTCGGTGGCGTTGGAGAGCACTTTCTTCACGTAGTCGCGCGTTTCGCCAAAGGGCACGTTCTCGGCCCAGATGGCGGCCTCCAGCACCGGGCCTGTGCCGTTGCTGGGTGCTCGCCAGACGCGCGGGCGGCCCGGCCCGGCGTTGTAGGCGGCGGCGGCCAGCGGGATGGAGCCTTGAAAGTCGTCGAGCACGATTTTCAGGTAGCTGGTGCCCAGCAGCAGGTTGGTTTGCTGGTCGTTGATCTGGCTGACGTGAAAGCCCTCCAGCCCGATCTTGCGCGCCGTCCAGCGCGCGGTGGCGGGCATGACCTGCATCAGCCCCGACGCGCCCGCGCCCGAGCGCGCGTCCATGACGAAGCGGCTTTCCTGCCGGATGAGGCCGTAGACATAGGACGCATCCAGCCCGATGGCGCTGGCCTGCCCCAGCACCGCCGCGCGCATGGGCAGCGGAAAGCGCTGGGCAAAGTCCATGAAGCCGCTGGTGCGTTCGCTGGCGTTGATGCAGCGGTCCCACACCTGGCGCGCGCAGGCGAAGTCGGCGGCGGCGTAGAGCGCGCGGTCGTCCATGCCGCCGGGGGTGTGCAGGTTGGTCCAGTAGTTCCATTCGCGCACGCCTTCGCTGCGCAGGCCGATGGCGATGGCCAGCAGCGCGCGGTTCAGGCCCGGGTGCAGGCGCGCGGCCTCGCGCTCTTGCGGCGTGAGCGGCGGGGGCGCGGGCGGCACCGTGAGCGGCTGGCCCAGCTCTTCGCGTGCCAGCTTTTCGTAAAAGCCCGAGCTGCCGGGGTTGGCGGCCAGCTGCTCGAAGGCGGCGCGGGGCGCTGCGCGGTCGGCGTCGCTGCGCGCCAGCGCCATTTGCGCACGCGCCCGCCAATACACCCAGGCACCGTCGCCCGCTGGCGGGTTCTGCATGGCATCTGTGGCGCGCAGCACGGCGCGCCAGTCGCCCGCGCGCAGGGCGGCGCGCGCGTGCCAGGCGAGCAGGTCGTCGTTCAAATCAGCCGGGCGCGTGACCTTGGCGAAATACGCCGGTGCCTGCTCAGACAGGCCCACCGCCGCCCATTTGCCGATCACACCCCAGGCCCAGTGGCGCTCTTCCGCGCCGAGCAATGGCCCCCACTTGTTTTCAAGCTGGCGCGCGGCTTCGTGGGCGTCTTGCGTGGCCAGCTTGATGAGCGCCAGCGTCACCAGCTCCTGGCTTTTGCGCGTGCCTGCCGTGGCGCGGGTGGTGAGAAAACGCAGCGGGTTCTGCTGGATGCTGGCCACGTCGGCAGCCACATCGGGCGCGTCCAGCGCGACGGCGGCGCGCGCCAGCGTGGCGCGGTTGGTCTCGATCGCCAGGCGCGCGCGCATCCACAGGTCTTGGTAAGGCAGCACGCCCGCCTGGTGCAGCAGCTCGGCGGCATACAGGCAGCCGTCGTCCAGATCGCGCTGGCCCAGCCAGTCGGCGCGCACCTGCGCGGCCTGCTCGCGCGTGGGCGGCTTGCCCGCCGCGATGTGGGCCGCCACGGCGTAGCAGCGCACCTGCGGGTCGTCGCGCATGCGAAAGCGCGGGTATTCGGCGGCAAAGCCCGCCCAGTCGCGCCGCTTGCCTGCGGCCAGCAGCCAGTCGTTGCGCAGGCGGTCTTCCTGGTAGGTGTTGGGATAGCGGGCGGTAAAGGCTTGCACCTCGTCCAGCGTGGCCTCGTCGATGCGCGCGCGCAGCTCCCAATACGCGGCCCAGGGCGCCAGCGCGTGGCCCTCGGCGGCGGGCAGCAGCGCGGCCAGGCGCGCCCGGTCGCCGCGGCGCAGCGCCTCGCGCATGTCCAGAATCACGCTGTCGCCGGGCGCGGCGGCAGCGGGCACGCCTTGCGCAACAGCCGGGGCAAACCCCAGCGGCAAAGCCAGCGCAGCCGCCACCAGGGCGGCACGCAACGGTGTCAGAATCGTTCTGCAGAACATCACAAAACCATGAACAAGCCGTTTGACAAGAAAGCCCTGCGCGACCGGCTGATCGCGCAGCGCCTGCACCTCGAAGACCGTCTGGCCCGCGCCGATGCACTGCAAGGCGTGATGCGCATCTGGCTGCTGGACCGGCCCGACACCGTGATCGGCGCTTACTGGCCCATCAAGGGCGAATTTGACCCTCTGCCCGCGCTGCACCGCTGGAAGGAAGACGGCGAGCTGATGGACGAGCCGCAGCGCCGCCGCATCGGCCTGCCGGTGGTCAACAAGGTGCACAAGACACTTACCTTCCACGCATGGTACCCGGGCTGCCCGATGGAAGAAGACGCCTACGGCATCCCCAAGCCCAAGGACACCGAGCTGATCGTGCCCACGCTGCTGTTCGTGCCCTGCGTGGGCTATGGCCCCGGCGGCTTTCGCCTGGGCTATGGCGGCGGCTTTTACGATCGCACCCTGGCCGCGCTCAACCCCCGCCCGGCCACCGTGGGCCTGGGCTTCACCAACGGCTTCATCGACGACTTCGAGCCCGAGCCGCACGACGAGCCGCTGGACGCCATCCTCAACGACAACGGCGTGGTCTGGCCGGCTTACACCCCCCCCTGAGCCACAGACATGACTTCGCGTCGCTCGATGACCGGCGCTGGTGCGCCATGACAAATGACGAAGGCGCTGCACAGGCCCAGGGTCATTTGTCATGCGCTTGCCAGAGCGCCGTCATTTGCCATGCGTTTCATGCGATGTGGGTGGCGCGCGCGAATACCACCGGCCAGGCGCCCCCCGTTTCTTGACGCCCGTCAAGCCAGTCAGGCGTCCGGCGGCGGATAGTCGGGGGGTATCGACCCCGCGCAAACGAAGGAGAAGAACCCCCCATGGACAAACCCACCCTGCCCCCCGCCGGCAAAGACGCCGCCCGGCGCGCGCCCGCCACGCGCCGGAAGGTGACGCTGGAGCAGATCAACGACGACGTGCGCCCCGTGAGCGAAGGCGACACGCCGCCTTCGCTCGCGCCGCAGGCCATCGAGCAGTTCGTCGTCGACCGCGCCACCGTCTCCGCGCGCGACAAGCAGCTTGCCGCCGCCCTGCGCCTGGTGCATGACGATGAGGCCGGCACCGCCGCCGAGCGCGCGCACGGCCTGCGCGCCATCTTCGACGGCGCCTCACCCGACGACCGCAAGGCCTTGCGCAAGGCCCTCAAATCCACCGGCCTGCCCATTGCCGAAGCCGTCAACCCCGACGAAGAGCTGGTGCCCGACTGGCGCGACGGCGGCTACCCCTACAAGAACCTGCTGCGCCGCGGCGTCTACGAAAAAGAGAAGTTCAAGCTCCAGGTCGAGCTGCTCAAGCTGCAAAGCTGGGTCAAAGAAACCGGCCAGCGCGTGGTCATCCTCTTCGAGGGGCGCGACGCCGCCGGCAAGGGCGGCACCATCAAGCGCTTCATGGAACACCTCAACCCGCGCGGCGCGCGCGTGGTCGCCCTTGAAAAACCCACCGACACCGAGCGCGGCCAGTGGTACTTCCAGCGCTACGTGCAGCACCTGCCCACGGCCGGCGAGATCGTGCTGTTCGACCGCAGCTGGTACAACCGCGCCGGCGTCGAGCGCGTGATGGGCTTTTGCAACGACAAGGAATACCAGGACTTCGTGCGCCAGGCGCCCGAGTTCGAACGCCACCTGGTGGCCAGCGGCGTGCACCTGATCAAGTTCTGGTTCAGCGTGAGCCAGGCCGAGCAGCGCCGCCGCTTCAAGGAGCGCGAGGGCCACCCGCTCAAGCAGTGGAAGCTCAGCCCCATCGACAAGGCCAGCCTGGACAAGTGGGGCGACTACACCCGCGCCAAGGAAGCCATGTTCTTCGAGACCGACACCGCCGACAGCCCCTGGACGGTGGTCAAGAGCGACTGCAAGAAGCGCGCGCGCCTGAACGCCATGCGCTACGTGCTGCACAAGCTGCCCTACGACGGCAAGGCGCTTGAGCGCGTGGGCAAGCTCGATCCGCTGATCGTGGGCCGCGCGCACGTGGTGTACGAGCGCGGGGAGAACGCGCAGGCGTTGATGTGACCCCCCTGAGTCGCCTTCGGCGCCCTCCCCCCAGGGGAACCCCGGCTCGGGCGGCAGGAGTGAATCCCCCTGAGTCGGCCTTCGGCCGCCATCCCCCTGAGGGGGACGCCGCTGGTCGCCGGGGGAACCCCGGCTCGGGCGGCCTGGAATGGCCTGCTCCGCGGCCTTTGGAAAGGGCTTGGCTAACGCAGCCCTGACCTGACCTGTGTGTGCGGCTTTGGCAGATCGCGCAGCAATCCGTAGGGCGGAACCCCGAAGGGATTCCGCCATGGCTCCCTCTCCCTGAAGGGCTTGTGCATGCACACATCTCCCTTTGCGTTGCACGAGCGATTTTTCCGGCACCTTGAATAGGCCACCGCCTCGTAGGCTGGGTAGAGCCGAAGGCGAAACCCAGCGTTTTCGCGAGCCGGTTGATAGCTCCCATCCCGTTGGCAAGCTCGCATGAACGCAGTGCATCCCAACACGCCGTCAGGCCCAGCTGTCGGCCTGCTTCGCTGCTTTGGCAGGTCGCGCAGCATGGGCGCGCAAGGGCGGAGCCGATAGACTTCGGCGCGCATGAAGCCGATCACCCGCCAGAACGTCGAGCACACCTACGGACGTTACGCGCCTCTGTACGACCTGGCCTTTGGCGCGCTGCTCGAAGGCGGGCGGCGGCGGCTGTGCGAGGCGGTCAGCGCGCGCAGACCGCAGTCGCTGCTTGAAGTGGGCGTGGGCACGGGCCTGACGCTGGCGCGCTATCCGGCGGCCACGGCCATCACCGGCATCGACCTCTCGCGCGCCATGCTGGCGCTGGCGCAAAAACGCGCCGACGTGCTGCCCGATCGGCGCATCGCCCTGCACTGCATGGACGCCGAGCAGCTGGCCTTTGCCGATGGCAGTTTCGACTGCGTGACCCTGCCCTACGTGCTTTCCGTCACCCCAAACCCGGCCCTGCTCACCGCCGAGCTGCGCCGCGTGTGCAAGCGCGGCGGCGACATCTTCGTGCTCAACCACTTCAGCGGCGGCAACGCGGTGTGGGCGCTGCCCGAGCGCGTGATCGCCGGCCTGGCCGCGCGCATCGGCTTTCGCTCCGACTTCCCTTTCGACGACATCGTGCCCCACCCGGATTGGCGCGTGGTGTCGGCGCGCAAGGTCAACCTGCTTGGGCTGACGACGCTGGTGCACATTCAAAACACCCCCTGAGCCGATGGCCACGAGATTATAAAAAGATAGCTTCTTGCGTATGCAATACATCAAATTCAAATCGAAAGTATTTGAATTGGCGTATTACTTACGCAAGAAGCTATGGTTTTTGTAGGTTGGGTGCTGGCACCCACGTGAACGCTGTGGACGGCATCCACCGCGTGGGTGCAAGCACCCACGCTACGTGCCCTCACCCTCTTCGCCGATCACCTCGCGCGTGGTCAGCGCCTGCGCCAGCAGCCAGTCGGTGAAGGCGCGCACTTCGGCCCGTGCGGCGCTGCGTGGGGCCAGCAGCAGCCAGTAGGCCATGGGCGCGTGCAGCCGCATGCCGGCAAACAGCTCCACCAGCTCGCCGCGCGCCAGGCTTTCGGCCACCAGCGGCGGGCGCGCCAGCACCAGGCCCTGGCCGGCCAGTGCAGCCTGCGTCATCTGATAGGCGTAGTTGAAGCTCAGCCAGCGCCGGGGCTGGGCGCGCGCCATGCCGTTGGCGTCCAGCCAGCGGCGCCAGGTCAGCCATTCCAGGTGCGGGGCGTAGGCGTCGCTCGCCTCGATCAGCGTGTGCGCCAGCACGTCGCCCGGCTGCGCCAGGGGCGGCCCGCTTTTCAGCAGCCAGGGGCTGGCCATGGGCGTGACCGACTCGCCAAACAGCCGCTGCGCGCCGGGCGGCGTGCGCGCCAGCGGGGCGTAGCGCACGGCCACGTCCACGTCGGCCAGCTCCAGATCGACCGTGGTGTCGCTGGCCTCGATGCGGATGTCGATGTCAAGGTGCGCGCGCTGAAAGGCCTCCAGCCGGGGAATCAGCCACATCGACGCGAACGAGGCGAAGGTGGTCACCGTCACGTGCCGACGCCCCGCGCTCTGGCGAATCTGGCGCACCGCCGTGTCGATGCGCGGCAGCGCCTGGCTCACCGCCTGCAGCAGCTGCATGCCCGCCGCCGTCAGCTCCACCGCGCGCGTATGGCGCAGAAACAGCGGCACGCCCACCTCGTCTTCCAGCGCCTGAATCTGGCGGCTGACGGCAGGCTGCGTGAGCGCCATCTCCTCTGCCGCCGCGCGAAAGTTCAGGTGCCGCGCCACGGCCTCGAAGGCACGCAGATGGCCCGCCTGCACGGGGCGGCTGCGCAAATGGGTTTGTGAGTGGAGCATGGCTTGATTGATGTGTTTCAAACATCAATAGATTGAAGCGAATGCATTGGACTGTCAACGCCCGCAGGCGCAGCATGGGCAGCCCTGCACGCTCGCGATTGATGCGAAAACCTTGCCACAGGAGAGCCGCCATGAACGCCGTTGCCATCCGTTTGTTCCCTCCGCGCCAGTCTCGCGCGGCCGCCTCTGGCATCCACACACTCGCCCCCGGGCAGGCACTGGCCTGGGCACCGGGCGCGCACGGCGAGTTGCGCGTGCAGGCCGGCGCGGTGTGGCTCACTTTCGACGTGCCCGCCCACGGCCCGCCGCGCGGGCCGCTGGGCGATCTGGTGCTGGGCGCTGGCGCACGCCTGCCGCTGCAACCGGGCCAGCGCGTGGTGCTGGAGCCCATCGCGCAGGGGCGCGGCACGCACCGCCTGGCCACGGCCACGCTGGCCTGGCACCCGGCCTGCGCGCCGCAGACCCCTGACGCGCCACCGGCCGAATCTACGCCTGCTTTTGTGGGTCATGAAGCTACTGTTTGAACAGCATTCAGCACATGACTTGCATGCGCAAACCCCGTTTTTCTCATGGCGAATATCGCCCGGTCTGCGGGAAACCGAGCAACCCCGGCGAACCGTTCGCCCGTTTTTTTGCGTTAGGCTGATTCCCCTGGTTTTTTCTAGCGACTTTCTGCCACACGCCTACGCCATGAACAAATCCCTCACCCCCGCCGAAACCGCCCTGCGCGACGCCGCGCGCGACTACCACCGCCACCCCACGCGCGGCAAGATTGCCGTGCAGCCGACCAAGCCGCTGTCCAACCAGCGCGACTTGAGCCTGGCCTATTCCCCCGGCGTGGCCTACCCCTGCCTGGACATCCAGGCCGACCCGAGCAAGGCCGCCGAATACACCAGCCGGGGCAACCTGGTGGGCGTCATCACCAACGGCACCGCCGTGCTGGGCCTGGGCGACATCGGCCCGCTGGCCGGCAAGCCGGTGATGGAGGGCAAGGGGTGCCTCTTCAAGAAGTTCGCCGGCATCGACGTGTTCGACATCGAGCTGGACGAGCGCGACCCCGACAAGCTGGTCGAGATCATCGCCGCGCTGGAGCCGACGCTGGGCGGCATCAACCTCGAAGACATCAAGGCACCCGAGTGCTTCTACATCGAGACCAAGCTGCGCGCGCGCATGAACATCCCCGTGTTCCACGACGACCAGCACGGCACGGCCATCATCTCCTCGTCCGCATTGCTCAACGGCCTGGAGCTGGTGGGCAAGAAAATCGGCGACGTGAAGGTGACCGTCAGCGGCGCGGGCGCGGCGGCCATTGCGTGTCTCGACGTGATGGTGGCGCTGGGCGTGCAGCCGAAAAACGTGTTCGCCTGCGACTCCAAGGGCCTGATCTACACCGGCCGCCCCGGCGGCTTTGACGACAGCAAGGCGCGCTACGCCCAGGCCGACACCGGCTTGCGCACGCTGGCCGACGTGGTCAAGGGGGCCGACGTCTTCCTCGGCTGCTCGGCACCCGGCGTGCTGACCGAAGACATGGTCAAAAGCATGGCCGACAAGCCCGTCATCCTGGCGCTGGCCAACCCCGAGCCGGAAATCCGCCCCGAGCTGGCCAAGGCCGCGCGGCCCGACTGCATCATCGCCACCGGCCGCAGCGACTACCCCAACCAGGTCAACAACGTCCTGTGCTTCCCCTACATCTTCCGCGGCGCGCTGGACTGCGGCGCCACCAAGATCACCGAGGAGATGAAGCTCGCCTGCGTGCGCGAAATCGCCGCGCTGGCCAAGGCCGAGACCAGCGCCGAAGTGGCCGCCGCCTATGCGGGCCAGGACTTGCAGTTCGGCCCCGACTACATCATCCCCACGCCGTTCGACCCGCGCCTGATCCTGCGCATCGCCCCCGCCGTGGCCGAAGCCGCCGTGGCCTCGGGCGTGGCCACGCGTCCCATCGAGGACATGGACGCCTACCGCAACAGCCTGGAGCGCTTCGTCTACCAGACCGGCATGGTCATGCGCCCCGTCACTGCCGCCGCCCGCGCCGTGGCGCCCGAGCACAAGCGGGTGGCCTATGCAGAGGGCGAAGACGAGCGCGTGCTGCGCGCCGCGCAGATCGCGCTGGACGACCGCATCGCCACGCCCATCCTCATTGGCCGCCCCGCCGTCATCGAGCAGCGCATCGCCAAGGCCGGCCTGCGCATGAAGCTGGGCCACGACGTGCAGTGCGTCAACCCCGAGGACGACCCGCGTTTTCGCCAGTACTGGGAGGCCTACCACAGCCTCACGGCGCGCAGCGGCGTTACCACCGAAGCGGCCAAGGCCGCCGTGCGCCGCAGCACCACCATCATCGCCGCGCTCATGGTCAAGCTGGGCGACGCCGACGCCATGCTCTGCGGCACCGTGGGCCGCTTCGACCAGCACTTGGAGCACATCGAAACCATCATCGGCCTGGAGCCGGGCGCGCCCGCCTTCGCCACGCTGAATGCGCTGATGCTGCCCGAGCGCACGCTGTTCGTGGCCGACACCTACGTCAACGACAACCCCGACGCCGAGCTGCTGGCGCGCATCGCCAAGATGAGCGCCGACGAGGTGCGCAACTTCGGCCTGCCGGCCAAGGTGGCGTTTGTCTCGCACTCCAACTTCGGCTCGTCCAAGCGCCCGTCGGCACTGAAAATGCGCACCGCGCGCGGGCATTTCCGCGCCCTGGCGCCCGACATCGAGTGCGACGGCGAAATGCACGGCGACAACGCCCTTTCGTCCGAGCTGCGCGACGCCGCCGTGCCCGACAGCACGCTCACCGGCGAAGCCAACCTGCTCATCTGCCCCAACCTGGACGCGGCCAACATCCTGTTCAACGTGCTGAAAATCACCGTGGGCCACGGCGTGACCATCGGCCCCATCCTGCTGGGCACCGCCGCCCCCGCCCACGTGCTCACCCCCAGCGCCACCGTGCGCCGCCTGGTGAACATGACGGCGCTGGCGGTGGCGGAGGCGCAAAGCAAGCGCTGACCTTCCGCACAGCAAAAAAGCCCCGCACAACGCGTGCGGGGCTTTTTGCTTTTCGAGAATGCCGCGTCGGCTTACTGCCTGACCGCCTCCACCGTGGCGATCACGCGCACGTCCTTGCCGGCGACGGCGGGCATGCCGTAGCCCAGGTCCCACAGGGTGCGGTCGATGGTGGCCTCGAAGTCGCCGCCGCACACTTCGCGCTTGAGCATGGGGCTTTGGTAGCAGTTGAACTGGCTGGCTTTCAGCGTGACGGGGTGCGTCTTGCCCTTGAGGGTGAGCTGGCCGTCCACCGCCGTCACCTTGTCGCCTTCGAAGTGGAACTTGTCGCCCACGAAGGTGATGGTGGGGAATTTCTCGACGTTGAAGATGTCGGCGCTTTTCAGGTGGCGGTCGAACTGGGGCACGCCGCTGGAGATGCTGGCCGCGTCGATGGTCAGCTCCACCCGGCCGGTTTTGGCGGCGGCGTCGAACTGCACCTTGCCTTCTTTCTTGTCGAAGCGCGCGCGGTTCTTGGCGGCGCCGAAGTGGCTGATCTCGAAGCTGGCGAAAGTGTGCGTCGGCTCGATCACGTAGTCGGCGGCCTGCGCGGGCAGGGCAAAGGCAGCCAGGGCGGCGCTGGTGGCCAGGGCGGTGAGGGTGTGGCGCATGAGGTTCATCCTTTCAGGGGTGGGTTGGTTAAAAACAATAGCTTGTTGCGCTTGCTGGTTGGGCGTTAGCGGGTTATCTGGTCAAAATTCCCTTGAACGCAAGGGACGCAGAGGTTTCGCAGGAAGACGCCGAAGATTTCATGAGCTTCTCTTTGGCGTTCTTTTGCGCGCTCTTCGCGCTCTTCGCGCTTTTCGCGCTTTTCGCGTTCAGGAATGCCAGCGTTCAACGATAAATCAGAGCTTGCCCACGCCGGTCAGCACCAGCTTGAAGCGCACCTGCACGTCGTCGGCAACCATCGAAGTGTCGGCCCATTCTTCCTCGCCGATCTTGTACGCTAGGCGCTTGAGGGTGAACTGGCCGCTGGCGGTGGTCCTGGCGCCGCTTTGGGTCAGCTGCACGGGCACCGTCACGTCGCGCGCGCTGCCCTTGATGGCAAGCTGCCCCGCCACCTCGAACTTGCCGCCGCCCAGCGCCTTCACGCTTTTCGACTGGAAGGTGGCCTGCGGAAACTTCGCCACGTTGAACCAGATGGGTTTGGGCAATTCGGCGTCGGTCTCCTTCACGCCCAGCGTGGCGCTGCCGGTATCGACCGTGAAATTGATCCTGGCCGTCTCGGGCTTGGCCGGATCGAACGCCACCTGCGCGCTGAACTTGCCAAAGTGCCCTTCCACCGGCACGCCCATCTGGCGACTGACGAAGTGGACGCTGCTTTCGGCAGGCACCAGCTGCTGTGCCAGCGCGGGCGCGGCGGCCGTGAAGGCCAGCGAGGCCGCAAGGGCGAGAGAACGGATCGGCATGAATGTCCTTTTTTTCAGAGAAAACGGGAAATCAACGGCCCGGAAGCATGCGGGCGAGCAGGCCGTCGCGATCGATGAATTGATGCTTGACGGCCGCCGCCACGTGCAGCACCACCAGCACCGCCAGCGCGTATGCGGCCCAGGCATGCCAGGGCTTGATGACCTCGGCCAGCGCCTTGTCGGTGCCCAGCAAATCGGGCAGCGGCAGCACGCCAAACAGCACCACCGGAAAGCCCGCCGCCGAGCTGTAGGCCCAGCCGACGAGCGGCACGGCAAAAAACAGCAAATACATCAACCCATGCGTGGCATGGTGCGCCACGCGCTGCCAGGCGGGCATGGCCGCCTGCATGGCAGCGGGCAGCGGGGGCGGGCGGTGCGTCAGACGCCACAAAAGGCGCAGCGCCGTCAGCCCCAAAATGGTGACGCCGGCCCACTTGTGCCAGTTGAAGAGCTTGAGCTTTTGCGGCGAGAACGGCAGATCGGCCATGTACAACCCGACGCAGAAGACGCCGACCAGCGCCAGCGCCAGCAGCCAGTGCAGGCCGATGGCCACCGGGGTGTAGCGTGCCGGGGCTAGGTGAGAAGGGGCGGATGTGCGCATGGGAAAAGGGCCGGGTCTGCGATGAAACCCCGCAGTCTAGAGGCGGGCCCGGCGCGAGAAGTTCAACGCGCCTGTCGTCATGTTTCAGTTTGTTTGAACCTGGAAACGACAGCTCGCTTGCAAACTTCACGAAATGCCCATGAGTACTGGCTTTGCGGCTTCGATGACGCTCACCATATGGGTGAGGGCGCTACACGCCCGATCGCACCACGCTGGCCGCGCCATGCGGCGTTGCTCGTCCTAGCAGGCAGCAGCTAAGCGTCGTTCTCCCGCCTTGCCTGGCACGCCCATCGCGGCACGCTCGGACGTGTTCAACTGCCGTTTCTAGGTTGAATGGTCAGCGCATCGTCGCCTGCGGGTGGCGGCATGCGCGGCAGCACACCATGCGCCCTGCGACATGCCCGTGCGCGCAAGAAAAAGTGTGAAGCCCGCCGATACGCCGGATTCTGTGCATGCCGGTTGCCCGGCATGTGACCGCCATCAATCTGGGCCGCCGGTCGCCCGTGCGGCTCGGTGCCACCTACCCGCCAGCTCAGCGGGTCGCCTCATCGCTGGCCTACTTGGTGTTGCTGCGCGCAGAGATTGCCCGTTTCACCCTAACTTAAATAGGCTCGTCTCTGTTGCTCTGATCCTCACCTCACGGTGGAGAGCCGTTAGCTCCTGCGCTTACCCTGTGCAGTCCGGACGTTCCTCCAGTGCGCTCTTTCGAGACTTGCACCAGCGGCGGCCTGGCGGGCTTCACGGGGGCGATTATCGCCGCCGCCCTACACCCAGCCGTAGATCTGCGCGTAGATGTTGCCCGCGATCACCAGCAGCACGCCGATGACGCCCACGAACATGGCCACGCCGCCCAGCGGATGCTTGTTGGCGCTGTAGCCCCCGATCAGCAGCAGGCAGCTGATGGTCATGGCGATCATGTTGATGCGTAAAAGAGTCATGGCGGCAGGGTCGTGAGAAATCGAGCACTGCCATTGTCGGCCGGATGCGCCCCGCGCGCCGCCCCGCAGGCGACAGCGTTTGACGCGCATCAAGCGCCGGCCGGGGCATATCCTTATCACCCGGCGCCCGATCAACTGCGCCAGAATGGCCGTTTTCGCCCTCAACGGAGACCCTCGCCCATGAAAGCCGACACCATTCTCGACACCATCGGCCGCACCCCCGTCGTGCGCGTCAACCGCCTCTTCGGGGCCGACGCCCATGTGTGGGTCAAGGCCGAGCGCGCCAACCCCGGCGGCTCGATCAAGGACCGCATCGCCCTGGCGATGGTGGAAGCCGCCGAGCGCGACGGCCACCTCAAGCCCGGCGGCACCATCGTCGAGCCCACCAGCGGCAACACCGGCGTGGGCCTGGCCATGGTGGCCGCCGTCAAGGGCTACCGGCTCATCCTCGTCATGCCCGACAGCATGAGCGTGGAGCGCCGCCGCCTGATGCTGGCGTATGGCGCCACGTTCGACCTCACCCCGCGCGAAAAAGGCATGAAAGGCGCCATCGCCCGCGCCGAACAGCTGGTGGCCGACACCCCCGGCGCCTGGATGCCCCAACAGTTCGACAACCCCGCCAACGTGGCCGTGCACGAAGCCACCACGGCCGAGGAAATCCTGGCCGACTTCCCCGAAGGGCTGGACGCGCTCATCACCGGGGTGGGCACGGGCGGGCACATCACTGGCTGCGCGCGCGTGCTGAAAAAGGCCTGGCCGCAGCTCAAGGTGTTTGCCGTGGAGCCCACGCAGTCGCCCGTCATCAGCGGCGGCGCCCCCGCGCCCCACCCCATTCAGGGCATTGGCGCGGGCTTCATCCCGCAGAACCTGCACACCGACCTGCTCGACGGCGTGATCCAGGTCGAGGCCGAAGCCGCGCGCGAATACGCCCGCCGCAGCGCACGCGAAGAAGGCATGCTGGTGGGCATCAGCAGCGGCGCCACCCTGGCCGCCATCGCGCAAAAGCTGTCCGAGCTGCCCCCGGGCGCGAAGGTGCTGGGCTTCAACTACGACACGGGCGAGCGCTATCTGTCGGTCGAGGGCTTCCTGCCGACCGAATAACCCCCCTGAGCCGCCTTCGGCGTCTTCCCCCCGGAGGGGGGACGCCGCCGGTCGCCGGGGGAACCCCGGCTCGGGCGGCTGCTTGATCTGCACACCCATGTCCCAGAAAAAGAAAGGCGCATCGCTGGCCACCGGCCTGCTGTTTGGTGCGCGCGCCGCGCCAGCGGTGGCGGCCGCCTCGCCCGCGCAGCAGTTGCAGCAGGCGCTGGCCCTGCTGCGCCAGGGCCAGAGCGGCCGCGCCGAGGCGCTGCTGAACACGCTGAAAAACCACGACGACGCCCGCTTCGACGCGCTGCACCTGCTGGGCCTGATCGCGCTGCAACGCCAGCACGCCGCCGACGCGCTGGCGCTGTTCGAGCAAGCCGCGCAGCTGCGCCCCGCGCCCGCGCCGCTGCTGAACAACATGGGCATTGCCCTGCGCGAACTGGGCCGCCCCGCCGACGCGATCGCCTGCTACGACCAGGCGCTGGCCCTGCAGCCTGGCCACGTCGAGGCGCTCGTCAACCGGGGCAACGCGCTGCGCGACATCGGCCAGCCGCACGAAGCCATCGCCAGCCACGACCGCGCCCTGGCCCTGCAAGCCAACCACCCCCAGGCGCTGCACAACCGCGCCGCCGCCCTGCGCGATCTGGGCCAGCTGCAAGAAGCCCTGGCCAGCGCCCGCGCCGCCACCGCCGCCCGCGCTGACTACGCCGATGCGCACCTCCTGCTCGGCCTGTTGCTGCAAGACCTGAAGCAGCCCGCCGACGCCCTGCAAGCCCACGAGCACGTGCTGCGCCTGCCCGCCGCCCCGCCCGCCACGCGCGCCGCCGCGCTCAACGCCAAAGGCAGCGTGCTGGAAGAGCTGCAACGCCCCGCCGACGCCCTGGCCTGCTACGACCAGGCCCTGGCCATCGTCCCCGCCCAGCCCGACGCGCTGGCCAACCGCGCCAGCGCGCTGGAGGCGCTGAACCGCCTGGACGAAGCCGGGCAGGCGTACGACGCCGCCATCGCGGCCCGGCCCGGCAACCCCGGCCTGCTGGCCAACACCGCCCAGCTGCTGGCCCGGCGCGGCCAGCACGCACAGGCCGTGCAGCGCTTTGACGAAGCGCTGGCGCTCAACCCCGCCCAGCCCTACGCCGCCGGCGCGCGCCTGCACAGCGCGCGGCACCTGTGCGACTGGGCCGACCATGCCGCGCAATGCGCGCGCATCGAAGCCGGCGTGGCCGCGGGCGAGCGCGTGGTGCTGCCGTTTCACCTGCTCGGGCTGTCGGACGACGCCGCGCTGCAACGCCGCTGCGCCGAAGTCTTCGCCGCCGACCAGCACCCTGCGCGCACACCCGACGGCGCGCTGCTGGCCGTGCCGCGCCCGCACGCACCCGCAGACGGTCGCCTGCGCATCGCCTACCTGTCAGCCGATCTGCACGACCACGCCACCGCCCACCTGATGGCCGATGTGTTCGAGGCGCACGACCGCAGCCGCTTCGCGGTCTGGGCCTACAGCTTCGGCCCCGCCACGGGCGACGCCATGCAGGTGCGGCTGCAAGGCGCGTTCGAGCACTTCATCGACGCCCGCACCTTGAGCGACCGCGCCGTGGCCGAGCACATGGCGCGCGCGGGCATCGACATCGCCATCGACCTCAAGGGCTACACGCGCGACGCCCGCCCCGACATCCTCGCCTGGCGGCCCGCGCCCGTGCAGGTGAGCTACCTCGGCTACCCCGGCACGCTGGGCGCGCCCTATGTCGACGTGCTGCTGGCCGACGCCATGCTCGTGCCCCCCGGGGGCGAAGCGCCCTACACCGAGCGCGTCGTGCGCCTGCCCGGCAGCTACCAGGTCAACAACGCGCTGGCAGATGGCGCAGCGCCCCCGCCCACCCGCGCAGGCGCGGGCCTGCCCGCCGAAGGCTTCGTCTTTGCCTGCTTCAACAGCGCGTGGAAGATCGGCCCGCCCGTGTTCGACGCCTGGATGCGCGTGCTCACCGCCGTGCCCGGCAGCGTGCTCTGGCTGCTGCAAGACAACGTCCCAGCAGCCGGCCACCTGCGCCGCGAAGCCGCCGCGCGCGGCGTGGCACCCGAGCGGCTGGTCTTCGCCCCCCGCCTGCCGCACGCCGAACACCTCGCGCGCCTGCCGCTGGCCGAGTTGTTTCTGGACTCCTTGCCCTATGGCGCCCACACCACCGCCAGCGACGCCCTGCGCCAGGGCGTGCCCGTGCTCACCTGCACGGGCAGCAGCTTTGCCAGCCGCGTAGGCGCCAGCCTGCTCACCGCGCTCGGCCTGCCCGAGCTCATCACGCACGCCTTGCCCGCCTACGAAGCCCGGGCCGTGGCCCTGGCACGCGAACCCGCGCAGCTGGCCGCGCTGCGCCAGCGCCTGCACGAGCAGCGCCACGCCAGCGGCCTTTTCAAGCCGCAGGCCTTCGCGCGCGGCCTCGAAGCCGCACTCACCGGCCTGTGGCAGGCGCGCGCCTGAGCGCAGGCCCAAGCCGCCGCCCAGTCCGGTGGTGGCTTGAGATAAAAATAGTAGCTGCTTGCGTAGGTTTTGCATCATTTTCATGATGATGTATAAATATTTTGTTGTATATCGTACGCAAACAGCTATAAAAATATTCAAGCATCCCCTTTTGTGCCGTCTGCACGCAGCGCACCCACGCGCGTGACGCACGCCGCCTTTCGCCCCTCACATTCAAAGACCGCGCTAAGTGCGCGTTTTCAAAGCATTTTTCATTTCAAGGCATGGAGGAAAAAACAGCTAAGGTCTTGATTTCATTGAAATAAATTGTGTGCCAGCCCTTGCCCCGTGGGCATTTCCTGCTACAGTGCAAAAAAGTGCAATTAAGTGGTGGAAAGTGCCATTTCCACCCCCACCCGCCACCACGGCAGGCCACACACGCAGGGAAATCAGGTGTTTCAAGGGGCGTCATCGCTGAGTCTGGATGCAAAGGGAAGGCTTTCCGTGCCTACCCGGCACCGTGACGTCCTGAGCGCCACCGCCGACGGCCAGCTCACCATCACCAAGCACCCGCACGGCTGCCTGATGGTGTTTCCCCGCCCCGAGTGGGAAAAATTCCGCGAACGCCTGGCCCAGATGCCCATGTCCGCCCAATGGCTCAAGCGCATCTTTCTGGGCAGCGCCATGGACGTGGACATGGACGGCACAGGCCGCGTGCTGGTGTCGCCCGAGCTGCGCCAGGCCGCGGGCCTCACGCGCGAGGTCATGCTGATGGGCATGGGCAGCCATTTCGAGCTGTGGGACAAGGCCACCTACGACGCCAAGGAGGCCGAGGCCATCGAGGCCGGCATGGCCCAGGCGTTTGACGAGCTGGTGTTCTGAAAAAGGGCGAATGGCGGGTGAACACATGGTCACACACCACGGTCCTGCTGAACGAGGCGGTGCAAGCCCTCGTCACGGACCCGCAGGGCCGCTACGTGGACGCCACGTTTGGCCGCGGCGGCCATGCGCGCCTGATCCTGCAGCACCTGGGCGCGCAAGGCAGCCTGACGGCCTTCGACAAGGATCCCGAGGCACTGGCCGAGGCGGCGCGCATGGCCGATGCGCGCTTTGCCATCCGCCACCAGGGCTTTGCCGCGCTGGGGGAGTTGCCGCCGCGCAGCGTGGCCGGGGTGTTGATGGACTTGGGCATCAGCTCGCCGCAGATCGACAACCCCGCGCGGGGTTTTTCTTTTCGTGCCGACGGCCCGCTGGACATGCGCATGGACCCCACGCGCGGGCAGAGCGCCGCCGAATGGCTGGCCGCAGCCAGCGAACGCGAGATCGCGGAGGTGATTCGTGACTATGGCGAAGAACGGTTTGCTGGCGCCATTGCAAAGGCGCTTGTCGCTCGCCGACAGGCGGGGAGCGCTGTTGCATCCACCCTCGAACTGGCCAGCCTCGTGGCTGGCGCGGTCAAAACCCGCGAGCCGGGCCAGAACCCTGCAACGCGCACATTTCAGGCTGTTCGGATTTTCGTCAACGCCGAGCTTGAAGAGCTCCGCCAGGCGCTAGAGGCCAGCCTGCATGTGCTGCAACCCGGAGGCCGGCTCGTGGTGATCAGCTTTCACTCGCTGGAAGACCGCATCGTCAAGCAGTTCATCGCCCGGCATGCGAAGGCGGTGGTGGACCGCCGCGCGCCTTTTGCCGAGCCGCCGCCCACCCTGCTGCGCGCCCTGGGCCGCGTGCGCGCCAGCGACGCCGAAGTGGCCGCCAACCCGCGCGCGCGCAGCGCCGTCATGCGCGTGGCCGAGCGCACGGAGGCCCCGGCGTGCTGAGGCTGTCCATCGTGCTGCTGGCCGCCGTCATGGTGTCGGCGCTGTACCTGGTGCGCGTGCAGTACGACTCGCGCCGGCTGTTCACCGAGCTGGACCGCGCCGTGGCCGAGTCGCACCGGCTGGAGACCGAGCACGGCCGCCTGGAAGTGGAAAAGCGCGCCGCCGCCACCTCGCTGCGCGTAGAAACGCTGGCGCGCGACAAGCTCGCCATGCGCACCATCACGCCGGCCATCACCGAATACGTCACCTCTGCCGCCGCCGTGCGCGGCAGCGCGCCTGCGGAGGGACGGCCATGAAAGACCTTCGCTACACCTCCAGCCCGCTGCTGGCGTCCAAGACGCCGATGTGGCGCAGCAAGTTCATCGTGGCCATGCTGGCACTGGCCTTCATCGGGCTGATTGCGCGCGCGGCCTACGTGCAGGTGTTCGGCAACGCCTTCTTCCAGCGCCAGGGCGAGGTGCGCTTTGCCCGCACGCTGGAGCTGCCCGCCAGCCGTGGCCGCATCTTCGACCGCAACGGCCTGCTGCTGGCATCCAGCGTGGTCGCGCCCAGCATCTGGGCGGTGCCCGAAGACGTCAACCGCGACCCGTCCAGGCTGCCGCAGCTCGCGCGCCTGCTCGACATGCCGCTGGCCGAGCTGAAGAAACGCCTGGCCGATGAGGACAAGACCTTCGTCTGGCTCAAGCGCCAGGTGGACGAGCCGGTGGCCAGGCAGATCGCCGAGCTGAAGATCGCCGGCATCCACCAGCGCAAGGAATACAAGCGCAAATACCCCGAGGGCGAAGCCGCCGCGCACGTGGTGGGCTTTGCCAACGTCGAGAACCAGGGCCAGGAAGGCGCGGAGCTGGCGTTCGAAAAGCAGCTGTCGGGCCAGAGCGGCTCGCGCCGCGTCATCCGCGACCGGCTGGGCCGCGTGGTGGAAGCCGTGGGCGAGGAAGTGCCGCCCGTGGACGGGCAGGACGTGCAGCTGTCCATCGACAGCAAGGTGCAGTTCTTCGCCTACCAGAAGCTGCGCGACGCCGTGCGCGAGCACAAGGCCAAGGCCGGCAGCGTGGTGGTGCTCGATGCGCAGACCGGCGAAGTGCTGGCCCTGGCCAACTACCCCAGCTACGCGCCCGACAACCGCCGCAACCTCACCGGCGCGCAACTGCGCAACATCGCCGTGACCGACACCTTCGAGCCCGGCTCCACCATGAAGCCCATCACCGTGGCCATGGCGCTGGAGGCGGGCAAGGTCACGCCGCAAACGCCCATCGCCACCGCGCCGGGCCATTACCAGCTCGACAAGTTCACCATCCGCGACACGCGCAACCACGGCACGCTCACGGTGGAAGGCGTGGTGCAGAAGTCGAGCAACGTCGGTTCGCTCAAGATCGCGCAGCGCCTGACCGCCCAGCAGATGTGGGACACCTACACCGCCCTGGGCTATGGCCGCCGGCCCGAGATCACCTTCCCCGGCGCCGCCAGCGGCCGCGTGCGCCCGTGGAAGAGCTGGCGGCCCGTGGAGCAGGCCACCATGTCGTATGGCTACGGCCTGTCGGCGTCGCTCTTTCAGATGGCGCATTCGTACACCGCGCTCTCGCACGATGGCCGCGTCATTCCGCCCACCCTGGTCAAGGCGCCCGAGGGCGCGCAGGCCGAAGGCGTGCGCGTGTTCTCCGAGAAAAACGCCCGCGCCGTGCGCAAGATGCTGGAGATGGCCGCCGGCCCCGGCGGCACCGGCCAGCGCGCGCAGACGCTGGGCTATTCGGTGGGCGGCAAATCGGGCACCGCGCGCAAGCAGCAGGGCCGGGGCTACGCGGCCAACAAATACCGCGCCTGGTTCACCGGCATGGCACCCATCGACAACCCGCGCGTCATCGTCGCGGTGATGGTGGACGAGCCAAGCAACGGCGTGTACTACGGCGGCGCGGTGGCCGCCCCCGTGTTCAGCGAAGTGGTGCAGCAAACCCTGCGCATCATGGGTGTGCAGCCCGACATGGCCGTCAAGCCGGCCATCGTGGCGCAGCAGGTAGAGGAGTCGTTTTGACCCCTCTGGTTTTGCACACCCCAGCCGAAGCCGCCACATGGCTGCGCACGCGCGTGACCGGGCAATTGACTGCCGACAGCCGCGCCGTGCGCGCGGGCGACGGCTTCATTGCCTGGCCGGGCGCAGCCACCGATGGGCGGCGCTACGTGGGTGCGGCGCTGGCGCAGGGGGCGGCGGCGTGCCTGGTCGAGCAAGAAGGTGCCGAGGCATTCGGCTTTGCGCAAGACAGCGTGGCCGCCTATCCGCAACTGAAAGCCGCCACCGCCCTGGTGGCCGATGCCTATTACGCATCGCCCTCCGAAGCGCTGAACATGGTCGCCATCACGGGCACCAACGGCAAGACCTCATGCGCCTGGTGGCTGTCGTCGGCGCTATCGCAACTGAAGCTGCCCGCGCTTTCTCCGTGTGCGCTTGTCGGCACTTTGGGTGTGGGTGTGGCACCGGATGTGCAGCCCACCGGCCTGACCACGCCCGACCCGGTGCTGCTCCAGCAGCGCCTGCGCGGCTTCGTTGATGCAGGCGTCAAAAGCTGCGCCATCGAAGCCTCGTCCATCGGCCTGGCCGAGCACCGGCTGGACGGCACGCGCATCCGCGTGGCGGTGTTCACCAACTTCACGCAAGACCACCTCGACTATCACGGCAGCATGGCGGCCTACTGGCAGGCCAAGGCCGCGCTGTTCGACTGGCCCGGCTTGCAGGCGGCGGTCATCAACCTGGACGATGCGCGCGGCCCGGCGCTGGCCGGGCATGCACGCGCGTGCGGGCTGGACGTGTGGACGGTGTCGCTGCGCCAACCCGCGCGCCTGGCCGCCAGCGCGCTGCACCATGGCCCGCAGGGCTTGCAGTGGCAGGTGCATGAGGGCGACGCCAGCCACGCACTGGCCACCACGCTGGTGGGCGACTACAACGCCGCCAACGCCATGTGCGTGCTGGGCGCGCTGCGCGCACTGGGCGTGCCGCTGGCCGACGCCGTGACCGCCTGCGCCCGCCTGCCCGCCGTGCCGGGCCGCATGGAATGCATCGAACAAGCCGACGCACCGCTGGCCGTGGTGGACTACGCCCACACGCCCGACGCCGTTGAAAAAGCCCTGACCGCGCTGCGCCCGCTGGCCGCACGGCGCGGCGGGCGACTGTGGTGCGTGTTCGGCTGCGGCGGCAACCGCGACGCGGCCAAGCGCCCGCTGATGGCCGCCGCCGCCGAAAGCGCCGCCGACGTGCTGCTGCTCACCAGCGACAACCCGCGCCATGAAGACCCGCAGGCCATCATCGCCGCCATGCAGCGCGGCCTGGCCCGCGCCGAAGCCGCCCGCGTGCAGCCCGACCGCGCCGCCGCCATTGCGCAGGCCCTGCGCGAGGCCGCACCCGCCGACGTGGTGCTGATCGCAGGCAAGGGCCACGAGGACTACCAGGACGTGCGTGGTGAACGCCTGCCCTTTTCCGACCAGGCCGAGGCGCGCCGCGCCCTGGCCGCCCGCGCGGCGGAGATGCCTGCATGAGCGCGATGAAGCTGCCCTTGTCCCAGGTGGCCGACTGGCTGCCTGGTGCCACGCTGGTGGGTGACGGCAGCGTGGCGCTGGCGCGCGTGCACACCGACAGCCGCAGCGTGCAGCCGGGCGATCTGTTCGTGGCGCTCAAGGGTGAGCGCTTCGACGCCGCCGACTTTCTGCCGCAGGCTGCCGCTGCGGGTGCCGCCGCCGTGCTGTGCGAGGGCAGCGCCGCCGCCGCGCTGGCCGCCAGCGGCCTGCCCGGCGTGCGCGTGCCCGATGCGCGCGCGGCGCTGGGCGAGCTGGCGCGGCAGTGGCGTCTGCGCTTTGCC
Organism: Pseudomonadota bacterium; assembly: GCA_030538605.1. Lineage (GTDB taxonomy): Bacteria > Pseudomonadota > Gammaproteobacteria > Burkholderiales > Burkholderiaceae_C > Ottowia. The sequence goes on from JAUNTQ010000009.1 coordinate 53,449, forward strand.
GGGCCGCTGATCGCCGTCACGGGCAGCAACGGCAAGACCACCGTCACGCAGATGATCGCGGCCATCCTGCGCGCCTGGCAGGGTGAGGCGGCTCTCGCCACCGAAGGCAACTTCAACAACGACATCGGCCTGCCGCTCACGCTGCTGCGCCTGCGGCCCACGCATCGCGTGGCCGTGGTGGAGCTGGGCATGAACCACCCCGGCGAGATCGCGCAACTGGCGCGCATTGCGCAGCCCACGGTGGCGCTGGTGAACAACGCGCAGCGCGAACACCAGGAGTTCATGGCCAGCGTGGAAGCCGTGGCGCGCGAAAACGGTGCCGTGCTGGCGGCGCTGCCCGCAGACGGGACAGCCGTGTTTCCGGCTGGTGATTCTCATGAAAATATATGGAAACGCTTGTCTGACAAGCGCAAGCAGCTATTATTTGGAGAGCATCCGGCGTCCGTGGCACTGACGCAGGCAACGTGGCAAGCCGACCACTGGCGCGCCCGCGCTGCCACGCCGTTGGGCGAAGTCGCTTTTGACCTGCACGCAGCGGGCCGCCACAACCTGCGCAATGCGCTGGCCGCGCTGGCCTGCGCCTGCGCAGCGGGCGCACCGGCGCAGGCCATGGCCGAGGGGCTGACGGGCTTTGCGCCCGTCAAGGGCCGCTCGCGCACGCTGGTGCTGCGCGCGCGCGGACGCGCCGTGACGCTGGTGGACGACACCTACAACGCCAACCCCGACTCCGTGCGCGCCATCGTCGACGTGCTGGCCGAGCTGCCCGGCCCGCGCCTCCTGGTGCTGGGCGACATGGGCGAGGTGGGCGCGCAAGGCCCCGTCTTCCACGCAGAGGTGGGCGCTTACGCGCGCGAACGCGGCATCGACCGCCTGCTGGCCCACGGCCCGCTGGCCATTCACGCGGCCATGGCTTTTGGCGGCGGGCGGCATTTCGAGGACATGCAGGCGCTGATCTGCGCGGTGCGCACGCACATGGCGCAGGGCACACCGGTGGCGGCCATCGCGGTGAAAGGCTCGCGCTTCATGCAGATGGAGCGCGTGGTGCAGGCGCTGACCGCCGATGCGCGCGCGCAAGCGCAGGAGGCCGCATGCTGATCAACCTGGCCGCATGGCTGCAAACGCTCTCGCCGGAGTTCGGCTTTTTCCGGGTGTTCCAGTACATCACCTTCCGCGCCGTGATGGCGGCCATGACGGCGCTCGTCATCGGCGTGGCGGCCGGGCCGTGGGTGATCCGCAAGCTCACCGAGCTGAAAATCGGCCAGCCCGTGCGCGGCTACGCCATGGAAACGCACTTGAGCAAGAGCGGCACGCCCACCATGGGCGGGGTGCTCATCCTGATTTCCATCGCCATCTCCACCCTGCTGTGGTTCGACTGGAGCAACCGCTTCGTGTGGATCGTGCTGGTGGTGACGTTCGGCTTCGGTGCCATCGGCTGGGTGGACGACTGGCGCAAGGTGGTCAACAAGGACCCCGAGGGCATGCGCTCGCGCGAGAAGTACTTCTGGCAGTCGGTCATCGGCGTGTTCGCGGCCATCTTCCTGCTGTTCAGCATTTCGGGAAGCTCCAACGCGCGCGTGTGGGAGCTGTTCGTGAACTGGGTGTCGTCGGGCTTCACGCTCGACATGCCCAGCGCCACCGGTCTGCTGGTGCCCTTCTTCAAGGAGGTGAGCTACCCGCTGGGCGTGCTGGGCTTCATCGTCCTGAGCTACCTGGTGATCGTCGGCTCCAGCAACGCCGTCAACCTGACCGACGGGCTGGACGGGCTGGCCATCATGCCGGTGATCATGGTCGGCTCGGCGCTGGGCGTGTTCGCCTACGTGACGGGCAGCGCGGTGTACGCGCCCTACCTGCTGTTTCCGCACATTCCCGGCACGGGGGAGCTGCTCATCTTCTGCGCCGCCATGGCGGGCGCGGGCCTGGCCTTTCTGTGGTTCAACGCGCACCCGGCGCAGGTGTTCATGGGCGACGTGGGCGCGCTGGCGCTGGGCGGCGCTTTGGGCACCATCGCCGTCATCGTGCGGCAGGAAATCGTGCTGGCCATCATGGGCGGCATCTTCGTGGTCGAGGCGCTGTCGGTGATGGCGCAGGTCACCTACTTCAAATACACCAGGCGGCGCTACGGCGAGGGGCGGCGCCTGCTCAAGATGGCACCGCTGCACCACCATTTCGAGAAAACCGGCTGGGCCGAGACGCAGGTGGTGGTGCGCTTCTGGATCATCACCATGCTGCTGTGCCTGGTGGGTCTGTCCACCCTCAAGCTCAGGTGACGCGATGAGGGACATGCAAGGTCAACACGTGCTGGTGCTGGGCCTGGGCCATTCGGGCCTGGCCATGGCGCGCTGGTGCGCGCGCGCCGGTGCCCAGGTCACGGTGGCCGACACGCGCGCCGCGCCGCCGGGGCTGGAGGCCTTGCGCACCGAGCTGCCGCAGGCCCGCTTCATCACGGGCGAGATGCATGCCGCGCTGCTGGACGATGCCTCGCTGCGCGCCGTGTACCGCAGCCCCGGCCTGCCGCCCGCGCGCATTGCGCCCGTGGTGGAGGCGGCGCGCGCTCGTGGACTGGTGGTGAGTGGCGAGCTGGGTCTGTTCACCGCAGCGCTTCATGATTTGAAGCAAGAAACGGGCTACTGCCCTGCGCTGCTGGCCATCACCGGCACCAATGGCAAAACCACCGTGACGGCGCTCACGGGCCAGCTGGTGGCCCGCTCGGGCACATCCGTGGTGGTGGCGGGCAACATCGGCCCCTCGCTGCTCGACACACTCACCGAGCGGCACGCCGCCCAGGCGCTGCCCGAGGTGTGGGTGCTGGAGCTGTCGAGCTTCCAGCTCGACGGCCTGGGCGAGGGCGACGTGTTCGAGCCCACCGCCGCTGCGGTGCTCAACCTGACGCAAGACCACCTCGACTGGCACGGCGACATGGCCGCCTATGCAGCGGCCAAGGCGCGCATCTTCGGCGCGCACGGCGTGATGGTGCTGAACCGCGACGATGCCGCCGTGCTGGCGATGCGGCCCGCAGCGCCCGCCAAGCTGCCCAAAGGCAGCCCCAAACCCGAGGCGCGCACCGTGGTTACCTTCGGTGCCGACATGCCCGAGGCACCTGGCGACTGGGGGCTGGAGCAAGTCGGCGGCATGGCATGGCTCGCGCGCGCGCTGGAGGCCGACGAGACCCAGCGCCGCCGCAAGGATGCCGAGGTCGAGCTGCACATCCAGCGCCTGATGCCCGCCGACGCGCTGCGCATCCGCGGGCGGCACAACGCCACCAACGCGCTGGCCGCGCTGGCGCTGGCCAGTTGCGCGGGCTGCGCGCTGGGGCCCATGCTCTATGGCCTGCGCGAATACAGGGGCGAGCCGCACCGCGTCGAATCCATCGGCCTGCTCGGCAGCGTGGAGTATTTCGACGACAGCAAGGGCACCAACGTGGGTGCCACGGTGGCCGCACTGCAAGGGCTGGGCGCGGAGCGCCGGCTGGTCGTCATTCTGGGCGGCGATGGCAAGGGGCAGGACTTTTCTCCGCTGGCCGAGCCGGTGTCGCGCTTCGTGCGCGCGGTGGTGCTCATCGGCCGCGACGGGCCGCGCATCGGCGAAGCCCTGGCACACACCGGCGTGCCGCTGTGGCAGGCCGAGGACATGGACGCTGCGGTGACGCAGGCCCGCGCGCAGGCACAGGCGGGCGACGCCGTGCTGCTCTCGCCCGCCTGCGCCAGCCTGGACATGTACCGCGACTACGCGCACCGGGCCGATGCCTTTCGCGTCGCCGTGCGCGAGCAGGCGCTGGCCCAGGGCAGCGATCTGGAGGTGCTCGCATGAGCGCAAGCCACGCCCTCCCGGCACCCACCGCCCAAAAGCCCCGCGCGCCGCGCCAGCGCAAGCCGCGCGCCGACGACTTGCCCGTGCGCATCGGCGGCATGGAATACGCGCGCACGGCCAGCACGCCCACGCGCGTGCTGGGGTTCGACCAGTCGCTCATCTGGGTCTGCGTGGCGCTGCTGGCCTGGGGGCTGGTGATGGTGTATTCGGCCAGCGTGGCCCTGCCCGACAACCCGCGCTTCGCGCGCCTGTCGCCCAACCACTTCGTGTTGCGGCACGGCATGTGGATCGCGCTGTCGTTCGTGGCGGCCCTGATCACGTTCCAGGTGCGCATGAGCTGGTGGGAAAAGATGGCGCCGTGGCTGTTCGTGGTCTCGATCGCGCTGCTCATCGCGGTGCTGATGCCCAGCGTGGGCAACGTGGTCAATGGCGCGCGGCGCTGGATCGGCATGGGCCCGCTCAACTTCCAGCCCTCCGAGCTGGCCAAGATTGCCGTGCTGCTGTATGCCGCCAACTACATGGTGCGCAAGATGGACGTGAAAGAGCGCTTCTTCCACGCCGTGTGGCCCATGAGCGCGTCCATCGCCATCGTCGGCATGCTGCTGCTGGCCCAGCCCGACATGGGCGCCTTTCTGGTGATCGCCGTCATCGCCATGGGCATCCTGTTTCTGGGCGGGGTGAACGCGCGCATGTTCTTCCTCATCGCGGCCATTCTGGTGGTGGCCTTCGCGGTGATGATCTGGGCTTCGCCCTGGCGGCGGGAACGCATCTTTGCCTACCTTGACCCCTGGAGCGCCGAGCACGCGCTGGGCAAGGGCTACCAGCTCTCGCACGCGCTCATCGCCATCGGCCGGGGCGAAGTGTTCGGCGTGGGCCTGGGGGGCAGCATCGAAAAGCTGCACTGGCTGCCCGAGGCGCACACCGACTTCCTGCTGGCCGTGCTGGGCGAGGAGTTCGGCCTCGTCGGGCTGGTGTGCGTGATCTTCATGTTCCTGTGGCTCACGCGCCGCATCATGGTCATCGGCCGCCAGGCCATCGCGCTCGACCGCGTGTTCAGCGGTCTGGTGGCGCAGGGCATCGGTCTGTGGCTGGGTTTTCAGGCCTTCATCAACATCGGCGTGAACCTGGGCGCGCTGCCCACCAAGGGCCTGACGCTGCCCTTCATGAGCTACGGCGGCTCGGCCATCCTGGCCAACATGATCGCCATCGCGATCGTGCTGCGGGTGGACATGGAAAACCGCCAACTCATGCGCGGAGGCCGCGCATGAGTGGGCAGCGTGACATGAAGTGCGCTCTCGTCATGGCCGGTGGCACGGGCGGGCACATCTTTCCGGGCCTCGCCGTGGCCGAAGCGCTGCGCGCGCGCGGCTGGCGCGTGCACTGGCTGGGCGCGCCCGGCAGCATGGAGGAAAAGCTGGTGCCGCCACGTGGCTTCGCCTTCGAGCCGGTGGCATTTGGCGGCGTGCGCGGCAAGGGCTTCGTCACCCTGGCGCTGCTGCCGCTGCGCCTGCTGCGCGCGTTTGCGCAAAGCATGGGCGTGGTGCGCCGCGTCAGGCCCGACGTGCTGGTGGCCTTTGGCGGCTACATCACCTTCCCCGGCGGCCTGATGGGTGTGGCCCTGAACAAGCCGCTGGTGCTGCACGAGCAGAACTCCGTGCCCGGCATGGCCAACAAGGTGCTGGCCCACATCGCCGACCGCGTGTTCACCGCCTTTCCCGGCGTGCTGCCCAAGGCGCGCCGCGTGCAATGGGTGGGCAACCCGCTGCGCGAGGCGTTCACGCAGGTGCCCGGTCCGGCCACGCGCTTTACCGGGCGCAGCGGCCCGCTCAAGGTGCTGGTGGTGGGCGGCAGCCTGGGCGCGCAGGCGCTGAACGACGTGGTGCCCAAGGCGCTGGCGCTGATCCCCGAAAGCCAGCGCCCCGTCGTAACCCACCAGAGCGGTGCCAGGCAGATCGACGCGCTGCGCGCCAACTACCAGGCTGCCGGTGTGCAGGCCGAGGCCGTGCCCTTCATCGACGACATGGCCCGCGCCTATGCCGACGCCGACCTGGTGGTCTGCCGTGCAGGCGCCAGTACCGTGACCGAGATCGCCGCCATCGGTGCGGCGGCGCTGTTCGTGCCCTTCCCGCATGCGGTGGACGACCACCAGACCGCCAACGCCAAGTTTCTGGTTGACCAGGGCGCGGGCTGGCTGATCCAGCAGCGCGACCTGACACCGGAAGGCTTGGCCGAGATACTTCAAAAAATAGAGCGTTCTGCGCTTATGGATAGGGCGCTAAAGGCCAAAAACATGGAAAAACCCGCCGCCACCGAGCACATCGTGGCCGCGTGCGAGGAGCTGGCCGCATGAAACACGCCATCAAGCACATCCACTTCGTCGAGAAACTGACGCATGCCGACGAAGGGTCACGCGTGTGCGGAGGGCTGCGCGCATGAAGCACGCCATCAAGCACATCCACTTCGTCGGCGTGGGCGGCTCCGGCATGAGCGGCATCGCCGAGGTGCTGCACAACCTGGGGTATGTCATCTCCGGCTCCGACCTGGCCGACAGCGCCACGCTGCGCCGGCTGGCGCAGCTGGGCATCTCGACCCGCATCGGGCACGCGGCCGCGCATGTCGAAGGCGCCGATGCCGTGGTCACGTCCACCGCTGTCAAGGCCGACAACCCCGAGGTGCTGGCCGCGCGCGACAAGCGCATTCCGGTGGTGCCGCGCGCCATCATGCTGGCCGAGCTGATGCGCCTGAAGCAGGGCGTTGCCATCGCGGGCACGCATGGCAAGACCACCACCACCAGCCTGGTGGCCAGCGTGCTGGCCGAGGGCGGGCTGGACCCCACCTTCGTCATCGGCGGGCGGCTCAACAGCGTGGGGGCCAATGCGCGCCTGGGCCGGGGCGAACACATCGTGGTCGAGGCCGACGAATCCGACGCCTCGTTCCTCAACCTGCTGCCCGTGATGGCCGTCGTCACCAACATCGACGCCGACCACATGGAGACCTACGGCCACGACTTCGGCGCGCTCAAGAAAGCCTTCGTCGACTTCCTGCACCGCATGCCCTTCTACGGCACCGCGATCCTCTGCATGGAAAGCCCGGCGGTGCGCGAGATCGTGCCGGAGGTGACCTGCCCGGTCACCAGCTACGGCTTTGGTGAAGACGCTCAGGTGCGCGCCGTCGATGTGCGCGCCGCCAGCGGGCAGATGCACTTCACCGTGCAGCGGCGCAACGGCGTGCATTTGCCCGATCTGCCCATCGTGCTCAACCTGGCGGGCGAGCACAACGTGCTCAATGCCCTGGCCGCCATTGCCGTGGCGGTGGAGCTGGGCGTGCCGGACGAGGCGGTGCAAAAGGCGCTGGCCAGCTTCACCGGCGTAGGCCGGCGTTTTCAGCGCTATGGCGATCTGCCCGCACCGGGCGGCGGCAGCTTCACCGTGATCGACGACTACGGCCACCACCCGGTGGAGATGGCCGCCACGCTGGCTGCCGCGCGCGGTGCCTTTCCGGGCCGGCGGCTGGTGCTGGCCTTTCAGCCGCACCGCTACACCCGCACGCGCGACTGTTTCGAAGACTTCGTGAAAGTCATCGGCGGTGCCGACCAGGTGCTGCTGACCGAGGTCTACGCCGCGGGCGAAGAGCCGCTGGTGGCCGCCGATGGCCGCGCGCTGGCGCGCGCGCTGCGCGTGGCCGGCAAGGTGGAACCGGTGTTCGTGGAAGACGTGGCCGAGCTGCCGCAGGTGGTGGCCGCGCAGGCCCGCGCGGGCGACGTGCTGATGTGCATGGGCGCGGGCTCGATTGGCGGCATTCCCGCCAAGATCGTTGAATTGCTACAAAAAACTGAGCATAATCCAGCCTGAACTTTTTTGACCATGACGCAAGCCAACGTTCACTTCGGAAAAGTCGCCGTGCTGATGGGCGGGCTGTCGGCCGAGCGCGACGTCTCGCTCATGTCCGGCAGCGGCGTGCTGGCCGCGCTGCGCGCGCGCGGCGTGGATGCGCACGCGTTCGACCCCGCCGAGCAGCCGATGGACGAGCTGAAGCGCCAGGGCTTCGCGCGCTGCTTCATCGCGCTGCATGGTCGTTATGGTGAAGACGGCACCGTGCAGGGCGCACTCGAATTGCTGGGCATCCCGTACACCGGCGCGGGCGTGATGGCCTCCAGCATGTCCATCGACAAGGTGATGACCAAGCGCGTGTGGCTGGCCGAAGGCCTGCCCACGCCGCGTCACGTGCTGCTGCGCCGCGGGCATTACCGCGCCGACGACGTGCGCCGCATCCCGCAGGCGCTGGGCCTGCCCCTCATCGTCAAGCCCGCGCGCGAAGGCTCTTCGCTGGGCGTGACCCGGGTCAACACCGCTGCCGACATGCAGGCGGCGGTGGATGCCGCTGCCGAGATGGACGCCGACATCATGTGCGAGCAGTTCGTGACCGGCGACGAGGTGACCTGCCCCGTGCTGGGCGAAGGCGACGACGCCCGCGCGCTGCCGGTGATCCACATCGTCGCGCCCGAAGGCCAGTACGACTACCAGAACAAGTACTTCACCGACGTCACCGAATACCGCGTGCCCTGTGATCTGCCGCCGGGCGAAGAAGCGGCCATCCAGGCGCTGGTGCGCAAGGCCTACCGCGTGCTGGGCTGCCGTGGCTGGGGCCGGGTGGACGTGATGATCGACGCCGCCACGCGCCAGCCCTATCTGCTGGAGATCAACACCTCGCCCGGCATGACCAGCCATTCGCTCGTGCCCATGGCGGCCAGGGCGGCGGGCATCAGCTACGAAGACCTGTGCCTGCAACTGCTGGCGGACGCGTCGCTGGACTACCCGCGCACCGCGCGCACCGAAAGGCCGGACGCCGCATGAACGCCGCGCTGCCCATCCCCCTCGATGTCAGGCTCATGAACGTGACGGCTTCGCTGCTCGTCACGGGTCTGGTGCTGGCCTGCCTGGGCCTGGGGCTGTGGTGGGCCGCGCGCAACCCGGCGTTTGCCATCTCGCACATCACCGTCACCGGCGACACCGAGCACACCAGCGCCGCCAGCCTGAGCGCCGCCGTCATGCCGCGTCTGGCGGGCAACTTCTTCACCATGGACCTGGCCGCCGCGCAGCAGGCGTTCCAGTCCGCGCCCTGGGTGCGGCGCGCCCTGGTGCAGCGCGAATTTCCCGGCCTGCTGCACGTCACGCTGCAAGAGCACGTGCCCGTGGCCCGCTGGGGTGAAGGCGACACGCACCTGGTCAACCACTTCGGCGAAGTGTTCGAGGCCGACGCGAGCGATGTGGACGGCGCCAGCGTGCCCCGGCTCGTCGGCCCCGAGGGCCATGCCGTCCAGTTGCTGGAGATGCACCAGCGGCTTGGGCAGGCGCTGGCGCCGCTGGGCACGCGGCTGGCCACGCTCACCTTGCAGCCGCGCGGCGACTGGCGCGCCGAGCTGGACAGCGGCGCCGAGATCGAGCTGGGCCAGGGCACGCCGGCCGAGCTGTCGGCCCGCGTGGCGCAGTTCGCGGCCACCGTGGGCGAAGTGGCCGCGCGGCACCAGCGCGGCGTGGAATCGGTAGAGGCGGCGGACTTGCGCCACGTGGGCGGCTACGCGCTGCGCCTGCGCGGCGTGGCCACCGTGAGGGGCGGTGCAGCCGCCAACACCCCGGCGGCGGCCCGTGGGGCCGGGGCCACGCGCGCCGCCAGCGGGCGGCGCTGAGGCAGCGGGCACAGACAGGAACAACGGACAACAAGCAGATGGCAAAAGAGTACAAGGACCTGATCGTCGGGCTCGACATCGGCACCGCCAAGATCATGGTGGTGGTCGGCGAAGTGCTGCCCGGCGGCGACCTCAAGCTCGCCGGCCTGGGCGTGGCGCCCAGCAACGGCTTGAAGCGCGGCGTGGTGGTCAACATCGACGCCACGGTGGCCAGCATCCAGCAGGCGCTGAAAGAAGCCGAGCTGATGGCCGACTGCAAGATCGGCCGCGTCTACACCGGCATCACCGGCAGCCACATCCGGGGCATCAACTCCAGCGGCATGGTGGCCGTCAAGGACAAGGAGGTCACGCCCATCGACGTGGCGCGCGTGGTCGAAACGGCCAAGGCCATCAACATCTCCAGCGACCAGCGCCTGCTGCTGGTGGAGCCGCAGGAATTCGTCATCGACGGCCAGGACGTGCGCGAGCCGGTGGGCATGAGCGGCATGCGGCTGGAGGCCAAGGTCCACATCGTCACCGGCGCGCAAAGCGCGGCCGAGAACATCATCAAGTGCGTGCGCCGCTGCGGGCTGGAGGTCGATCAGCTCATGCTCAACCCGCTGGCCAGTGCACAGGCCGTGCTGACCGACGACGAGCGCGACCTGGGCGTGGTCTGCGTGGACATCGGCGCGGGCACGACCGACGTGGCCATCTTCACCGGCGGCTCCATCCGGCACACGGCGGTGATCCCCATCGCGGGCGACCTCATCACCAGCGACATCGCCATGGCGCTGCGCACGCCCACCATGGACGCCGAAGACATCAAGGTCGCCAGCGGCTGCGCCAAGCAGCTGCTGGCCGATGCCGACACGCAAGTCGAAGTGCCGGGCCTGGGCGACCGCACGCCGCGCATGCTGAGCCGCCAGGCGCTGGCCGGCGTGATCGAGCCGCGCGTGGAAGAAATCTTCTCGCTCGTGCAGCAGGTCATCCGCGACTCGGGCTTTGAAGAGGTGCTGTCGTCGGGCGTGGTGCTGACGGGCGGCAGCGCGGTGATGCCGGGCATGGTCGAGCTGGGCGAAGACATCTTTCTGAAACCCGTGCGGCGCGGCGTGCCCAAGTATTCGCGTGCCCTGTCCGACATGGTGGCCCAGCCGCGCGCATCCACCGTGATGGGGCTGATGGAAGAGGCCCGGCAGGCACGCCTGCGCGGCTACAAGGTGGCGCAGAAAACCAGTGGCGTGAAGAGCGCCTTTGGCCGTTTCAAGGATTTCATCGTTGGAAACTTCTGACTGCCCCCTGAGCCGCCGCAGGCGGCTTCCCCCTGGAAGGGGGACAACGCGCACGGCGTTCGCGAATGGCTTGCTCCGCAGCCACTTGTGCGGCCTGCTGCGCGGCCTTGACGGCAGGCGCTGCGCGCCTGTGCCGTTGGGCGGCTGGCGGGCGCGGGCATCGCCGGGGCGGCGGACTTCGCATCGGCTTTCTTCTTTATTTGTTTTTCGTTTTTTCTTTTCATTCACCCCATTCAACCCAGGGCAACCACAGGCAGCAAGGAGCGCACCATGAGCATCGAGATGATTGAAACCGAAGCCTTTCACTCCGGCACGCAGATCAAGGTGATCGGCGTGGGCGGGGGCGGCAGCAATGCCGTGGACCACATGATCAGCCGCTCCGTGCAGGGCGTGGAGTTCATCTGCGCCAACACCGACGCGCAGGCGCTGGGCCGCACGCTGGCAGACGCCAGCATCCAGCTGGGCGGCTCGGGCCTGGGCGCGGGCAGCAAGCCCGAAAAAGGCCGCGAGGCCGCCGAAGCCGCTGCCGACAACATCCGCCAGGCCATTCGCGGCGCGCACATGCTGTTCATCACCGCCGGCATGGGCGGCGGCACCGGCACGGGTGCAGCCCCGGTGATCGCGCGCATCGCCAAGGACATGGGCATCCTCACCGTGGGCGTGGTCACCAAGCCCTTCGACTGGGAAGGTGGCCGCCGCATGACCAACGCCGAGGCCGGCCTGACCGAGCTGGAGGCCAACGTCGATTCGCTGGTGGTGGTGCTCAACGAGAAGCTGCTCGAAGTGCTGGGCGACGACATCACGCAGGAAGAAGCCTTTGCCCACGCCAACGACGTGCTGAAGAACGCCGTGGGCGGCATTGCCGAAATCATCAACGACTACGGTTTCGTCAACGTCGACTTCGAAGACGTGCGCACCGTCATGGGCGAGCCGGGCAAGGCCATGATGGGCACCGCCAGCGCCAGCGGCCCCGACCGCTCGCGCATCGCCGCCGAGCAGGCCGTGGCCTGCCCGCTGCTGGAAGGCATCGACCTCTCGGGCGCCAAGGGCGTGCTGGTGCTGGTCACCGCGTCCAAGGGCACGCTCAAGCTGAGCGAATCCAAGGAAGCGATGAACACCATCCGCGCCTATGCATCGCCTGATGCGCACGTCATCTTCGGCGCCGCCTACGACGATTCGCTGGGCGACGAAATCCGCGTCACCGTGGTCGCCACCGGCCTGTCGCGCCAGGCCGCGCGCCGCCAGCCCATCACCGTGGTGCAAGGCGGCCTGCGCACCGGCACCGACAACGTGCCTTTTCACACCCCCACCCTGAGCCAGCCCGCAGGCGGCTCCGGCGCTGCGCAGCAACCCGACTACGGCAACATGGCCGTGCCCAGCGTGTGGCGCACCAACCGCACCCAGGCCGCAGCCAAGGTCGATGCGCTGTCCTCGGGCGGCATGGACGACTTCGAGATCCCGGCCTTCCTGCGCAAGCAAGCCGATTGACAGCGCCAGCCGCCTTGCCGCCCGCCGCGGCGCTGGCAAGTCGCACTAAAAACAGTAGCTGTTTGCGTAAAAATTTAAAGGTTTTTAGATATAAAACTATCTGAAATTAATTATAAACATGCGTAAAACGCTATAAATAAGGTTGTTCATCGCAGCTCTCAGACAGCCATTTGCGAGCGTGCTTGCCCGCGATGCAAGGCGCGCTGCACCGCCTAGCGGCCTGCATCGCGGGCCACGAAAAAAGCCACCTCCGTTCACACGGGGGTGGCTTTGGCTTGCGCGACGAAAGCCGCTCGCGCTCAGTCGCGTGAGCGGCGGCGCTGGCCCATGCCTGCGGCACCCATCAGCGCAGCCAGCAGCACCAGCGCGCTGGTGCCAAGGCTGGGCACGGCGGCCACGTTGCCAGCGCTGCCTGCGGCTGCCACCACGGCAAAGGTGCTGGCCGCAGCCACCACGGTGGGCTGGTCGGTGAGCCGCGCATTGACGGTGTAGCTGCCCGGCGCAAGGCCGGTGGGCGTGTCCACGCTGTATTCACCATTGGTGCCCGTCACGGTGGTATCGAGCGTTACCGAGTAGCCGCCCGGGCCGGTGATCGTGACCGTCACGGGGGTGCCCACGGGCAGCGGCACGGCTGTGCCACCGCCAGCGGGCGTGGCCTGCGCCGTGCCGCTGATGGTGATGGGCACAGCGGGCGTGGCTTGCGTGGCGCTCAGCGTCTGGCTGAGCGCCAGCGTGCGCATGGACGTGCAGTTGGATGCCGTAGCCCCGGTCAGCCCGAAGCGAGTGGCCGATGGAGATGTGTCGAACAAGGCGATGGTGAGCGTGTTCAAACCTGTGCGCCACTGCTGGGCGGGCGTGGCACCACCGCCAAGCACGTCAAGGCTGGTGGCACGCTCGTCGTTGATGTAGCTGGCGGTGTGACGGTCGTCGGCGCTGCGGCTGCCGAGTGTCAGCACGTAGGTGGCGGGATCGACTTCAGGTGCAAGGTAGAACTGGTAGCGCAACAGCCGTGTCTGGTTGCTCGCCGCCCCGCCGTTGGGGTTGCTCAGATAGAAACCAACGCTTGCCAGCGACTGCACGCTGTTCAGCGTCGGGTTGTTCGCTGAGCCACCGTTGTACGCAAACAGCTCCCGCCCTGAAAAGTGCTGCCATTGCAGCGCAGGCAACCCACCGAGGTCTGGTGGATTGTCGCCCGCGATGGTGTAGCTGGTGGGAATGTTCTCGGTGGCACCCACGGTCTCGGCGGGCACGGTGTGCGAGCCAATGGCAGCGGGGTCGTAGGCATAAGCCCAGCGTGGCTGGTTGCCGCGATCGGTGTGCAGGTTGGCGGTGTTGGGTGCCGTGGTGTTGAGCACCGTGCCGGGGTTGCTCAGCGCATCGGAGGTGAGGGCGTCGGCAGGGTCCGGGTTCGCGCAGGTGAAGGTGGGCAGGGGCAAGGGTGAGGTGTTGCGCTCGACCACCTGGGCATGGGCCGCAATGCAGCTCATGCACAGCGCGGCCACGGTGGCCAGTGCCGTGGGCCGCTGCATCTGGCGCGCGACGGCGCTTGCGCCGTGAGAAAAAGAAAACGAGGCGTGCATGTGCCGATACTCCCTGGATGAAAAGTGGAACGCTGAATTTTGACAAACAACGCTGCCTCAGTCGCCCCGGAAAGCGCGGGCCTGACACGCACCCGGGCCGCGTGTGACCTTCAGGCCACGGCCCCACTCTCCAAGGCCGCTGCGCGGCTTCGCAGGCTGCGGCGTGCAAGGCCATGGCGAGTGCCCACACCCTAGAATGCCTGCCCATGCTTGCCCAACGCACCCTCAAATCCCTCACCCGCGCCGTGGGCGTGGGCCTGCACAGCGGCGAACGGGTGGAGCTGACGCTGCGGCCCGCGCCGCCGGGCACCGGCATCGTGTTCAGGCGCATCGACCTGCCCGTGCCGGTGGACATCCCGGTGCGCGCGCAGGCCGTGACCGACACGCGCCTGGCCTCCACCCTGTCGGCGGGCGATGCCAAGGTGCGCACGGTGGAACACCTCATGTCGGCCTGCGCAGGGCTGGGGCTGGACAACCTCTACATCGACATCACCGCCGAAGAGGTGCCCATCCTCGACGGCTCGGCCTCGTCCTTCGTCTACCTGCTGCAAAGCGCAGGCATCGAGCGGCAAAAAGCGCCGCGCCGCTTTCTGCGCGTGAAAAAGCCGGTGGAAGTGCGCGAGGGCGAGGGCGAGCAGCTCAAGTGGGCGCGGCTGGCACCGCACCACGGCTTCACGCTCGGCTTCGAGATCGACTTTCAGCACCCCGCCGTCGATTCGACCGGCCAGCGCGTGAGCTTTGACATGGGTTCGGGCCGCTACAGCCGCGACATCGCCCGCGCGCGCACCTTCGCCTTCAGCAAGGACGTGGAGATGCTGCGCGCCAACGGCCTGGCGCTGGGCGGGGGCTTGGACAACGCCATCGTCATGGACGACACCAAGGTGCTCAACGAGGGTGGACTGCGCTACGCCGAAGAGTTCGCCAAGCACAAGATCCTCGACGCCATTGGCGATCTGTACTGCGTAGGCCAGCCCATGCTGGCCGCCTACACCGCCTTTCGCTCGGGCCACGCACTCAACAACCAATTGCTGCGCGCGCTGCTGGCCGACGCCGATGCGTGGGACACCGTGACCTTCGACGACGAGCGCCAGGCCCCCGCCGGGTTCGCCCAACTGGCACACGCCTGGTAAGGCCTGCGCAGCCCTCAAGACAAATAAAACACAGCTGCTTGCGTACGATTTAAAACATTTTCAGATATAAAAATATCTGAAAACACTGTAAACCGTACGCAAGCAGCTACTGTTTTAATATGGCCAACCCCATAAATAAGCCGACAGACGTTCTGGCTGTTGGCTCCTTCCCCCGCTGGGGGAAGGCTGGGATGGGGACTGACGACCTTCGATAAATCCACCGTGGTTGGCCCCCACCCCAACCCTCCCCCATGTATGGCCCGGACACATGGTGGACACCTGTTCGAAGACATGGTGGACAGTTTCAGTCTAACCGGCGGCCTGCCTGCACAGTGCCCTGATGCCGGTTGATCCGT
>JAUNTQ010000089.1 GCA_030538605.1 Pseudomonadota bacterium
TGGACAACCTCCCGCAAACTCCGTCTGAACTTCGACAATTCCGAAGATACAAGGGGGCAAGAAGCGTTGGACGGTTCTTCGGGTCTGGTTTTGGATAAAAATATAGCTGCTTGCGCACGTTTCATGGGGATTTTATATATCTTCATATTGAAAAAACTTTATGTGACGTGCGCAAACAGCTTCTTTTTTAATATTACTTATTCGTTCGACTCCTGATTTCCCCCGTGCCCGCTACCTCCTCCCATCCTCCGCAGCACATCGCCATCGTCATGGACGGCAACGGGCGTTGGGCCAAGCGGCGGCTGATGCCGCGCATTGCCGGGCACCGGCAGGGGGTGGAGTCGCTGCGGCGCTGCATTCGCGCCTGCGCCGAGCGCGGCGTGCGCGTGCTGACGGTATTTGCCTTTTCGTCCGAAAACTGGGCGCGCCCCGCCGACGAGGTCAGCGGCCTGATGGAGCTGATGGGCAAGGCCCTCACGCGCGAGGTGCCCGAGCTGCAGCGCGCGGGCGTGCGCCTGCGCTTCGTGGGCGAGCGCGCCAGCCTGTCCGAGCGCGTGCGCCAGGGGCTGGCCCAGGCCGAAGCGGCCACCGAAGGCAATCCCGGCATGGTGCTCAACGTGTGCTTCAACTACGGTGGCCGCTGGGACATTGCCCAGGCCGCCGCGCAAGTGGCCGCGCGCGGCGAACCCATCACCGAAAACGCGCTGGCCAGCGCACTGGCGCTGGCCCACGTGCCCGACCCCGACCTGCTCATCCGCACCGGCGGCGAGCAGCGCATCAGCAACTTCCTGCTGTGGCAGTGCGCCTACAGCGAGCTGTTTTTCAGCGACCGGCTCTGGCCCGACTTCGACGAAGCCGCCCTTGACGAAGCCCTGGCCGCCTATGCGGGCCGCGAACGGCGCTTCGGCAAGACCTCGGCCCAGGTGCGGCAAGCGGGCTGACCACAAAGGCTTTTCCCATGCTGCTGCAACGTGTCATCACTGCCCTCGTCCTGCTGGCCGTGCTGCTGCCGGCGTTGTTCGCGCCCACGGCAACGCCTTTTATCGCGCTGTCGCTTGTGCTGATCGCCGCCGCCGCGTGGGAATGGGCGCGGCTGAACGGCGTCACCGGCGCAGGCGCAATCGTCACGGGCGCGCTGTGCGCGGCGCTGTGCGGTGCGCTGTGGGCGACGGGCGTGCTCGATCAGGCATTGCCGCTGCTGTGGCTGGGTGCGGCGCTGGCCTGGGTGCTGGGCGGCGGCTGGCTGCTGGCGCGTGGCGTGGCGGGCTGGCCCCGGCTGCCGCGCGCGCTGCGTTGGGCGCTGGGCCTGGCGGCGCTCATCGTGGCGTGGCTTGCTCTGGCGCAGGCGCGGCGCATGGGCGTGAACTTTCTGCTCTCGCTGCTGGTGCTGGTGTGGGCGGCAGACGTGTTCGCCTATTTCGCCGGCCGTGCGCTGGGCGGCAAGCTCACGGGTGGCGTCAAGCTCGCGCCTGCCATCAGCCCCGGCAAGAGCTGGGAAGGCGTGTGGGGTGGCTTCATCGGCGTGCTGCTGGTGGCCTTTGCCTGGGTCTGGGCCGACGGCGCGTGGGCCTTGGGCGCGCCCAGCCTTTACACCCGGCTGCACGCCTCGGGCGTGTGGCTGCTGGTGCTGGGCGCGCTGTTTCTGGCCGCCATGAGCGTGGTGGGCGACCTGCTTGAGTCGCTCGTCAAGCGCAGCGCGGGCATGAAGGATTCCAGCCGCCTGCTGCCCGGCCACGGCGGCGTGCTCGACCGGGTGGACGCGCTCCTGCCCACGCTGCCGCTGGCGATGATGCTGGTCACTTTGGCGCAAGACGCCTGACGACCATGACCCCCCCACTTCAACGCATCACCGTGCTGGGTGCCACCGGCTCCATCGGCGTGAACACGCTTGACGTCATCGCCCGCCACCCCGACCGCTTTGCCGTACACGCCCTGTCGGCCCACACCCAGGTCGATGCGCTGCTGGCGCAGTGCGCGCGCCATCGCCCCGCCGTGGCGGTCATGGCCAGCGCCCCGCACGCGGCCGAGCTGGCGCGCAAGCTGAAGGCAAACGGCCTGCCCACGCAGGTCGATCAATCGCCCGATGCACTTGAAAAGATAGCAGCCGCGCCCGAGGTCGATGCCGTCATGGCCGCCATCGTCGGCGCAGCCGGCCTGCCGCCCTGCATGGCCGCCGCGCGCGCGGGCAAGCGCCTTTTGCTGGCCAACAAAGAGGCGCTGGTCGTCGGCGGCGACGTGTTCATGCAGGCCGTGCGCCAGGGCTGTGCCACCTTGCTGCCCATCGACAGCGAACACTCCGCCATCTTCCAGTGCCTGCCCGAAGACGCCAGCACCTGGGCGCGCCGCATCGACCGCATCATGCTCACTTCCTCCGGCGGGCCATTCAGGCAAACGCCGCTGGCCGACTTGCCCGGCATGACCCCCGCCCAGGCATGCGCGCACCCCAACTTCGCCATGGGCCGCAAGATCTCGGTCGATTCGGCCACCATGATGAACAAGGCGCTGGAAGTGATCGAGGCGCGCTGGCTCTTCAACCTGCCGCCCGAGCGCATCGAAGTCGTCATCCACCCGCAGCAAATCATCCATTCGATGGTGCAGTTCCACGACGCATCGGTGCTCGCCCAGCTCGGCACGCCCGACATGCGCGTGCCCATCGCCTACGGCCTGTCGTGGCCCGAGCGCATCGAAAGCGGGGCCGACCGGCTCGATTTCTCCGCGCTTGCCGGCCTCAGCTTCGAGCCGCCCAGCCGTGAGCGCTACCCCGGCCTCTTCCTCGCGTGGGACGCGCTCGGTGCCGCCGAAGGCACCTGCGCCGTGCTCAACGCCGCCAACGAAGTGGCCGTTGCGGCCTTTCTGGCAGAGCGCATCCGCTTCGACCGCATCCACGCCATCA
Source organism: Pseudomonadota bacterium (assembly GCA_030538605.1). Taxonomy (GTDB): domain Bacteria; phylum Pseudomonadota; class Gammaproteobacteria; order Burkholderiales; family Burkholderiaceae_C; genus Ottowia. The sequence continues at coordinate 2,894 of JAUNTQ010000089.1, forward strand.
ACGATGCAACTTTGGCCGCGCTGCACTGGTCGAAGCCCGATTCGCTCGCCGACCTGCTGGCCCTCGACGCCCAGGCCCGCCAACAGGCACAGGCGCTGGTGGAACGGCACGCCACTTGATATCCATTGTTTTGATAGCTGCTTGCGTACGGTTTAAAAAACTTTCAGATACAAATAAAGCTGAAAACGTTTTAAAACGTACGCAAGCAGCTATATTTATAGGACTTACGCAATTCAACCAGATGTGAACCGTTCGGCACCTTGAAACGCCTGTGAGAAGTCTTTTTTGCGTAAGTCGTGATTTATTGATTGCTGAGGTATCCGCATGCTCCTGACCCTGGCCGCCTTCGTGCTTGCCCTCGGGCTGCTCATCGCCATCCATGAGTGGGGCCACTACCGCATGGCCGTGGCGCGCGGCGTGAAGGTGCTGCGCTTTTCCGTGGGCTTCGGCAAGACCATTGCGCGCTTCAAGCCCCGAAAGCAGCGCCCCGGGCAAGACACCGAATTCGTCATCGGCGCCATCCCCTTCGGCGGCTACGTGAAGATGCTCGACGAGCGCGAAGCCCCCGTGCCGGAGAGCGAGCGGCACATGGCCTTCAACACCCAGTCGCTGCGCACCCGCGCGCTCATCGTCGCCGCCGGCCCCGTCGCCAACCTGGTGCTGGCGGTGCTGCTGTATGCGCTGATCAACTGGGTCGGCGTGGATGAGCCGCGCGCGCTGCTCTCGCCGCCCGTGGCCGGCTCGCTGGCCGACAAGGCCGGTCTGCAAGGCGGCGAGCTGGTGCGCGCTGCCGCCGTGGGCGATGGTGCGCCAAAGCCCATCGCCTCGTTCGAAAGCCTGCGCTGGCACCTCACCCGCGCCGCGCTCGACGGGCAAGACCTCACCCTCGACGTCGCCGCCGACGGCGCGCCCGGCGCGCGCACGCGCCAGCTCACGCTGCCGCTGTCCGAGCTGCCCTCGCGCGAGCCTGATGCCGGCCTGTTTCGCGCCATCGGCATCGTCGCGCCCCTCAGCCAGCCGGTGATCGGTGAAGTCATGCCCGGCGGCGCGGCCGAAAAAGCCGGTCTGCGCCAGGGCGACCTGGTGCGCCAGGTGGGCGACACCCCTGTGCAAGACGGCCAGCAGCTGCGCGAACGCATCCGCGCCAGCGCCACAGGCGGTGAGCCTGCCGCCGAAACCTGGCTGATCGAGCGCGACGGGCGCGAGCTGCACATCGACGTGCAGCCCGCCCTGCACGACGACAAGGGCCAGCGCGTGGGCCGCATCGGCGCCTTCGTGGGCGGCATGCCCGAGATGCTCACCGTGCGCCAGGGCCCGCTGGATGGCCTGTGGGCAGGGGCGGTGCGCGTGTGGGAAGTGTCCGAGCTTTCACTCAAGCTGCTGGGCCGCATGCTCATGGGCGAACTCTCGCTCAAGCACCTGAGCGGCCCCGTCGCCATTGCCGACTACGCGGGCAAATCCGCCGCCATGGGCCTGACCTATTACCTCGGCTTTCTGGCCTTCATCAGCGTCAGCCTGGGCGTGCTCAACCTGCTGCCCGTGCCGATATTGGATGGCGGACACCTGATGTATTATCTTTGGGAGGCAGTCACGGGCAAGCCTGTAGAGGGCGCATGGCTTGCGCGCCTGCAATACGTGGGCCTGTTTCTGCTGCTGTCCATGATGGCCATCGCGCTGTACAACGACATCTCCCAACGCCTGGGCTGGCTCTTCACGCAATGACCCTCCCCCCGCAGCCCACGCCCCCAAGCACATCTCTCATGAACTCCTTTGCTCAACGCTACCGGCTGCGCACCGTGGCCTCTTTCGTGTCGCTGGCGCTGGCCGCGCAACTGGCCTGGGCGGTGGACCCGTTCACCGTGCGCGACATCCGCGTCGAAGGCCTGCAACGCGTCGAGCCCGGCACCGTGTTCGCCTCCATGCCCGTGCGCGTGGGCGAGACCTACACCGACGAACTGGGCGCTGCCGCCATCCGCTCGCTGTTCGGCCTGGGCCTGTTCACCGACGTGCGCCTGGAAGTGGCGGGCGACGTGCTCGTCGTCATCGTGCAGGAGCGCCCCACCGTGGCCGCCGTCGAATTCGCCGGCAACAAGGAATTCACCAACGAAGTGCTGCAAGCCGCCCTGCGCGACGCGGGCCTGGCCGCCGGCCGCCCGTACGACCGCGCCCTGGCCGACCGCGCCGAGCAGGAACTCAAGCGCCAGTACATCAACCGCAGCCTCTACGCCGCCGAGGTGCAGACCACCGTCACCCCCACCGAGCGCAACCAGGTGCGCCTGACCTTCAACATCACCGAAGGCCGGCCCGCGCGCATCAAGGACATCCACATCGTCGGCAACCACGCCTTCTCGCAGTCGCGCCTGAAAGACCTGTTCGACCTCGACTCCGGCGGCTGGCTGTCCTGGTACACCAAGAGCGACCAGTACTCCCGCGCCAAGCTCAACGCCGACCTGGAAGCCCTGCGCTCCTACTACCTCGAGCGCGGCTACCTCGACTTCCGCATCGATTCCACCCAGGTGGCGCTGTCGCCCGACAAGCAGGAAATCACCGTCACCATCAACGTCACCGAAGGCGAGCGCTTCGTCGTCTCCGGCGTCACCCTGCAAGGCAACTACCTCGAACGCGACGACGAATTCAAGTCACTGGTCACCATCCGCCCCGGCGAGGCCTACAACGCCACCCAGGTGGCCGAAACCACCCGCGCCTTCACCGACCACTTCGGCAACTACGGCTTTGCCTTCGCCAACGTCGAGGCCGTGCCCGAAGTCGATCGCGTCAACCACCGCGTGGCCATCGCCCTGCGTGCCGAGCCCTCGCGCCGCGCCTACGTGCGCCGCATCAACATCCAGGGCAACTCACGCACCCGCGACGAAGTCATCCGCCGTGAATTTCGCCAGTTCGAATCGAGCTGGTACGACGCCGAGAAAATCCGCCTCTCGCGCGACCGTGTTGATCGCCTTGGCTACTTCACCGAACTGAGTGTCACCACCGCCGAAGTGCCCGGCGCGCCCGATCAGGTGGACCTGGTGGTCGAAGTCAAGGAAAAGCCCACCGGCAACATCCAGCTCGGCGCGGGCTACTCCTCGGCCGAAAAGCTCTCTTTCACCTTCGGCCTGGCGCAGGAAAACGTGTTCGGCTCGGGCAACCGGCTCGATCTGCAACTCAACACCGGCAAATACAACCGCACCCTGGCCATCAGCACCACCGACCCATACTTCACCAGCGACGGCATCTCGCGCACGGTCGATCTGTACTACCGCACGCAAAAGCCCTACGAATACCAGGGCGGCAACTACACCCTTGCCACCATGGGCGCGGGCCTGCGCTTCGGCCTGCCCGTGACCGAGATCGACACCGTCTACGTGGGCATGAACGCCGAGCGCACGCGCATCAAGCCCGGCACCAACATCCCCGCCGTCTATCTGGCCTATGCCGAGCGCTTCGGCTACAGCAGCAACGCCTTTCCCTTCACCCTCGGCTGGTCGCGCGACTCGCGCGACAGCGCGCTGGCACCCACCTCCGGCCGCTACCAGCGTGCATCCGGCGAGCTGGGCCTGTTCGGCGATGCACGCTACGTCAAGACCAACTACCAGTACCAGCAATACGTGCCGCTCAGCAAGCAGTACACCTTCGCCTTCAACGGCGAGCTGGGCTGGGGCAAGGGCCTGGGCGGCCGGCCTTTCCCCGTGTTCAAGAACTTCTACTCCGGCGGCCTGGGCTCCGTGCGCGGCTACGAGCAGTCCACCCTCGGCCCGCGCGACGTCACCGGCGCCTACATCGGCGGCACCCGCAAGGCCACGCTCAACAGCGAATTCATCATGCCCTTCCCGGGCGCCGGCAACGACCGCACCTTGCGCGTGTTCGCCTTCGTGGACGTGGGCGCGCTCTACGGCGAAGGGCAGAAAATCTCCAGCGACGGCCTGCGCTACTCCGCTGGCCTGGGCATCAGCTGGATATCCCCGCTCGGCCCCCTGCGCCTGGCCTTCGCACAGCCGCTGCGCAAGAGGCCCGGCGATAGAATCGAACGTTTCCAATTCCAGATCGGAACCTCGTTTTGATGTCCCTCATTTCTCGTAGCCTGATCGCCGCAGCCCTGCTCGGCGCCGCTCTTGCCGCCCCCGTGGCGCAGGCCCAGGAAGGTGTGCGCATCGGCTTCGTCAACACCGACCGCATGCTGCGCGAGGCTGCGCCCGCCAAGGCCGCACAAACCAAGCTCGAGCAGGAGTTCTCGCGCCGCGAGAAAGAAATCGACGAAGCCGGTGCCGCCCTCAAGGTTGCGTCCGAGCGCTTCGAGCGCGAAGCAGCCACCATGAGCGACACCCAGCGGCAGACGCGCCAGCGCCAGCTCATGGACCAGGACCGCGACTTCCAGCGCCGCCGCCGCGAATTCCAGGAAGACCTCAACGCCCGCAAGCAGGAAGAGCTCCAGCAGATCCTCGACCGCGCCAACCGCGTCGTGCGTCAGGTGGCCGAGGCCAACAAATACGACGTCATCCTGCAGGAAGCCGTCTACATCAACCCCCGGCTCGACATCACCGACAAGGTGATCCAGGCGCTCAACGGCGGCAAGTGAGCGCGGTCAGCCTGCCGCTGCCGCGTGTGTGCCGCTCGGCCGTTCTTCCTCCAAGGTGCCTGCCATGACGCTGCGAACCGGTGCCATCGTCCAGGCCCTGGGCGGTGAGCTGCACGGCGATCCAGAGCGAGTCGTCACCCGCCTCGCCCCGCTGGAAGATGCACAAGCTTGCGAGCTGAGCTATCTCGTCAACCCCCGGCTGTCCCACCTGATCGCCAGCACCCAGGCCGGCTGCGTGGTGGTGGGCCGCGCGCTGGCCGACGCCGCGCGCGCGCGCGGCGACTGCATCGTGGCCGACGACCCGCACCTGTATTTCGCGCGCCTGACGCGCCTGTGGCGCCGTGTGCACGGCACCATGCCCCGGCCCGGCGTACACCTCAGCGCCGTGGTGGAAGAAGGTGCCTTCGTGCATCCCAGCGCCAGCATCGGCGCGCTGAGCTTCATTGGCCGGGGCGCGCGCATCGGCGCCGACACCATCATCAAGGAGCGCGTCACCGTGGGTGACGACTGCACCGTGGGCGCGCGCTGCGTGATCCAGAGCGGCGCCGTCATCGGCGGCGACGGCTTCGGCTTCGCGCCCAACGATGGCGCCTGGGAAAAGATCGAACAACTCGGCGCCGTGCGCATCGGCGACGACGTGGAGATCGGCGCCAACACCTGCATCGACCGCGGCGCGCTGGGCGACACGGTGATCGAGGACGGCGTCAAGCTCGACAACCTGATCCAGATCGGCCACAACACCCACATCGGCAAACACACGGCCATGGCCGGCTGCGTGGGCGTGGCCGGCAGTGCGCGCATCGGCGCGCACTGCACGGTGGGCGGCGCGGGCATGATCGCCGGGCACCTGACCATTGCTGATCACGTGCACGTCACTGCCGGCACGCTGGTCTCGCGCTCCCTGCTCAAGCCAGGCCATTACACCGGCTTTTTCCCGCTCGACGACAATGCCACCTGGGAGAAGAACGCCGCCACACTGCGCAACCTCCACCGTCTGCGCGAGCGCGTCAAGCAGCTGGAACGCCTGGTTTCGAAGCCCGAAGACGAAGAATAAAACACCGCTTTTGCGCCCGTACAACAAGCGCTAATAGCTATAATTTACAGAGCAACATGCCATGATGGACATTCATCACATCCTGACCAAGCTGCCGCACCGCTATCCTTTCCTGCTGGTGGACCGTGTGCTGGACATCGACCTGGAGGCCAAGACCATCCGGGCCATCAAGAACGTCACCGTCAACGAGCCCTGCTTCACCGGCCACTTCCCCAAGCGCCCGGTGTTTCCCGGCGTGCTCATGCTCGAAGCGATGGCGCAGGCCTGCGCCCTGCTGTCGTTCGAGGTGACCGGCTTCGCGCTCGACGACGAATCGGTCTTCTACTTCGTCGGCATCGACAACGCGCGCTTCAAGCGCCCGGTGGAGCCGGGCGACCAGCTCATCATGCACGCCACGCTCGACCGCACGCGCGGCGGCATCTACCGCTACAACGCGCAGGCCACGGTCGACGGCGAAGTGGCGGCCGAAGCCGTCATCATGTGCACCATGAGAAAAGTGGCATGACCGCCTGCCTGCCCCGTTCCCCGGCGTTCTGATTGCCTGCGCATGGCGGCGATTCACCCCACCGCGCTGATCGACCCGCAGGCCGAACTGGATGCCGGCGTCAGCGTCGGCCCCTACGCCGTCATCGGCCCGCATGTGTGCATCGGCGCGGGCACGCAGATCGGCGCGCACTGCGTGATCGACGGCCACACCGTGATCGGGCAGGGCAACCGCTTTTTCCCCTTCGCCAGCATCGGCGCAGAGCCGCAAGACAAGAAATACGCCGGCGAGCCCACGCGCCTCGTGATCGGCAGCGGCAACACCTTCCGCGAATACGTCACCGTCAACACCGGCACCGTGCAAGACGCGGGCGAAACGCGTGTAGGCGACGACAACTGGATCATGGCCTACGTCCACATCGCGCACGACTGCGTGCTGGGCAGCCACCTCATCCTGGCCAACTCGGTGCAGCTGGCGGGCCACGTGCACCTGGGCGACTGGGTGTTTGTGGGCGGCCTCACGGGCGTGCACCAGTTCGTGCGCATGGGCGCGCACGCCATGACGGCTTTTCAGACCCGGCTGGCGCAAGACGTGCCCCCCTTTGTCACCGCGGGCGGCAGCCCGGCCGAGGCGCAGAGCATCAACGCCGAAGGCCTCAAGCGCCGGGGCTTCTCCCCCGAACGCATCGCCCTCGTCAAGCAGATGTACCGCCTGCTTTACCGCAAAGGCCACACGCTGCAAACCGCGCGCCAGCAGATCGACGCGCTGCGCGGCGAAGTGCCCGAGGCCGATGCCGACATTGCGCTGATGCAGGATTTCCTGACATCGGCCACGCGCGGCATCGTGCGGTGAATGTTTTTTTGACGAGGAAAACGCCATGAAACTCAAGACCAAACTGACGCTGGTGGTGGCCCTGCTTATGCCGCTGGCCGCCACTGCGGCGCCGCCGTCGGACGCTTCCATCGAGGAGCTGATGCGCATCACCAAGGCCGAAGCGACAGCGGATGCGACCAAGGCCCAGCTGGAGCCGATGATGCGCAGCATGATGGCCGACATGAAGCGGGGCGACAAGCTCACGCCCGAGCAGCAGCGTGCGTTCGAGCAGTTCCCCGCCAAGTTCGCCGACCTTATGCGTGAAGAGATGGGCTGGGCCAAGATGAAGCCGCAGATGGTCGAGCTGTACCGCGAGGTCTTCACGCAGGAAGAGGTGGACGGCCAGATCGCTTTCTACAGCTCGCCCACTGGCCAGGCGGTGATCGCCAAGATGCCGTTGCTGGTGCAGAAGTCGATGGTGATGACCGAGCGCCAGATGCAAGCCGTGATGCCTCGACTGCAGGCCGCCATGGAGCAGGCGCTGGCCGACGCCAAGGCTGGCCGCTGAAGACAGGCGCGCCTTGCCGTCCGGCCCCGCACACCGCGCTCCCCGCCTCGCCCTCGTCGCTGGCGAAGCCTCTGGTGACCTGCTGGCCGGGCACCTGCTGCAGGCGCTTGGCCAGCGCTGGCCCGGCTTGCAGGCCGCAGGCATCGGCGGCGTGCACATGGCCGCGCAGGGTTTTGATGTGTGGTGGTCGGTCGAAAAGCTCTCCGTGCGCGGCTACCTGGAAGTGCTGCCGCGCCTGCCCGAACTGCTGTGGATGCGCCGCCGCCTGACCCAGCGGCTGATCGCGCAAAAGCCTGATCTGTTCATCGGCGTCGATGCGCCGGACTTCAACTTCGGGCTCGAAGCGCGGTTGAAAAGCGCGGGCATCAAGACGATGCACTTCGTCAGCCCCTCGTTCTGGGCCTGGCGGCCCGAGAAGCTGGCCAGGCTCAAGACCGCCGCCGACCACGTGCTGTGCCTGTTTCCGTTCGAGCCCGCGCTGCTGGCCGCGCACGGCATCGACGCCACCTACGTCGGCCACCCGCTGGCGCAGGTCATCGCCATGCAGCTCGACCGCGCCGCGGCGCGCGCCGCCCTCGGGCTGCCTGCCGATGGGCCTGTGGTGGCCCTGATGCCCGGCAGCCGCGCGTCTGAAATCGATCACCTGGCCCCAAGGTTTTTTCAGGCCGCAGCGCTTTTGCAGAAAGCGCAAGAAGCTATTCAATTCATAGTGCCCACCGTGCCGCACCTGATCACGCGCGTGCGCGCAGCGGCGCAGGCCAGCGGGCTGGGCGCGGCGCTGCACGTGGTGGCGGGCCAGTCGCACACTGCGCTGGCCGCCTGCGACGTGACGCTCATCGCCAGCGGCACCGCCACGCTCGAAGCTGCGCTGTTCAAGCGCCCGATGGTCATCGCCTACGCCATGCCGCGCGCCAGCCACCGCTTCATGGTCGCCAAGCGCCAGCTGCCCTGGGTGGGTCTGCCCAACATCCTGTGCGCGCCACCCGAATGGCTGCACCGCCCCGCCAGCGTGTCTGCCCACCACTGGGCCGACCGGCGCGACGCGCCCTTCGTCGTGCCCGAGCTGATACAGGACGCTGCCACGCCCGCCGCGCTGGCTGCCGCCGTGCAGGACTGGCTGCAAAGCCCTGAGAAAATCGCCGCCGTGCAGCAGCGCTTCACCCACTTGCACCAGACGTTGCAACGCCCCACCGCCCAACTCGCCACCGATGCGATCGAAACCCTTCTTGCACGCTGAACAACCCCCCCTGAACTGGGACGCACCCGGCCTCATCGCC
>JAUNTQ010000090.1:0-6073 GCA_030538605.1 Pseudomonadota bacterium
AGGGGCTGCCGGCCATGATGCCGGTGCGCAGCGTGCTCAGGTCGAACTCGGCAAAACGCGGGTGATCGAGTTCGGCGATGAACATGGTGGGCACGCCGTGCAGGCCGGTGCATTGCTCGGCCTGCACGGTCTGGAGCACCGTGAGCGCGTCGAACGCGTCGTTGGGATAGACGATGCACGCGCCGTGCGTCAGGCACGCCAGGTTGCCCAGCACCATGCCGAAGCAGTGGTACAGCGGCACGGGAATGCACAGGCGGTCGTCCTCGGTCAGCTTCATGGCCTCGCCGATGAAAAAGCCGTTGTTCAGGATGTTGCGGTGCGTGAGCGTGGCGCCCTTGGGAAAGCCCGTGGTGCCGCTGGTGAACTGGATGTTGATCGGGTCGGTGGGGTGCAGCAGTTTCGCCACCTGCGCCAGGCGTGGGTCGTTCGGGTCGCCCTGCTTCATCAGGTCGGAAAAGCGCATGAAGCCCGGCTCGTCCGCGCCCTGGCCTTCCACGTCGATCCAGATGGCGGTTTTCAGCTGCGGCAGCGTGCCCGATTCGAGCTGGCCCGGCGCGTGGTGCGCCCACTCGGGCGCCAGCTCGCGCAGCATGCCGACGTAGTCGCTGGTCTTGAAGCGCGGCATCAGCACCAGCGCCTGGCAGCCCACCTTGTTCAGCGCGTACTCGACTTCCGCCGTGCGGTAGGCGGGGTTGATGTTGACCAGCACCAGCCCCGTCATCGCGGTGGCCAGCTGCATCAGCACCCATTCGGCGTTGTTGTGCGACCAGATGCCGATGCGGTCGCCGGGCTTGAGGCCCAGCCCCAGCAGCGCGCTGGCGAGGCGGCGCGATTCGGTCTGCAACTGGCGGTAGGTGTAGCGGCGTTTCTGGTGCGCGACCACCAGCGCCTCACGCTCGGGCACGCGGTCGGCCATGTGGTCGAAAAAGGCGCCGATGGTCTGCTCGATCAGCGGCACGTCGGTGCGGCCACGGGCGCGGCTTGCGGTCTGCTCCACCATGATTGCTTTTGTCTCCATTGGGTTGGTGTGAACGCCAGCATGCCAGCTTATCGGTCTTTTGCACATGTTTGGCGACAGTCGGGTTGCAAAACATGCCAGGCAACACGACACTGCGTGGCTCGCCCCCATGACCCGCGCCCATGCCCGCCAACGCCGCCGCCCACACGCCATTTGCCTTCGTGCAGGCCATTCTCACCGCCTACGCGCGGCGCGGCCTGCGGCCCGATGCGGCCTTGGCCAGGGCGCGGATTGCGCCATCGGCGGGCGGGCAATGGCCGGGTGGCGTGTCGGCGGCGCAGTTCGAACGCCTGTGCTTTGCCGCCATGCAAGAGCTGGACGACGAGGCCCCCGGCTGGTTCAGCCAGCCGCTGCGCTGGGGCAGCTATGGCCTGCTGGCGCGCGCCAGCGCCACCGCGCCCACGCTGGGCGTGGCGCTCAGGCGCTGGTGCCGCCACCACGGCCTGCTCACGCGCGACGTGACCCTGCGCCTGCACACCGAGGGCGACACCGCCTGCGTGGGCATTGCCGAAACCGGCCGCGTGACGGTCGAGCTGCGCGCCTTCGCCCTGCTCTCGCTGCTGCGCAACGTGCACGGGCTGGCCTGCTGGTGGGTGGATTCGCACATCGCCTTGCAGGCCGTGCGCTTTCCGTTTGCCGCGCCAGGGCATGCCGATGTGCTGGCGCGGCTGTTTCCCGGCCCGGTGCAGTTCGACGCGCCGATGGCCGAGCTGCGCTTTGCCGCCGATTACCTGGCGCTGCCGCTGCGCCGCGACGGCCCCGCGCTGGACGCCATGCTGCGCCGCGCGCTGCCGCTGATGGTGCTGCCCTGGCGGCGCGACCGCCTGCTGGCGCTGCGCGTGCGCCAGTTGCTGCGCGCGCGCGAATCGCACACCGCGCCCACGCTGGCGGCCGAGCTGGCCATCTCGCCGCGCACGCTGCACCGCCAGCTGGCCGCCGAGGGCAGCAGCTTGCAGGCGCTGAAAGACGAGGTGCGCCAAGCCCGCGCCACCGAGCTGCTGCTGCGCACGCGCCAGCCGCTCAAGCAGATCGCCCAGGCCACGGGCTTTCGCAACGACAAGAGTTTCATCCGCGCCTTCCGCGCCTGGACGGGGCAGACGCCCGAGCAGTTCAGGCAGGGCGGTGGGTCGAATGCCTTATGACATAAAGGTGAGCTGCTTACGCACGTATATAAACATTTTCATATATATTTTATATTGAAAACGTTTATATACGTGCGCAAGCAGCTCACTTTATTGACTTCCATCTCATCCATAAACCAACGGACGCCTGGGCTCTTGGCTCCTTCCCCCGCTGGGGGATGGCTGGGATGGAGGCTGACCACCTTCAATCCATCCACCGTGGTTGGCCCCCTCCCCAACCCTCCCCAGCGGGGGAAGGAAGCAAGGTGTTTTCGAGTTTGGCTGCGCCCCCCACCACCCCCTACAGTGCATGCGTGACCAGGCGGAAGTCGGGGTCTTCGGGGTAGGCCTTGACCTCGAACCCCAGGCTGCGCATGAGCTTGAGCATGCCGTTGTTGTGGGTGAGCACGAGGCCGATGATCTCCTGCAGGCCGCGCTCGCGCGCCGCGTCCATGATGCTGAGCATCATGCGCGTGCCCAGACCCTGGCCGGCGTAGGCGTCGTCCACCACCAGCGAGAACTCGCAGCTCGTCTGGTCGGGGTTGGTGATGTAGCGCGAGACGGCGATGATGCGCTCGCGCCGCGTCTTGTGGCCTTGCGCGTCTTCGTCCTCGGCGTCCACCACGGCGCACAGGGCCATTTCGCGGTCGTAGTCGATGAGGGTGAAGCGCGCGAGCATTTGCGGCGGCAGCTCGGCCATGCTGGAGACGAAGCGGAAGTAGCGGCTTTCGGGCGAGAGGCGCTTCATCATGGCCTGCAGCGCGTGCGCGTCGTCGGGGTGAATGGGGCGCACGCGGTATTCGCCGCCGCCGCGCAGCGGCCAGATCTGCTCGAAGCGCTGCGGATACGGCAGGATGGACAGGTGCCCGTAGCGCCCCGCGCGCCCGGGCGATGTCTGCACCGCCGGGCCGATGACGATGCGCGCGTCCACGGCCACCACGCCGTTTTCGTGCGCGATGATGGGGTTGATGTCCATCTCGCGCAGCTGGGGCAGCTCGCACACCATCTCCGACACGCGCAGCAGCACCTGCTCCAGCGCAGGCATGTTCACCGCAGGCGCGCCGCGCCACGCGCCCAGGGTTTCGTGCACGCGCGAGCGCTCGATCAGGCGGCGCGCCAGAAACTGGTTGAGCGGCGGCAGCTCCATGGCGTGGTCGTGAAACAGCTCGATCATGGTGCCGCCCGTACCGAAGGCGATGACGGGGCCGAAGGGGTCGTCGGTGACCACGCCGATGTACAGCTCGCGCCCGCGCGCCACGCGCGCCATGGCCTGCACGGTCACGCCGTTGATGTGTGCCTCGGGCCGCGCCAGGCGCACGGCTTCGACCATGTCCTGGTACGTGTCGCGCACGGCGGTGGCGTTCATCAGGTTCAGCGCCACGCCGCCCACGTCGCTCTTGTGGCTGATGTCGGGCGAGTCGATCTTCAGCGCCACCGGAAAGCCGATCTGCGCGGCAATCATCATGGCCTCGTTGGCGTTGCGCGCCAGCAGTGTCTGCGTGACCGGGATGTGAAAGGCCGCCAGCAGCGCCTTCGATTCCATCTCGGTCAGCACCTTGCGCCGCTCGGTCAGCACGCTCTCGATCAAGAGGCGCGCGCCCTCCACGTCGGGCGCGGCCAGGTGCGACAGCGGCGGCGGCGTTTGCTGCAGCAGCTGCTGGTTCTGATAGAAGCTGGCGATGTTGCCGAAGGCGCCCACGGCCGCCTCGGGCGTGCGGAAGCTGGGGATGTGCGCTTCGGCCAGCGCGCGGCGCGCGGGCACCACCGATGCGTCGCCCATCCAGCAGGCCACCATGGGCTTTGACAGACGCGGCTTGATCTGCACCAGCTCCTTGGCCACGCCTTCCGCATCGCCGCCGAACTTGGGCGAATACAGCACGGCCAGGCCGTCGATCTGCCTGTCCTTGGCGGCCACCTCCAGCGCCGCGCGAAAGTGCTCGGGCGTGGCGTCTTCCGACAGGTCGATCAGCTCGGTGAGCGAGGCCGCAGGCGGCAGCTGCGGCACCAGCGCGCGCTGCGACTCGGACGAGAGCACGCCCAGCGCCAGGCCCAGCTCGGTCACCCAGTCAGCCGCCAGCACGCCGGGGCCGCCGCCATTGGTGATGACGCCCAGGCGTGGGCCGACGGGCCGGTAGCGCGAGGCCAGGCACTTGGCCGCCGAAAACAGCTCGACGAACGAGCGCACGCGCACCGCGCCCGCGCGCCGCAGCACGGCGTCGAACACGTCGTCGCTGCCCACGATGGCACCCGAATGCGTCTGCGCCGCCACGTTGCCCGCCGACTTGCGCCCGGCTTTGAGCACCACCACCGGCTTGGCAATGGCCGCTGCGCGCAGCGCGCTGGTAAAGCGCCGCGCGTTGGCAATGCCCTCCATGTAGACCACGATGCCGTGGGTGTGGCGGTCGCCCGCCAGAAAGTCCAGCACCCCCCACAGGCCCACCTGCGTGTGCGCGCCGGGCGAGATGATGGTGGAAAAGCCCACATGGTTCTGCCTGGCCCAGTCCATGATGGACGCGGTGAGCGCGCCCGACTGCGACACCAGCGCCAGCTGCCCGGGCGTGGCCAGCTCGCCCGTCACGCTGGCGTTGAGCTGCAGCGCCGGGCGCTGAAAGCCCTGCGCGTTCGGCCCCATCAGCCAGAAGCCGTGGCGCTGCGCAATGCGGTGCATCTGCTTGGCGCGCTCCGCGCCAATGCCCGCCGACAGCACCAGCGCCGCCTTCACCTTGATGCGCCCGGCCAGCTCCAGCGCGGGCGCGATCTCGTCCTCGGGCAGCGCGATGATGGCCAGGTCGGCCCGCGCCTGCGCCAGATCGGCCAGCGTGCCGCTGGTGTGGATGTCCAGCGGCACGATGCGCCCCTTGAACGGCTGCGCCGCCAGGTGCGCCAGCAGCGCGCGCGCCTGCGGCGTCTGCTGCTCGGGCGCATCCTGCGGGCCGGTGAACAGCACGATCGACTCGGGCTCGAACAGGGGTGAGAGATAGTGCTGATCCATGAAACTGATCCTCGCGCGGGCACGGCCCGCCAGATGTGGGCACAGGTGTAATCCTTCATTGTGAACCCGCGTTGACACGGCGCGCCCATCCAAGACGGGGGTGCATGACCTCGATCAAACCCGCCCGTGGCTACACTGCGCCATGCCCTTGCCCCGCGCACCCTTGTTCATCCGCACCCGCCGCCAGACGCTGCGCGCGCTGGCCGTTTGGCTGCCCGCCCTGCCCGTGCTGGCACAGGCGCCGCACGCGTCCACGGCCGTGTCGCTGGAGCAGGCGCGCGCGCTGCATGAAAAAGGCGAGGCCACGCTGATCGACGTTCGCGAACCCCACGAGCACGCGCGCGGCGTGGTGGCCGGCGCGCACCTGCTGCCGCTGTCGCAGCTCAAGACCCGCGCGGGCGAGATTCCGCGCGACGCGTCCAGGCCCGTTCTCATCATCTGCGCCACGCAAAACCGCTCGGGCCGCCTGGTGGCCGCTCTGCGCGAACAAGGCTGGACCCACGTGTACAACGTGCATGGCGGCATGACCGAGTGGGCACGCAGAGGCTGGCCCATGGTCAAGCCCGCCAGCCCGTAAGCAACGGCACACCAAAAAACGCCCGGCTTCGGCAAGCGAAGCACGGGCGTTTTTTGTGTGGTGCTGTCAGCGTAGGGGCACTACTTTCGCAGCGCGCCGCTCAGCAGCGACACGACGGCCAGCACCAGGAACACGAAGAACAGGATCTTGGCGATGCCGGCAGCGCCGGCGGCAATGCCGCCAAAGCCGAGCACGGCAGCGATGATGGCGATGACAAAAAAGACAACGGCGTAATGCAGCATGGTGAATCTCCTGGGTATGCGTTGTTTCGGGCCATCGGCCCTGCCGCCGTGGGGGGGGGGGGGCGCCGGCGGCGCGCCCCCCGGCCCACCAGGGCCGGCCGGTGGCGCGCGGGCCGGCCGCGG
>JAUNTQ010000090.1:6083-11421 GCA_030538605.1 Pseudomonadota bacterium
GGGGGGGGTGTTGGGGGGGGCGGGCCCGGCCCCGGGGGGGGGGGCCCCCCCCCCCCCCCCCCCCCCCCCACGCCGTTGAACCGATGGCTTGACTGTGCCGCGCTGGCAAGGCGGGCGGCATCGGCGGGCGGCGGGGCAGACTGTCAGCCGATCGGCGCCGCGTTCTGTAGGACGGCGTGCCCCGGCTCGCTGCTGAGACAATCGGCGCATGAACTTCGCCCCTTTGCAAAACGACACCTTTCTGCGCGCCTGCCTGGGCCAGGCCACGGCGCACACGCCCGTGTGGCTGATGCGCCAGGCCGGGCGCTATCTGCCCGAATACCGCGACACGCGCGCGCGCGCCGGCAGCTTCATGGGGCTGGCGACCAACGTCGATTACGCCACCGAGGTGACGCTGCAGCCGCTTGCGCGCTACCCGCTGGACGCGGCCATTCTGTTTTCCGACATCCTCACCGTGCCTGACGCCATGGGCCTGGGCCTGTCGTTCCAGCAGGGCGAAGGGCCGAAGTTCGAGCGCGTGGTGCGCGATGAAGCAGCCGTGGCACAACTGGCCGTGCCGGACATGGACAAGCTGCGCTACGTGTTCGACGCGGTCGCCAGCATCCGCCGCGCCCTGCAGGGCCGCGTGCCGCTGATCGGCTTCAGCGGCAGCCCGTGGACGCTGGCCTGCTACATGGTCGAAGGCGGCGGCAGCAGCGACTACCGCCACGTCAAGACGCTGATGTACGCGCGGCCCGACTTGATGCACCGCGTGCTGGCCGTCAACGCCGACGCGGTGGCGCAGTACCTGAACGCGCAGATCGACGCGGGCGCGCAGGCGGTGATGCTGTTCGACAGCTGGGGCGGCGTGCTGGCCGACGGGGCGTTTCAGGCCTTCAGCCTGGCCTACACCGCGCGCGTGCTGGCGCAGCTCAAACGCACCGGCGCCGACGGCGCGGTGGTGCCGCGCATCGTCTTCACCAAGGGCGGCGGGCTGTGGCTGCCCGAGATGTGCGCGCTGGATTGCGACGTGCTGGGCCTGGACTGGACGATGAACCTGGGCGCTGCGCGCCGCATCGTGCAAGAGGCCGCGCGCCAGAAAACCCCTGAATTCATAGCTGCCAGCGTAAACCAGGCAAGCGCTGAAGGCCAGAATGACTTGAAATTTCTGACCCCAAAGGCGCTGCAGGGCAACATCGACCCCCACGTGCTGTTCGCCCCGCCCGAGGCCATTCGCGCCGAGGTGCGCCGCGTGCTGGACAGCTTTGGCCCCCCCCACGCCTACCCGGCCGCGCCCGGCAGCACGCACATCTTCAACCTGGGCCACGGCATCAGCCAGTTCACCCCGCCCGAGCACGTGGCGCACCTGGTAGACGAGGTGCACACCTATTCGCGCCGCTTGCGGCAGACCTGAGCCAGCCCTGCGCAGGCAAGGTGCGTGCGCCGCCGTTCGTCAAGGCTTTGTGACTGCTTAGCAACACAAAAAAGCCGCCGCCAGGGCTTGACTTATGCACAAAAGCGCGTCGCCCCATCGCGCCGCGCACAGCCACCACGCCCACCCGGGGAGTATCCGTAAGTCCTTGATTTACAAGGACTTCAACACCTGCCGTTTTGATGGGCAAGCCAATGGAAGCCTTGCGGCGCATGGCTTTGCGGCGGGGTGAAGGCAGTTCTCAACATAGTTATCCACAGATTCTGAGGATGACGCCTCAAACGGTTATGAAACAAGCACTTAAGGCGCAAACTGCATGTCGATTTCCGTAGCGCCCACCATACGCTCCCGGGCATGACGCATTGGCTGTCCGTGGCCGTGCCCACGCCCGCGCACAGCGGCCTGGCCGAGCCACTCACTTACCGCAGCAGCGCCGCCCTGCCGGCGGGCACGCTGGTGCGCGTGCCGCTGGGCCGGCGCGAGGTGCTGGGCGTGGTGTGGCAGGCCGACTTGCCCGCGCCCGAGGGCGCGCTGGCTGCGCAAGTGCGCGACGTGGCCGGCGCGCTGCAGGGGCTGCCGCCGCTGGACGCGCACTGGCGCGCGCTGGTGGCCTTCACCGCGCGCTATTACCAGCGCGCGCTGGGCGAAGTGGCCCTGGCCGCGCTGCCGCCGCAGTTGCGCACCCTCAGCAGCGTGCAGATGGCCCGTCGCCTGAAGCGCCAACCCGCCGCAACGCCCGAGCCGCCCGCCGATGCGCCGCCCGTGGCCCTGTCAAGCGAGCAGGCCCAGGCGCTGGCCGAGATCGCACGCCAGCCCGGCCCGTTTCTGCTGTTCGGGGCCACCGGCAGCGGCAAGACCGAGGTCTACATGCGCGCGGCCGAAAGCGCGCTGGCCGACGACCCGCGCGCGCAGGTGCTGGTGCTGGTGCCCGAGATCAACCTCACGCCGCAGCTGCTCGCGCGCTTTGCCGCGCGCTTTGCGCCCCGCCTGGGCGCGCAGGCCGTGGTGGCGCTGCACAGCGGCCTCACGCCCGCGCAGCGCCTGACCGCGTGGCTGGCCGCGCACACGGGCAGCGCGCGCATCGTGCTGGGCACGCGCGTGGCGGTACTGGCCTCGGTGCCGGGGCTGAAGCTGATCGTGGTGGACGAAGAGCATGACCCCAGCTACAAGCAGCAGGAGGGCGCGCGCTATTCGGCGCGCGATCTGGCCGTGTACCGCGCGCACATCAGCGGCGCCAAGGTCATCCTCGGCTCGGCCACCCCGTCGCTGGAAAGCTGGCACGCCAGCACCCCCGCGCCCGACGGCCCGGGCCGCTACCAGCGCCTGGCCATGCCCCGGCGCATTGGCGTTGAAGGCGCTGAAGCGAATGCCGACGGCCTGCCCCGCGTGCGCCGCGTGGACATGACCCACCAGCCCCGGGGCGCGCTCATCGCCCCGCCGCTCTTGGCCGCCATTGGCGAGCGCGTGGCGCGCGGCGAGCAGACCCTGCTGCTGCTCAACCGGCGCGGCTGGGCACCCGTGCTGCACTGCGCCAACTGCGGCTGGAAAAGCGAATGCCCGCATTGCAGCGCGTACCGCGTGTTCCACAAGATCGACCGCACCCTGCGCTGCCACCACTGCGGCTTCACCCAGCGCGTGCCCCGCGCCTGCCCCGCCTGCGGCAACCTCGACATCGGCACCCTCGGGCGCGGCACCGAGCAGCTGGAGGAAAAACTCGCCGAGCTGCTCGAAGGTGTGACGCGCGCAGACGGTACGCCCGCCCGCATCGCCCGCATCGACGCCGACACCACTCGCGCCGCAGGCCAGCTACACGCGCAACTGGCCGAGGTACACGCAGGCGAGGTGGACGTGCTGGTGGGCACGCAGATGATCGCCAAGGGCCACGACTTTCGCCGCGTGACGCTGGTGGCCGCCGTCAACCCCGACGGCGCGCTGTTCTCCAGCGACTTTCGCGCGCCCGAGCGCCTGTTCGCCCTGCTCATGCAGGCCGCCGGCCGCGCGGGCCGCGACGCCGCGCAGGGCGCGGGCAGCGAAATGTGGGTGCAAACCCAGCACCCGCAGCATCCGCTGTATGCCGCGCTCAAAAACCACGACTACCCCGGCTTTGCCGCCAGCCAGCTGCACCAGCGCCAGCAAGCCGGCCTGCCCCCCTTTGCGCACCTGGCGCTGCTGCGGGCCGACGCGCGCAGCCAGCAGGCCGCGCAGGCCTTTCTCACCGCCGTGGCCGAAGCCGCACAGACGGCGCTGGCGCAAGACCCCGCCACCGCGGCCGCGCTGGCGCAGCTCACCTGGTACCCCGCCGTGCCGCTGACCGTGCAGCGCGTGGCCGGCATCGAGCGCGCGCAAATGCTGATCGAAAGCCCCTCGCGCGCTGCGCTGCAACGCGTGCTCACCGCCTGCCAGCCGCTGCTGCACGGGCTGCGCGCCAGCGCCGCACACCGCGCCATCGTCCGCTGGGCCGTGGACGTGGACCCGCTGGCCGTGTAGCCGCGCAGCGCCACCCGGCTCGCGGCCTTGTCCGACAACCGTCGGCCTGCGCCCTGCCTATAGTCGTCTGGCAGTGATTCAGCGTCATCGACGCATCAACCACAAGGAAGCCACACATGAAACGCCTGTTTGCCCTGCTCGCCCTCAGCGGCGCCGTCGCCCTGCCCGCCCTGGCGCAGAACACCCCCGCCGAAACCAACCTCGACCAGAGCGCCGCCCGCATGGAAGCGCGCAACGCCCGTGGCGCACAGCTGACCACCGTCACCCCCGAGCAGGCCCAGGCCAACGCCATGCAGCGCTGCGCCAACCTGCCCGCCTTCTACAAGGTCGATTGCGAAGCCCGTGTGCAAGGCCAGGGCCAAGCCTCCGGCAGCGTGATCGGCGGCGGCATCGTCCGCGAAACCGTCACCACCATGCCCAAGTCCGAACTCGACGCCATGCGCGCCAACACCCAGCCCATGCGCCTGCCCACCCAGCCCCAGCGCTGAAAAGCACCAACGCGCATTCGCCAACAGGCGGCCAGCTCGGCAAGAGATGGCCGCTTTTTTGTTCACGGGCGTTTCAAAAAAGAAGCTGCTTGCGCAGGTCATCAGCCATTTTCATGGATAAAAGTATCTGAAAATGCCTGATAACCTACGCAAGCAGCTATTCTTTTATCAAATCCACCCTTCGCACTGACTTCACCTTGGGTCGCCCTCACCCTCTCCCAGAGGGCTAGCGTATGCACACATCTTTGTAGGCCCATCACTGCATCCAAACCCGTCATTCCCGCGCAGGCGGGAATCCAGCGTTGGCGCAGGTGCTGAGGCTGGATTCCCGCCTGCGCGGGAATGACGCCATCATGGGCGCTTGCAGATGGACACAACCTGTCTGGTTGACCTACAGCGGTGCCCAAATCAAAAGTCATCCAGCAGCGTAAAAAATGTGTGCATACACAAGCCCAGAGGGAGAGGGAGAGCGTGCAAAACCTATTTTTGGCTGTTTTTTTGCGTCCTTCGCGAATCCTTCGCGTCCTTGGCATGAGGCTGTCCGGCTGTCCGGCTGTCCTGCTGCCCAGCTGCTAGCCCGCCGCAGGCCGCCCAATGCTCACATAGCGCAGGCCATGCCGGGCCACGAGTGCGGGGTCGTACAGGTTGCGGCCATCGAAGACGATGCGGTCTTGCAGCTGGGCGGCCATCTGCGCGAAGTCGGGCACGCGAAAGTGCTTCCACTCGGTGACGATGGCCAGGCAGTCGGCGCCTTGCAGCGCGTCGGTGGGCGAGTCGCACAGGGTCAGGTCGGGCCGCTCGCCAAAAAGGCGACGCGCCTCATCCATCGCCACGGGGTCGAACGCGCGCACGTGCGCGCCGGCGTCCCACAACGCGGTGAGCAAGCTGCGGCTGGGCGCTTCGCGCATGTCGTCGGTTTCGGGCTTGAAGGCCAGGCCCCACACGGCCACCG
>JAUNTQ010000091.1 GCA_030538605.1 Pseudomonadota bacterium
CGAAGTCGAAGCCGTCCATGCGCGGCATCTCGATGTCGGACAGCACCACCGCCGGACGCTCGGCCTGCAGGCGCTCCAGCCCTTGCAGGCCATCGGCGGCCAGGGCCACGCGGTAGCCTTCGCGCTGCAGCAGGCGCTGCGTGACGCGGCGCACGGTGATGGAGTCGTCCACCACCAGCACGAGCGGAATGTCGGAGTGCGGCGCCACCGCCGTGGCCACCGGCGCAGCAGGTACGCCTGCGGCACTGGCTTGCTCCGACGCGGCGGCTGCGGCCTGCGCCGCTTCGGCCAGCGCCTGCACGCTGGTGGCGCGGGCCTGCTCGCCATACACCGAGGCCAGGGCCACCGGGTTGTAGATGAGCGCCACCGCACCCGAGGCCAGCGCCGTGATGGCCACCAGGCCCGGCAGGCGCGACAGCTGCGACCCCAGGGCCTTCACCACCACTTCCTGGTTGCCCAGCACGTCGTCCACGTGCATGGCCACGCGCTGCGCGGCGGAGCGGAACACGACCACGGGCGTGGTGCGCGCCGGTGGCTCCACGCTGCGCACCGAGTCCTGCAGCAGCGCGCCCGACCAGAAGAAGGGCACGGTGTCGTCGCCGATGCGCCAGGTGCCGCTTTCATAGGCGGCCTGCAAGGCCTTCGGCGCAGCGCGCTGCACGATCTCCACCAGGTTGGAGGGCACGCCCACGGCCAGCTTGCCCGCGCGCACCATCACCACGTGGGTGACGGCGGTGGTCAGCGGCAGCACCAGGCGAAACACGGTGCCATGGCCTTCGCGGGTGCTGGTCTCGATGCGTCCGCCCAGCGCCTGCACCTCGGTGCGCACCACGTCCATGCCCACGCCCCGGCCAGCCAGCTCGGTCACTTCGGTGGCGGTGGTGAAGCCGGAGGCAAAGATCAGGTTGCCGATGTCGGCATCGCTCAGCGTTTGATCGGGGGTGATCACGCCCTGCTGCAGGGCGCGCTCGCGAATGCGCGGCAGGTTGAGGCCGGCGCCGTCGTCGCGGAACGCAACCGACACGTCGTTGCCTGCCTGCTGCACGTCGATGGTGATCAGGCCCGCCGGCTCCTTGCTGCGCGCCGCGCGCACCGCCTGCGTCTCGATGCCGTGCACCACGCAGTTGCGCAGCAAGTGCTCGAAGGCGGGGGCCATGCGCTCCAGAATGCCGCGGTCCATCTCGATGGCACCGCCGATGATGTCCAGGCGCACCTGCTTGGCCGTTTCCTTCGAGGACTGGCGCACCACGCGGTAGAGGCGCTCGGAGATGCTCTCGAACTCGACCATGCGCGTGCGCAGCAGGTCGCGCTGCAATTCGCGCGACTGGCGCGCCTGCGCGGCCAGGTCGTCTTCGCTGGCATCGACGGCACGCTGCAGGCTGCGCTGCACGGTGGCCACGTCGTTGACGGACTCGGCCATCATGCGGGTGAGCTCCTGCATGCGGGTGAAGCGGTCGAACTCCAGCGGGTCGAAGTTCTGCTGCGCGTCCTTGCTGAGAGCCAGGCGCGACTGCATCTGCGTTTCGGCTTGCAGCTCCACGTCGCGCAGCTGCTGGCGCAGGCGCTCCAGGTTGCCAGTCAGGTCGGTGAGCGAGCCACGCAGCTGGCCGACTTCGGTCTCCAGCCGCGCACGCGAGGTGACCACCTCGCCGGCCTGAGCCACCAGGCGGTCGAGCAGCTGCGAGCGCACGCGCACGGCCTGGCTGGCGGCGGCGCGCGCCGACACCATGGACAGCGGGGTGGGCAGGGCGACGTCGCCGCGCATCACCGGCACGGCGGTGCGCGCGGGCGCGGTTTCGCTTGGCGCGGGGGCGACGGCGGGGTCGCTGCCAGCCACGTCTTGCATGCGGGCATCGGCGGGTGCGGCACTGGCAACCGGGCCAGTGGCCGTGGCGGGCGCAGCCGCCGGGGGCGCTTGCACCTCCACGCCCATGCCACCCGCTTGCAGGCGCTTGAAGGCGGCCTGCATTTCGTCGATGTGCTCCTGCACCGGGTCCAGATCGGCGGCACCGATGTCTTCGGTGCCGATGGTTTCGATCGACGACTCGATGCGGTGGGCGATTTCACCCAGGCGCAGCGCACCGGCCAGGCGGGCGCTGCCCTTGATGGTGTGCAGCGCGCGCAGCACTTGTGCGCGCGGGGCGCGGTCGTGCGGATGAGCCACCCACTCGCGCATGGCCGCACTGAGCTGGGGCAGCAGTTCCTCGGCCTCTTCCTCGAAGATGGGGAACAGGTCGGGGTCGACGGCGTCGGCCACGTCGATGTCGTCCGCGATGCTGATGCGGGACGCGCTGCCGCTGGCGGCGGAATCGGCCACATCGGCCGGCACGCGCGGCGCGGCTTCAGACACCGGCACGATGGAGGCAAGATCGCCCAGGTTCGTGGCAGGCGCGTCGCCTTCCACCGGCTCCAGCGCCTGCACCTGCGCCAGGATGGCCACGCTGGGCTGCTTGAGAATGCCGGCGGCGAACTGGTGCAGCACACGGCGGATGTCTTCGGCTGCATCGCCCAGCACACGGGCCTGCTCGGTCGTGCCACGCGATTGGCCATGCAGACGCTCGAGCGCATGCTCAACGGCGCGGGCCATCTCCGACAGGCCGACATAACCCACGGTGGCAGAGCTGCCGGCCAGCGAGTGCGCACGCGCCACGGCACGCTCGGGCACCGGCTGGTGCAGCTCAAGCGCCCACTCGGACAGGTCGGTGATCAGCTGGCGCGACCACTCGTCGGCCTCGCTGATGTACACGTTGTACAACGGCGTGCTGATGCGCAGCTCGCCAATCTGCTTGTAGGCATCGTCATCGGCGACCGGCGGCGCATCGGACGGGGCCGCGTCGATCGCCTCGGCCTCGGGTGCCAGGGCGAAGTCCAGCTCGTCCAGATCCAGCACCAGCGGGTCACCGTCGGCCTCGCCCGCCTGGGGGGCGATGGCATCGGCGGCGAAGTCGAGCTCGTTCAGCTCAAGTGCCAGCAGTTCGGCGGCGGCATCGGCAGACTCGGCATGCGCCTGCGCGTCAGCGCCAGCCTCAACGGCGTCAGCGGATGTCAGGTCTTGCGACGACACCGGCGCGGGCTCGGCCACCGTGAAATCGAGTTCCGACAGATCGGACATGAGCGAGGGCACGCCGTCCTCGGACACGGGCAGCTCCACGCTTTCAAGGCCCGCGAACGCGGACGCGGCGGCATCGGCCGGTGCTTCGGTCAGGGCTTGGCCCGGCAGGGGCTCCGCAGCGGGTTCGTCCCGGGAAAACGCGGGCGTCAGCGCTTGCGGCGCATCGCCAGCGTCCCACGCCTGCACCTCGGACACCTCCACCGCCTCGATGGACGGCTCGGTGGGCAGTTCCAGATCAGGCAGATCAAACCCGGCGAGCGGCTGCAAGCCGCTGGCGGGCGCAGAGACCTGCACCGTCTCGTCGTGGCTCAGATCCAGTTCGAACAGGGTTTCGTCGGCCACAGCCTGCGCCTGGGCAGGCACCGTCAGCTCGATGGTTTCGACCGCTCCATCGGTTGAAGCGGCAGGCTCTTCCTCTGCAGCAGGGTCGGCAGGCTCAGCCGCATCGGCAGCAGGCACCTGTCCGTTGTCGGCAGGGGTCAGCGCCAGCGGAATGCGCGTGCCCTGGGTGCGCAGCGCGTCGGCCGACCGCTTGAAGGGCGCAGCCTGCCAGTGGCCTGCACGCTTGGCCGCGATGTCTTCCACCCAGTGGCCGAACGCCTGCATGGACGCTTCGGCCAGACCGCGCAGGTCTTCATCCACGGGACGCTGCTCGGCCAGCCAGGCGTTGAGCAATTGCTCCATCGACCAGGCGGCTTCGCCAAACTCGGACAAACCCACCATGCGCGAGCTGCCCTTGAGCGTGTGGAACGCACGGCGCAAAGTGGTTTGCTGCTCCATGTCGCTGGGCGCGCCAGCCAGGGCATGCACGGCGCTCTGGCCGGTCTGCACCACTTCGCGGGCCTCCTCCAGAAAGATGTCGAGCAGGTCGTCATCCCCGTCGTCATCCGGCACGTCGGCTGTGGCCGCGGACACAACGGCGGACTCGGCAGCAGGCTCGGCCACCGGCGCCTGCGCGCCCGCTGCCGCCTGAAGCTCCTGCAGCGCACCCGAGAGGCTGGCTGCGTCATCTTCGCGTGCCGCCTGTGCGGCGCGATTGGCCGCCTGGGCCAGCGCGGGCTTGTCGTCCAGCGCGGCCTGCTTGGCCATTTGCTCCAGCTGACCAGGCAGGGTGGCCGGTGGCTGATCGAGGTCAAGCAGGGCGCCCGGGCCGGTGAGCGACGGCAGCAAGGCCGCGTCCTGTGCCAGATCCAGCTCGAAATCCACCGCATCCACCGCCTCGCCGGCAACGTGGGGGGCATCACCGGGCGCGCTGACACGGCCCGTGACGTGCCTGAGCTCGCCGGATTCGGCGTCGTACACGAACAGCTTGCGCGCGAGCACCGGCTGGTAGCCCAGCATGTCGATGAGAAAGCCCAACGCGCCCAGGCTGTTGCCCAGGCGCTCGAAGGTGCCAGCGGCCTTGATGTGCTCGGGCTCCACTTCGGTGACGAGCAGCTCGTCCACCGTGTCGCGCATGCGGCCGACGGCAAACGCCGCCTGCTCGAGCCCCAGCACGGAAAGCACGCCCTTCATCTGCGCCAGAAGCCCGGGCACCTGGCCCAGCATCTGCTTGTCGGCCGGCTGGCGGAAGAACTGATCGAGGTGTTGTTCGGCCTCGCCCAGCGTGGTGCGCAGCTCGCCAATCACGGTGCCCATGGTCTGGCGATCGCTCACGCTGCGGTAGAGCTCCTCCATCCACGGCTCCAGCGCGGGCGCGGTCACGCCGCCGCGAACCGCGTCAAGCCGCTCGGCCAGCTGTTGCAGGCGCTGGGTAAACAGGGCGTCGGACGGATGGAAGTCGGCAAACGAGGCTTCCAGGAACAGCACGGCGGTGGCCGTTTCCATGGCCAGTTCGGGGCTGGGGGGATGGCCTGACTGCGCCGTCTGGGTTGCCACGCGCATCAATGCATCGGCGAGCGGCTTGCCATCGGTGTGCAACTTGGTCAACGAGTCGGTGACCAGGCCGAACTGATCGACACAGGCCTTGACGCGTGCCATGTCGCCGCCCGCAAGCGCCGACCAGTTTTCCTTGACGGCATCCACGCGCCTGCGCGCCTGTGCCAGCAAGCCAGGGTCATACAGACCGAAGGTGGATTTGTCGTAGGACGCGGGGGTGTACTGATCCAGCCCCCACGCCTTGCGCACCGCCGCCAGCGCAGGCGTCTGCTCCGGCTGCACGCGACCGGCCTGGGCGCAGAAAAACAGCAAATCCTGCGCCAGCCGCTCGGACACGGACTGGTCACCGCGCGCGAGCGAGGAATACTGAAGCAGGATGCGGGAGGCCGCACGCTTGGCGTATACGTCCAGAGGCACCAAGGCCTTGGCGAGCGCCTCGAAAAAGCCGGCCGAGAGCTTCCAGAACACGACAGGCTGCCGTGCCGACGCACCGTCGGCCAGACCCAGGCTGATCACGCTGAGCTCGCCCGCCGCATTGGTGTCGGCGTGCTTCATGATCTTGAGCACGCGCTGATCCAGCCGGCTCCTCAGCTCGTTGCTGTAGGCGATGCGCTGGGCCGCTGCAGGCGTGGACGGGTCCACCCAGCGCCAGGGAAACACCCACAGGTCTGCCGGGTGCACGCGGTCGGCGCCGGCCAGCTCCTGCACCTGCCGGAACTGCGGAAACAGCCCCAAGGCCGAGCCCGGCTTGTCACCCAGCTGGCTTTCCAGAAATTCCACCAGCGCAAAGCCGCCACGCTCCAGTGTCTGGGTGGCCGCTTCGCTGCATTTGTCGGGGTGCAGCACGAAATGCTGCACGGCGGTTTCCATGCCACGCACCATGTGCGCCGCCACCGACTGCCCCACCATGTCCAGCGCGCCCACGACCTGGTGCAGGTGCTGGCGCGCCATGCGCAACTGGCTGGCGTCCACCGACGCCAGATCCACTCCGCGCGCAGCCTCGGTGTCATGGGCAAAGCGCTTGAGCGCCTTGGTAGCCGACTCGATGGACTTGCGCGTTTCGTCCAGAACCCAAGCCAGAGGCCCCAGGTCTGCCGCGTTGACCGCACCGTTGGCGTGGGTCCGGGCTTGGCTTGTCACCATGCTGCATGCACTCCGAAAACTGTCTTCACACAGAAGGCGCCACCCCTGCGGGCAGGCTCCCCCTCATCCCCGACCGCGCAGCGCGGTCAGGCAATCTTGAATCGCGCCACCGACTGGCGCAGTTCATCAGCCATGCGCGCCAGATCCCGCACCTGGTTGGCGGTGGTGCGCGTGCTTTCGCCGGTCTGCTCGGTCACGGCGAAGATGTGCTGGATGTTGCCGGCCACCTCGTTGGCCTGATCGGCCTCGCGCGAGGCCGATGAGGAAATCTGCTCGATCAGCTCGGCCAGTCGGCGTGACACCAGGTCGATCTCGGACAGTGCGGTACCGGCGTTGTCCGACAGGCGCGCACCTTCCACCACACCCTGGGTGGAGCGCTCCATGGCGGCCACCGCATCCTGCGTGTCGGTCTGAATGGCTTTCACCAGCGCGGCAATCTGGCGCGTGGCGTCACCGGAGCGTTCGGCCAGCCGCTGCACTTCTTCCGCCACCACCGAGAAGCCTCGGCCGGCTTCACCGGCGGATGCGGCCTGGATGGCGGCGTTCAGCGCCAGCACGTTGGTCTGTTCTGTAATGTCGGCAATCAGCTCGGTGATTTCACCAATTTCCTGAGACGACTCGCCCAGCCGCTTGATGCGCTTGGAAGTTTCCTGGATCTGGTCGCGAATCGAGTTCATGCCGCCGATGGCGTTCTGCACGGCAGTGAGGCCCGACTCGGCAGCTTGCAGCGACTGGCGCGCCACCGAGGCCGATTCCTGCGCCTGCGCAGACACTTCGTTGATTCGCGTGGCCATGTCGAGCACCGAACGGCCCGTTTCGCGGATTTCGCGCAGCTGCTCGGTGGAGGTGGCCAGCAGCTCGGTGGAGGTGCTTTCCACTTTCGTGGTCGTCTGGGCCACGCGCGTGGCCGTGCTCTGCACGTTGCCCACCAGCGAGCGCAACTCTTCCACCGTGTAGTTCACCGAGTCGGCGATGGCGCCGGTGATGTCTTCCGTCACCGTGGCTTCGCGTGTCAGATCGCCCTCGGCCACTGTTTGCAGCTCGTTCATCAGACGCAAAATGGCTGCCTGGTTGGCGTCGTTCACGCGCTTGGCTTCCTGCTGCTGCAATTCGGCCGAGTGACGCTGCTGTTCGGCCAGCGTCTGGCGGTGACGGCTTTCGCGCAGCTGCACGAAGCCCAGGCCCGCAGCGGCCAGCAGGGCCAGCAGCGTCGGCACCAGCAGTGCCACGATGTTGATCAGGCCCAGACCGGAAGACGAGGACAGGCTTGCTTGCAGCGTCTCCAGTTCGCGACGCAGCGGCTCGCTGTCGGTCACGATGGTGGTCTGCGCCTCGCGGGCCGACACCAGGCCCTGCAGGTTGCCCAGAATGCCGCCGGCTTGCGTGCGCGTTTCCTCGTACATTTTGAGCAGCCCTTCCAGCGCCTGGCGCGTCTGCGGGTCGCGCGTGGGTGTCAGGCGCAGCTCGTCGCTACCGTCCAGCAGGCCCTGGCCGATTTCCCGAAAGGTGTTCAAGTCCTTGCCCAGCAGGAACACCGCCTCGGGACTCACGCCCTCAAGCGTCAGGAATTCGTTGGCCGATTTGCCGATGCGCTGCGTCAGCATCACCAGCTGACCGGCAGCGACGATTTCGTTGGCGGGCGCACCTTGCTGAAGTTTCAGCGACGAGACGGTTTCGGCCTCTTCCAGCAGATCGGCAGACTGTCGGCTCACCGAGCGCAGCGCCTCACCCACCTGGGTCAGCGTCTGCTGCTGGCCCAGCACGATTGCCGCGCTTTTCTCCGCGCGATCAACCATCGGCGAGATGCGGCCCATCTCGGCGGCGTAGGCACCGTCCAGCGCCGGCACATTGGCGCTGCCGTCGCGCAGGCCCCGCGCGTTGACGGCCAGCGATTCAGCGCTTTCCTTCAGTTCGGGGAAGGCATCGGCACTGCCCACCATGGCTTGCGACACAGACTTGGCCAGGCGCTGCGACTGCATCAGCGACTGACCGGTGGCGCCCACCTGCAAGGCGGCGCGGTCGGTGCGCGAAACGGTCCAGTACACCATCGCCGCCAGCGCCAGCAGCGACACCGCCAGCAGAATCGACAGGATGCGCTGGTGCGCGGCGGCCGTTCGCGTGCCCAGCAGCGGCACGCTGACCAGCTCCTGGTCGACCGCCTGCGGCAGGCCCTGCTCTTCGAGCGTGGTCAGCGACAGGCCACGCTCGTCATCGAACGCCACGGACGATTCCTGTCCGGAAAAGTCCTGCACCATGGTTTCTTCATCGGTGCCGGCGGCGTTATCCGGCTTCTTGTTGAACGGGTTTGAAAATTGGATGGCCATGTTGAAACCTTGAGTGTGCTTAGGCGCTGATGCCCAGAAAGACAGGATGCCGGGAAAGGGCCTGCAGGTTGAGCTCCTGCCACTGCCCGCCGTCGAGGTCGGTATAGACATGCCCGAAATACGCAGGCGAGCCGTCTTGCGCGGGCGACGATGTGGCGAAAGCCTCGGTCGTGCGCAGCCCCACCAGGCGATCGACCAGCAGCGCGCAGTTGGTGTCCAGCAGCGGATTGAGCGCCACCAGACGGCACTGCGTCAGCGCCGTGTCGGTGCGCGACTTGCCGCCGCCATTCACGAACCTGGCCAGATCCACCACGCCGGACAGGCCGCCGCGCAGGTTGGCCACGCCCACGAACCAGTCCTGGACGTAGGGCACCTTCTGCACGTCGGTCCACGAGAAAATCTCGCCCGCGTGGCTCAAGGGGAACAAGAGCCGCGCCGTGCCGGCCTCCACCGCCAGCCAGGACGCGGCCACGCCGCTGGTGCGGGCCGATTGCAGGCGCTGGGCCAGGCGGCTTTGGAAATCGCGTAAAGCCTGTTTGCTGGACATGCGCGCGTCAGCCCAGGGCCTTGATTTTGCTCATCAGCTCGGCCTGATCGACCGGCTTGGTGATGTAGTCGCGTGCGCCCTGGCGCATGCCCCAGACACGGTCGGTCTCCTGGTTCTTGCTGGTGCACATGATGATGGGCACGTCGGCATAGCGCGGGTCGCGCGAGATGGCGCGCGTGAGCTGAAAGCCGTTCTGGCCGGGCATGACCACGTCCATCAGGATGAGGTCGGGCTTGGCCTGCGCCAGACGGCGCTGGGCGTCGTCGGCATTCTCCGCCGTGGTCACGGAGAAACCGGCTTTTTTGAGCATCTCGCTCAAGTACAGCAATTCCGTCTTGGAATCGTCCACGATCAGCACGTTGCGGATCGACATCACACAGCTCCTTCGTTGTGGGCACCGAACTGCTGCACGGCTTGCAGCAACTGGTCTTTGGTAAATGGTTTGGTCAGGTATTCCTGCGAGCCGACCATGCGACCGCGCGCCTTGTCGAACACGCCGTCCTTGGACGAGAGCATGACCACGGGCGTGGAGGCAAACTTCTCGTTGCGCCTGATGATGGCGCAGGTCTGGTAGCCATCCAGACGCGGCATCAGGATGTCGCAAAAAATCAGATCCGGCTGCGCGTCGCTGACCTTGGCCAGCGCATCGAAGCCGTCCTCGGCCAGCATGACCTCGTGGCCACCTTGCTTGAGGAAAATCTCGGCGCTGCGCCGAATGGTGTTGCTGTCGTCGATGACGAGTACCTTCTTTGATCCCATCGGGTCCCCACGGCTCGGGGCGCGTGGCCAGCCACACGCCCCTTGAAAAAACACGAACGAAAACGACCCGCGAAGCGGTCAGATCTGAACCATTTCGAAGTCTTCCTTCCTGGCCCCGCATTCAGGGCAAGTCCAGTTCATGGGCACGTCACTCCAGGCGGTGCCGGGAGCGATACCATGGTCGGGCGCGCCAGCGGCCTCGTCGTAGAGCCAGCCGCAAATCAGGCACATCCAAGTCTTCATAATCATTACAGCTTAGTTTGCACGCACTTAGAATGCAATTGATTGTATCGGCGGGTGCAGCGCACACCCGGCACTTTGTCGCACGAAATGTGCCTTTATCGCGACCCATCCGCCCTATTTGCGCTCCATGACCCGCTCCAGCGCGACCGATGCGTCGCAAGATAACGACACCTCCCCTTCCACGGCGGGCGATGAGCCGCTTGCCTGCGTGCTGAGCTTCAACGCCAGCGACCCCACGGGCGCCGGCGGCGTCGGCGGCGATGCGCTGGTGATGGGCTCGATCGGCGCGCATGCGCTGACGGTGGTCACGGGCGCCTGGCTGCGCGACACGCGCGAGACCATCGGCCACGTCGCCCTGGACGAAACGGCCGTGGCCGAGCAGGCACGTCTGGTGGCCGAGGACGTGCCGGTGCATGCCATCAAGGTGGGCTTCGTGGGCAGTGCCGAGGCGCTGGCGGCGATTGCCGCCTTCGCGGCGGACTATTCCGGCGTGCCGGTGATTGCCTACATGCCCGATCTGTCGTGGTGGGAGGAAGACGAGATCGACCCCTACCTGGACGCCTTCCGCCAGCTGCTGCTGCCGCAGACCGCCGTGCTGGTGGGCAACAACAGCACGCTGCGCCACTGGCTGCTGCCCGAGTCCACCACCCAGCGCCACGCGCGCGCCACCGATCTGGCCCGGGCTGCCGCCGAGCTGGGCGTGCCCTACGTGCTGGTGACGGGCCTGCCCATGCCGGGCGACGAGGTGGGCAACGTGCTGGCCACGCCGCAGGCAGCCTTGTTCAGCCAGGCTTACGAGCGCATCGACGCGGGCTTTCTGGGTGCCGGCGACATGCTGTCGGCCGCGCTGGCGGCCCTGCTGGCCACGGGCAGCGAGCTGACGCAGGCCACGGCCGAGGCGCTGCAATACGTGGACCAGGCGCTGGACCACGGCTTTCGCCCCGGCATGGGCCGCGCGGTGGCCGATCGCCTGTTCTGGGCTGGTGCCGACATGGACGACGCCACCCCGCCGGACGACCCGGCGCCCTCTTCCATCGACTTTCCGCACCCCTTCAATGAAACCAAGCACTGACCTGAACGACGCCCTCATGGCCCGCGCCCGCGAGGTGATTCCCGGCGGCGTGAACTCGCCCGTGCGCGCCTTTCGCGCCGTGGGCGGCACGCCGCGCTTCGTGCAGCGCGCGCATGGTGCCTATTTCTGGGACGCCAACGGCACGCGCTACATCGACTACATCGGCTCGTGGGGGCCGATGATCCTGGGCCACGGCCACCCGGCGGTGCTCGAAGCCGTGCAAAAGGCCGCCACCGAAGGCTTCTCCTTCGGCGCGCCAACCGAGCGCGAGATCGAGCTGGCCGAAGAAATCCTCTCGCTCGTGCCCAGCATGGA
>JAUNTQ010000092.1:0-5685 GCA_030538605.1 Pseudomonadota bacterium
GCCGCGCCTTGCGGCAGCACCACGTCGACCTGGGTGCGCACGATGTTGGGCAGCTGCTCGTCTTCGGTGATGTACAGGTCTTGCAGCCCGCTGGCGCTGGGCATGGCCATGACCAAGCCGACCTGGCAGCGGTCATAAGGCAGGCCTTCGGCCAGGATGTGGCGCGGCGTGGTCTCCAGCACCGCGGCTTGCACGGTGCGGTTGATGAGCATGCGCTCGCCGGCTTCGATGCCGCGGGCATCCGTCATGGACAACTGGCGCGCGCCAAGGAACAAGCCGTCGCCGCAGGCCAGGGCGGTTTGCTGGCCGTTCAGTTGCATCAACGAGGCGATCAGCCGCGCCGCCAGCGCGCTGTGTCCGTCGCCGATCAGGCCGACGATGGGGATGCGGCCTGAATCGTGGCCGGGGAACAGGTGCGCCACGATGGCCTCGCCCACCGGCTGCGCGCGGCCCACGGCGGGTTTGAGGTGCATCAGCAGGCCCGGCCCGGCGTTGACTTCGACAATGGCACCGCCTTGCGGCCCCAGCGGCTTGGCAATGTCTTGCACCACCAGGTCGATGCCGGCAATGTCCAGCCCCACCACGCGGGCGGCCAGCACCATTTGCTCGGCAATGTCGGGGTGGACCTGGGCGGTGACGTCGACGGCCATGTTGCCGGTGCGCTGCACCACCGCCGATTCGCCGCGCGGCAGCACGCTTTGCGGCGTCAGTTTTTGCCGCTGCAACAGCAGCAGCAGCACCGGGTCGTCGGTGCGCAGGGTTTCCAGCGGCAGGGTTTCTTCTTCGCCCCGGCGCGGGTCGGTGTTGACCTGGGTGTCGATCAGCTGGGCGATGGTGGACTTGCCGTCGCCATTGACCTTGATGATCTCGCCGCGCGTGGCCGCCGCCACCTTGCCGCCCACCACCAGCAGGCGGTGCTCTTGCCCGGGGATGAAGCTTTCGACGATGACCTCGGAGCCTTCGGCCTCGGCAGCGGCAAAGGCCTGCACCACCTCGTCGCGCGTGCGCAGGTTGAGCGACACGCCGCGCGCGTGGTTGCCGTCGCTGGGTTTGACGACCACGGGCAGGCCGATGTCCTCGGCCGCTTCCCATGCGGCGTCGGCCGACTCGACCGTGCGGCCTTCGGGCACGGGCACGCCAGCGGCGGCCAGCAGTTGCTTGGTCAGGTCCTTGTCGCGCGAGATGCCTTCGGCAATGGCGCTGGTGCGGTCGGTTTCAGCCGTCCAGATGCGGCGCTGCGCCGCGCCCTGGCCCAGTTGCACCAGGTTGCCGTCGTTCAGGCGGATGGCGGGAATGCCGCGCTCGCTGGCGGCGTCGACGATGCACGCCGTGCTGGGGCCCAGGCACCGGCGGTCGACCATGTCGGTCAGCCGGGCGATGGTGGTGGCCACGTCGTGCGGCGTGTCGTTGATGGCGGCCATGACCAGGTCGCGCGCCGACTCGATGGCGGCGCGGCCCACGGCCTCGTCACGGGTGCGGATGACGACCTTGTACACGCCGTGCTCGTGCGTCATGCGGGCCTTGCCAAAGCCGGTTTTCATGCCGGCCTGGGTCTGCAATTCAAGCGCCACGTGCTCCAGGATGTGGCCGGGCCAGGTGCCGTCGCGCAGGCGCATCAGAAAGCCGCCGCGCCGGCCCACGCTGCAGCGGTGCTCGATCAGGCCGGGCAGCCAGCCGACCAGACGCTCGTAGAAGCCGGGCAGGGTGTTGGAGGGGAAGTCTTCCAGCGCGCCAATGTCAACCACGGCCTCGATCACCGGGCGATAGGTCCACACGTTGGGGCCGCGCAGGTGCGCCATGCGGCGGATCACGATGGGGTCGAACACGCGGGCGGGGCCGGGCGCTGCCGATGCGTCGGCGGTTTCGGCCCGGGCCTGAAGGGGGCGTGGATACAATCCGCCTCCGCTTGGCGAGCCGTGCTCGCTCTGGTCGATTCGCTTCATGGGGAATGCGCTCGCTTTCCTGGTGTTGTTGTCAATCGCTTGGGACTTTTACGCAATTCAGCCAGATTTGAGCCGCTCGGCACCTTGAAATGCCCACGGATAAGTCCTTTTTGCGTAAGTCGTGTCGCTAGATGCTTTGGGCAAGCTGCCTGGCCCGCTTTTTCCGCCACATCCATGCTGCCTCAGACCCCTTCCGCCGCCGAACCGGCGGCCCCTTCCAACGGGGCTTTGTTCGCGCAGATGCCGCTGCAACCCTCGGAGAACGCGCTGGACGGGCTGCCAGTTGACTTGAACGAGCGCCTGCGCTTTGCCGATGGGGTGCTGGCGATTACAAATCAACGGCTTGTCACCCGGTTTCCGGATGAAACAGCCTGGCAGGCCTGGGATTTGCGCCCCGGTCTGCATCTCGTGCACACCGACCACGCGGGCGTGGGCACGCTGGAGCTGCACGACGACACGCGCCGCCTGGCCGTGTGGCGCTTCACGCTGGGGCACAACCCGGCAGCGCTGAAGCTGCTGGCCGCGTTCGATGCGGCCCTGGCCCGGCGGGCCGCGCCGTCTGATGCGCCGACGCCGCTTTCTCCACCGCCAGACGCTGCCCCCGCCGAAGCGCCCGAGGCCGACGCAGCCCCGGGCGACAAGCCGCCTTCCACCCTCACGCTGTTTCGCCTGTGGCGCTTTGCACACCCCTACCGGTGGCAGTTGCTGGCGGGCTTTTTGCTGACGCTGGCCGCCACCGCCGCCACGCTGGTGCCGCCTTACCTGACGATGCCCCTGATGGACAAGGTGCTGATCCCGTTCCAGAACGGTCAGGCCATCGACACGGGCTACGTCGCGCTGCTGCTGTCGGGGCTGCTCGGCTCGGCCCTGCTGGCCTGGGGTCTGGGTTGGGCCAAGACCTACATACTGGCCCTGGTGTCCGAGCGCATCGGTGCCGATCTGCGCACAAGCACTTACGAACACTTGCTCAAGCTTTCACTTGAGTACTTCGGTGGCCGCCGCACGGGCGACTTGATGGCGCGCATCGGCAGCGAAACCGACCGCATCAACGTCTTCTTGTCGCTGCACCTGCTCGACTTTGCGACCGACGTGCTGATGATCGCCATGACGGCCATCATCCTGTTTTCCATCAACCCCACGCTGGCGCTGGTCACGCTGGTGCCGCTGCCCGTCATCGGCTGGCTGATTCACGTGGTGCGCGACCGCCTGCGCACCGGCTTCGAGAAAATCGACCGCGTGTGGAGCGAGGTGACCAACGTGCTGGCCGACACCATTCCCGGCATCCGCGTGGTCAAGGCGTTTGCGCAGGAAGAGCGCGAGGCAGGCCGCTTCAAGGAGGCCAACCGCCACAACCTGCTGGTCAACGA
The DNA here is from genome assembly GCA_030538605.1 of Pseudomonadota bacterium. Taxonomy (GTDB): domain Bacteria; phylum Pseudomonadota; class Gammaproteobacteria; order Burkholderiales; family Burkholderiaceae_C; genus Ottowia. The sequence continues at coordinate 3,311 of JAUNTQ010000092.1, forward strand.
CAAGCTCAACCGCCTGTGGTCGCTGTTCTCGCCCACCGTCACCCTGCTGACCGAAATCGGCCTGCTGGTGGTGTGGGCGGCGGGCATCTGGCTGATTGCGCACCAGCAGATCACCGTGGGCGTGCTCACCGCCTTTCTGGCCTACATCGGGCGCTTTTACACGCGGCTGGATTCGATGAGCCGCATCGTCTCGGTCACGCAAAAAGCCGCCTCGGCCACCAAGCGCATCTTCGAGATCCTCGACCACGAATCCAGCGTGCCCGAGCCGAAAAACCCCGTGCCGCTCACGCACGTCGAAGGCCGCATCGAGGTGAAAAACGCCGCGCTGCGCTACGGCAACCGCTCGGTCATCCGCGGGCTGGATCTGCGCATCGAGCCGGGCGAGATGATCGGCCTGGTGGGCCACAGCGGCTCGGGCAAAAGCACGCTGGTCAACCTGATCTGCCGCTTCTACGACGTGACCGAAGGTGCCATCGAAGTCGACGGCGTGGACGTGCGCAAGGTGCGCGTGGGCGACTACCGCAGGCACGTCGGCCTGGTGCTGCAAGAGCCGTTCTTGTTCTTCGGCACCATCGCCGAGAACATCGCCTACGGCAAGCCGGGCGCCACGCGCGAAGAAATCGTCGCCGCTGCGCGCGCGGCCCACGCGCACGAATTCATCCTGCGCCTGCCGCAGGGCTACGACTCGCTGGTGGGCGAGCGCGGCCAGGGCCTGTCGGGCGGCGAGCGCCAGCGCATCTCCATCGCCCGCGCGCTGCTCATCAACCCGCGCATCCTCATCCTGGACGAAGCCACCGCCTCGGTCGACACCGAGACCGAGCGCGAGATCCAGAAAGCGCTGGACAACCTGGTGCGCGGCCGCACCACCATTGCCATTGCCCACCGCCTGTCCACCCTGCGCAAGGCCGACCGCCTGGTGGTGCTGGACAAGGGCCTGAAGGTGGAAGAGGGCACGCACGAGCAGCTCATCGCGCAGCGCGGTGCCTACTGGCGCTTGTATGAAGCGCAGGCGCGGCAGCAGGAGGCCGAGCGCGAGCGCCTGCTGGTGGACGGCGAAGGGCAGGGGACTTCCACATGAGCGCCGCCTTTGAACTGCAACGCGACGCCTTTGGCCGCCTGGTGTTGACCGACGCGGCGGGCACCGCGCACACCGGCGTCACCGCCGTGCGCGCCTTTCCCATCGGCGCGCCCGATGAGGGCATCAGCCTGCTCGACGCCGATGGGCACGAGCTGGCCTGGATCGAGCGCCTGAGCGAAGCGCCCGAGCCGCTGCGCGGGCTGGTGGCCGAGGCGCTGGCGCAGCGCGAATTCATGCCCGAGCTGCGCCGCGTGCTGAACGTGAGCAGCTTCGCCACGCCCAGCACCTGGCACGTGCAGACCGACCGGGGCGAGACGCGCTTCGTGCTCAAGGGCGAGGAAGACATCCGCCGCCTGGGGCCGGGCCTCTTGATCGTGAACGACGCGCACGGCGTGCAATACCTCATCCGCGACCTGATGGCCATGGACCGGCACAGCCGCAAGCTGCTGGATCGCTTTCTTTGAGCGGGTGCCGAGCGATGTGATTCAATAAAAAGTGAGCTGCTTGCGTACGTTATAAAACGTTTTCAGATATGTTTGTATCTAAAAGTATTTAAATACGTACGCAAGCAGCTTCTTTTTATGTAGCATCACTTGAGCAGGTCGGCCAGCGTGCGCGCCACCACCTGGGTGGCGCGGCGCAGGTCTTGCAGGTCTACGCGTTCGTCGGCGCGCTTGGCGTGGCTTTCCAGCACGGTGCGCGGGCCGGCACCGTAGATCACGCCGGGGACGCCGCCTTCGACGTACAGGCGCACGTCGGTGTACAGCGGCGTGCCGACGGCGGGGGGTGTTTCGCCGAACACCGCCTGGCCGTGCTTCTGGACCGCATCGACCAGCGGCGCGTTGCCGGGCAGCGGCGTCATGGCGTTGGCGAGCAGCAGGCGTTTGATGTCGACGTGGATGCCCTCGTCGGCGCGCCCGGCGTTGAAGCCATCGACGGCGTCGGCGATCACCTGGCGGATCTGCGCCTCGACGTCGGCGGGGTTTTCTTCGGGGATCATGCGGCGGTCGAGCTTGAAGACCACCTTGCCGGGGATGACGTTGGTGTTGGTGCCGCCTTCGATGCGGCCGATGTTGAGGTAGGGGTGCGTGATGCCCGGCACGCGCGAGGTGATGACCTGGTAGCGGCGGTTTTCGGCGTACAGCTTGTTCATGATGGCGACCGCGCCCTGCAGCGCGTCCACGCCGGTGTGCGGCACGGCGGCGTGCGCCATCTTGCCGTGCACGGTCACTTCCATCTGCAGGCAGCCGTTGTGCGCGGTGACGACTTCGTAGCTGAAGCCGGCGGCGATCATCAG
>JAUNTQ010000092.1:5785-11099 GCA_030538605.1 Pseudomonadota bacterium
CTGCATGGCCTGCACGGCCAGTTGCATGTCTTCGTTGGTGGTGGATTCGAGCGGGTTGTGGCTGATGCCGGCGTTTTCGCCGCGCACGAAGAGCATGGCCTGCGGCATGACTTCGTGCAGTTTCATGGCGTCGTGGCCTGCGCCTGAAGGCATGCGGAACACAGGCAGGCCGAGCGATTCGACGGCGCTTTCCCAGCGCTTTTGCCAGGCCGCATCGCTGGGCGCGGCGCTGGCGCGCATCGTCTCTTCCAGCGTGCAGGTCACGCCGCGGCGCATGGCGATCTGCTGCAGTTTTTCAAGCACGTCGGCGGCCAGCGCATCGCGCTGCGCATCGTCCGGCGCACGCAGGTCGAGGCTGAAGGCGCAGCGCCCGGGCACCACGTTGATGGAGCCGCTGGGCACATTCAGCAGGCCCATGGTGGCGACCGAATCACCGTCTTGGGCGGCGCGCTCTTCGATGTAGAGCGCGAGTTCAGCCGCCGCACAGGCCGCGTCGCGCCGCCGGTCCATCGGCGTGGTGCCGGCGTGGCTGGCCTGGCCGATGCATTCACCCACGAAGCGGATGCTGCCGTTGATGGAGGTGACCACGCCCAGCGGCATGTTCAGCTCGTTCAGCACCGGGCCTTGCTCGATGTGGACTTCGATGAAGCCGAGATAGTCCTTGGGGTTGCGCTTGAGCCTGGCGATGTCTTCGACATTCAAGCCAGCGTGCTGCATGGCCTGGCGCATGGTCACGCCATCGGCATCGTGCTGGTCCAGCCACTCTGGCTTGAAATCGCCCATCAGCGCGCCGGAGCCCAAAAAAGTCGCCTTGTAGCGCTGGCCTTCTTCTTCGGCAAAGCCAATCACTTCGAAGTCGAACGGCAGGCGCCGCCCCGCGCGGTGCAGCTCGCGCACGCAGGCGATGGGCACGAAGATGCCCAGCCGCCCGTCGTACTTGCCGCCGTTGCGCACGGTGTCGTAGTGGCTGCCGGTCATCAGCGTTTTCGTGCCCTTGCGCTTGCCAGGCGTGCGCAAGGCGCTATCTGAAAAATAGCGCCCCACCACGTTGCCCACGGCGTCGATGCCGACCTCGTCAAAGCCCGCCTCGCGCATGGTCTGGCTGATGAAGGCCGCGCAGGCGCGGTGCGCGTCGGTGAGATAGGTGACGGTGAGCTGGCCGTTTTCGGCAAAGCCCGGGTCGCTGTGCAGCGACAGTTTTTCGTGCCAGTCCCACACCTCGTTGCCCAGCAGCGGCTCGGCACCGAACTTGTCGGCCAGCCGGATTTCGGCGATGCGGTGGATGTGGCGCAGCGCCTCGGCGCGTTCAAAGTCGGGGTGGTGGGCCAGGCGCCGCGCGAAGGTGTCGATGATCTGCTGCTTGTTCAACCCTGTGCCGCGCGGCCCGCGCACGGCCAGGATGAAGGGAAAGCCGAACTTGGCGTTGTAGTCGGCGTTGAGTTGTTGAATGCGCGCGAATTCTTCCGGCGTGCATTCGGTCAGGCCCGCCTGGCCTTGCTCGCGGGTCGATTCGGCGGTGAGCGCCTTGGCCACCATGGCCTTGCCCGCCAGCTCGGGGTGGGCTCGGATCAGCGCCAGTTGCTCGTCGGCTGTGGCGCGCGCCAGCACCTGCGCCATCACGTGCTTGAGGTGGGCCAGCGATTTGAAAGGCCGCTCGGCCAGCGCGGCGGCAGCGATCCAGGGCGTGTGCTCGTACAGGCCGTCCAGCATGCGCTCGGCCTCGGGCAGCGGCGCGGCGTTGAGTTGTTCAAGGGTGCAGGGCATGGTCAAGCCGGGTAGGGGTGCGTGGCGATCCAGTGGCGCGCGATGTCGATGCGGCGGCACACCCAGACATTTTCATGCTGCGCCACATGGTCCATGAAGCGCTGCAGCGCCGTGATGCGCCCGGGCCGCCCCAGCAGGCGGCAGTGCATGCCGATGCTCATCATCCTGGGGCGGTCAAGCCCTTGCGGGTCGCCTTCGGCGTACAGCGTGTCGAAGCTGTCTTTCATGTACTGGAAGAACGGCTCGGCATGGCTGTAGCCCTGCGGCAGGGCAAAGCGCATGTCGTTGCAGTCGAGCGTGTAGGGCACCACCAGGTGCGGCACCACGGTGCCGTCGGTGCGCTGCACTTTCATCCAGAACGGCAGGTCGTCGCCGTAGTAGTCGCTGTCGTACAGCAGGCGGCCATCGTCGGCGACCAGGCGGCGCGTGCGCGGGCTGTCGCGGCCGGTGTACCAGCCCTGGGGGCGCTCGCCCATCAGCTTTTCCATCACGTCCAGCGCCTCGGCCATGTGGGCGCGCTCGGTGGCTTCGTCGACGTTCTGGTAGTGGATCCACTTCAGGCCGTGGCAGGCGATCTCGTCGCCGCGCTGCTGAAAGACCTTGACCATCTCGGGGTAGCGGGCGAGAGCACTTGCCACGCCAAACACCGTCAGCGGCCAGCCGCGCGCGTCGAATTCGCGCAGGATGCGCCACACGCCCGCGCGCGAGCCGTATTCGTAGATGCCTTCCATGCTCAGGTGCCGGTCGGCGTAGGCCGCCGGATTGAACATCTCGGACAGAAACTGCTCGCTGGCCGCGTCGCCGTGCAGCACGCAGTTTTCACCGCCTTCTTCGTAGTTGAGGACGAATTGCACGGCAATGCGCGCGCCGTTGGGCCAGCGTGCGTGCGGCACATCGGCGCCGTAGCCGGCCAAGTCGCGCGGGTAGGCGGCGGTGCTGTCGTAGAAAGTGTTTGGCATGCTATGTGGGCGAGGGCTTGGGGCGCCGCACGAAAAAGGTCTGCTGGCTTTTCATGTGGCCGAAGTATGGTGGCAAGCGCCGCACCGGCCTGCGCTCGCTTGGTATGGTCGCCACCATCACATCGAAGGAGGTATTTTCATGGGCCTGAGCACCCACGTTCTCGACACCATGCATGGCACGCCTGCCGAAGGCATGGCGGTGACGCTGCATGCCAGGCATGGCGAGGTGGTCACGCTGATCAAGCGCTTCACCCTGAACGCCGATGGCCGCCACCCGGATGGCCCGCTGCTCGATGGCGCCAGCCTGAAGGCCGGCAGCTATCGCCTGAGTTTCGATGTGGCGGCTTATTTCCGCGCGCGCGGCGTGGCCTTGCCCGAGCCGCCGTTTCTGTCCACCGTGCATCTGGACTTTGGCGTGGCCGACGCCGCGCAGCACTACCACGTGCCCCTGCTGTGCAGCCCGTGGGCGTATTCCACCTACCGCGGCTCGTGACAGGCCCCGTGCATGCGCGTGCTTGACGCCTTCTTGCAGCGGCTGGCCCGCCAGCGAGCGGTGCTGGTCGTGGTGGCGCACACCGAGGGCTCGGCCCCGCGCGAGCCGGGGGCGTGGATGGCCGTGTGGCCCGATGGGGCGCTGGGCACCATCGGCGGCGGCCAACTGGAGTGGCAGGCCACGGCCGAAGCACGCGCATGGCTGGCCGCGTCAGGGGACACTGCACCCGCGCCTGCGGTGCGTCGCTACGCCCTTGGCCCGGCGCTGGGCCAGTGCTGCGGCGGCGTGGTGCATGTGCGCTTCGAGTCTGTATGCGCCGCCGATGCGCCCGCGCTGCGCACGCGCCTGGCGCCGGCGCATGCGTCTGTGGCCGTCTTTGGCGGCGGGCATGTGGGCCAGGCGCTGGTGCGGCTGCTGGCCGATCTGCCGTTCGACGTGCAGTGGGTGGACAGCCGCGATGAGGTGTTCCCCGCCGACACCCCGGCGCATGTGCGGCTTGAGCATTCGGCACCCGTGCATGCTGCCGTGGCCGAGCTGCCGCCGGGCACGCGGGTGCTCATCATGAGCTTCAGCCACGCCGAAGACCTGGACATCGTCGCCGCCTGCCTGCAGCGCCAGCGCGCGCGGGATGACCTGCCCTTCATCGGTCTCATCGGCTCGCGCACCAAATGGGCCAGTTTTGCAAGCCGCCTGCGTGCGCGCGGCTTTGCCGACGATGAGCTGGCGCGCGTGCGCTGTCCCATCGGCGTGGCAGGCATCCATGGCAAACAACCCGCCGTCGTCGCCGTGGCAGTGGCAGCGCAGCTGTTGCAGCAAGGTGGGGGGCGTTCAGACGCCTGGTGAAATCAAGAAAACCTCTTCGGGCACCCCATGAAAAATGGCGCCCGAAGGCGCCACTGTCGCGTGTGCGGCAGACAGCCTCATCAGCCCTGGTGCGGACGCTTGCCGGGGTTCTTCTTGCTGCGGATGTGCGAGCCGCGCTCCTGGCTCTTGCGCTGGCCGGTGGCCTGCTTGCGCACGGTGGCGCCGGGCAGCGGCGCGGTGGCTTTGCGCATGGCTTCGGTGACGAGTTTGTTGCCCATGATGAATGATCCTTTTGCTTGAGAGGAAGAAAGCTCGGCCTGTGGCAGACCGCTGGGTTGGCGGCGGGGGCCGCAGGCGAAAACCCGCCATTTTCTACGATTTGGCGGCACCCGGCGCGCAAGGCGCTGCCCAAGTGCCTTGAAGGCGCGTGAATGGCAGGCGGGGTGTATACACTTTGCCACGCATTGCAGCGCCAGGCGGGCGAAATCAGGCCGGATGGGGCAAGTGCTGTGAATCGTTCGCGCGTCCGTGCGGCGCGGCACTGGGGTACGCATGATGGAAGCTTATCTGCTTGACTGGGCCAATCTGCTGCTGCGCTGGCTGCACGTGGTGGTGGGCATTGCCTGGATCGGCTCGTCGTTCTACTTCGTCTTTCTGGACAGCAATCTGCTCGCGCCCACGGCTGACGATCTGAAGAAGAAGGGCGTGGACGGCGCCATGTGGGCCGTGCATGGCGGGGGCTTTTACAACCCGCAGAAATACATGGTGGCCCCCGCGGGCAACATCATCGACAGCAAGCTGCACTGGTTCTACTGGGAGAGCTACTCCACCTGGCTGTCGGGCTTCGCGCTGTTTGCCGTGCTCTATCTCTGGAACGCCAGCGCCTTCCTGGTGGACCGGCAGGTGCTCGACTGGTCGCCCGTGGCGGCGGGCTTCGCGGCGGTGGGCTTTCTCGTGGCCTTCTGGTTCGTCTATGACGGCATCTGTCGCGTGTTCGGCTTTCGCGTCAATGGCGAGCGCATCGTGGCCTTGCTGCTGCTCGCCGTGGTGGCACTGGCCTGCTGGGGGGCCACGCAGCTGTTTTCGGGGCGTGCGGCCTTCCTCATCGTGGGGGCCATGCTGGCCACGGCCATGAGCGCCAACGTGTTCTTCTGGATCATTCCCGGCCAGCGCAAGGTGGTCGCGGCCATGACGTCGGGTCAGCCCTATGACGCTGACGCGCTGGCCATCCACGGTAAACGCGGCAAGCAGCGCAGCGTGCACAACACCTATTTCACGCTGCCGGTGCTGATCG
>JAUNTQ010000093.1 GCA_030538605.1 Pseudomonadota bacterium
CGCTCGCAAAGCGATAGCGGAAAGCGCGGCACGTCGCAAGGCAGGGTGAGCAGGAGCGGGGTTTCGCAGCGCTCAAGCCCGGTCAGAAAACCGGCCAGCGGCCCGGCGAAGTCGGCCAGGGTATCGGGCCACACCGGCGCGCCGAAGGATGCGTAGACCGCCAGGTTGCGGTTGGCATTGACCATGACGGCGGCGGGCGGCAGCGTCTGCTGCTGCAAGCGCCGCAGCGCATTCACCGCCAGCGGCGCGCCGTTGAATGGCTGCAAACCCTTGTCCACCCCGCCCATGCGGCTGCCCCGGCCACCGGCCAGAAGCAGGGCGGTGATGGGAGTAGGAGGTGAAGGGGTGACCATAGTGATTGCCCAGAAAGCAAATGACTCGAAATATCGCCATTCCCGCGAAGGCGCATAGGCGCTAACTTAAGGGAAGCGCGGCCACAAATTTGCCCGTCATTCCCGCCTGTGCGGGAATGACGGGGTTGAATGAGGGCGCATGCTTCTTGGGTTAGCGCCTATGCGCGAAGGCGGGAATCCAGCGTTTGCATGGCGTTAAGGCTGGATTCCCGCCTTCGCGGGAATGACAGAAAATAGGGCGTTTTCAAATGGATTGCTCTTGGATGAATAGCTGCTATGGCAGCGGCGGTCGCTGCTGTGATACCCACTCTTGCACAGATGGACGCTGCCACTGGTGATACACATAGGCTTGCAAATGTGCGGGAACGGCATCACCTTGAAACACCAGCCGACCAAGCGCCAGCGCAAGTTCTGTATCGGCGATGCACCAATCATCGAACAGTTGCAGGCGCTTGCCCAGTAGCTGATTGGCGATGCGGATGAGCTTGTCGGCATCGGCTTGGCCTGACGGCGACAGAGGTGTAGCGCACGGCCGATAGAAAACTACTTCTGTCGAGCGATCGTGCCGAAGTGCGAGCAGATCGCTGCGCAGCCAAGCCTGCACTTGGCGCGCGCGAGCGCGGTGACGAGGGGGGTGCGGTAGCACTGAAGGCGCGGGATAGGTGTCTTGCAAGTACTCGATGATGGCCGAGGATTCGCTCAGTGAGAAATTGCCATCTGCCAGCAGGGGAACGCGCTGGGTCAGCGATGCCCGGCAGTAAACCTGGGTGCGTTGAGCACCTGTGGACAGATCCAGCTTTTGCATGGAAAAGGGCAGATTTTTTTCGAGCAGAGTGACGAAAACGGCCAAGGCATAGGGACTTGCATATTGGGCGTCAACTGTCAGAGTGAACATGTCGCTGTCCTGTGCGGTTGATTTTGGGCATTGTCAGCGCATGACGAGCTGTTCGGTTCACGGCGTTTTCGTTCATTAGCCGTGTAAATCTCAATTCTGAAAAGTTCACGGCCAATCAGCCAGTTCCGATACTGCCAAGCGCCGCAGGCGGCTTGAAGGAGAACCTCTACCCCCCGATGTAGCTCATCTCCACCCGCCGCGCGCCTGCTTGCGCGTCGGGCGGCAGGCTGGCGCGCAGTTCGCTGTAGCGGTCGGTGCGGGCTTGCCAGATGGCGGCGAGGGCGGCGTCGAGGGATGCGTCGGTGCTGTCGCTGCGCAGCAGCGCGCGCAGGTCGTAGCCCTGGCCTGCGAACAGGCACAGAAAGAGCTTGCCGTCCATCGACAGGCGGGCGCGGTTGCAGTCGCCGCAAAAGGCTTGGGTGACGCTGCTGATGAAGCCGACTTCGCCAAGCTGGGGGTCGTGCGCGCCGTCTGCGCCCGCGTAGCCCCAGCGTTCGGCGGTTTCGCCCGGGGCGCTGGCGGCCAGCGGCACGAGGGTGAAGGCCGATTGCAGGCGCTGCACCACTTCGGCGCTGGGTAGCACTTCGTCCATGCGCCAGCCGTTGGTGGCACCCACGTCCATGTATTCGATGAAGCGCAGCACGATGCCGCTGCCGCGAAAGTGCCGCGCCATGGGCAGGATCTGCGCGTCGTTGGTGCCGCGCTTGACGACCATGTTGACCTTGATCGGCCCCAGCCCTGCGGCGCGGGCGGCTTCGATGCCTGTCAGCACGTCGGCCACGGGAAAGTCCACGTCGTTCATGGCGCGGAAGGTGGCGTCATCCAGGCCGTCGAGGCTGATGGTGACGCGGTTCAGGCCCGCGCTTTTGAGCGCCTGCGCCTTGCGTGCGAGCAGCGAGCCGTTGGTGGTGAGGGTGATGTCCAGCGGCTGGCCTTCGGGCGTGCGCAGGGCGGCAAGCTGCGCGATCAGGCGCTCCAGCCCCTTGCGCAGCAGCGGCTCGCCGCCGGTCAGGCGCAGCTTGCGCACGCCGTGGGCCACGGCCACGCGGGCCAGGCGGGTGATTTCCTCGAAGCTGAGCAGCGCGCTGTGCGGTAGCCAGGCATAGGCGTGGTTGAACACGTCCTTGGGCATGCAGTAGCTGCAGCGGAAGTTGCAGCGGTCGGTGACGCTGATGCGCAAGTCGCGCAGCGGGCGCTGGCGCGCATCGAGCAAGACGCCCGCAGGCGCGGGCTGGCTGGATGAGGGCACCGGCAGCGCCGCCGTGCGGTGATCGACGAGGGGGATGATGCGTTCAGCCATGAGGGCAGGCATTATCCCCACGACTTACGCAAAAAGGACTTTCCCACTGGCATTTCAAGATGCAAAAGGGGGTCAAATCTGGCTGAATGGCGTAAGTCCTAACCCCCAAAGGGGTGTGAGGCAGGTTGCGCCATGTGGGCGCGCTCGCTGGCCGAAGCTGCCGGGTTTTGCCAGCTTGCAAAAAAAGCAGGCAGCCGAATGCCACGTCAAACAATCCTGCCGTACCACCACACCGACAGCGCCGCAGCCAGCAGCGCCAGCAGCGCGCCGGCCAGGGCGAAGAGGGCGCTGATTTCGGTTTCCTTGCGCTCCAGCGTCAGGCGGGTGCCGAGGTTTTCGTACACGTGGCGCAGCTCTTGCGCGGTGCCTGCGTAGTAGTAGTCGGCGGCGGTGTGGTGGGCGACTTGCTTGAGGGTGTCTTCATCGAGGCGCACGCGCATGGACCAGCCTTCGAAGCCGATGGTGTCGCCGTCTACGGTGCCGATGCCCACGGTGTACACGCGCACGCCGCGCTGGGCGGCCATTTGCGCGGCTTCGAGCGGATCAATACCCACGGTGCGCTGGCCGTCGGTGAGCATGATGATGGCCGCCGATGTGTAGCTGCCCGGCGGCACGGGGATGAACTCGTTTTGCCGCGGCGGCGGCTGGTGCAGCGGGCGGGCCGCACCGCCGCCGCGCGCGCGCTCGAAGCTCAACTGCTGCAACTCGATGCCCGCGCCGGGAAACAGCATGGCCAGCGAGATGACGATGGCGTTGCCCGTGGCGGTGGCGCGCTGGAGCTGAAAGCTGTCGATGGCGGCCACCAGGTCGTCGCGGTTGAGCGTGGGCAGCTGCGCCACCTGGGCAGAGCCGGCAAAGGCGACGATGCCCACCTTCACGTCGCGCGGCAGATCGCGCACGAAGGCCTTGGCCGCGTTCTGCGCGGCCACCAGGCGGTTGGGCTCCACGTCGGTGGCCATCATGCTGCCGGAGACATCCATCGCCAGGATGATGGTTTGCTGGTTGGACGGCAGCGACACCATGGCCACGGGCCGCGCGCCCGCCAGCAGCATCAGCGCCAGCGCGCCCAGCAGCAAGAGCGGCGGCAGATGCCGCCGCCAGCCGGGGCCGCGCGCCGCCGCCTCGCGCACGATGGAGAGGCTGGCGTAGCTGAGCGCCAGGCGCTTGCGGCGGCGCTGCGCCCACACATACAAGAGCACCAGCAGGGGCAGCGCCAGCAGCAGCCACAAGAGCTGCGGCCAGATGAAGCTGGGGACGGGCAGGGCGGGAGGCCAGGCGAGGTTCATGGCGGGTTTCCTCTTGGCGTGGGGCGAAGGTGTGCAGGCAGGCCGCCACCCGCGGCCAGGCGCGCGCGCTGGCGGCGCAGATCGGCAAAGCGCAGCAGGCTTTCAGCCAGGTCGTCGGCGGTGGAAAGCGCCAGCGCGTCCACCCCGGCAAAGGCCAGCGCGTCCGTCAGCGCGGCTTCGCGCTGGCGGGCGATGGCGGCAAAGCGGTCGCGAAAGGCGGGGCTGTGCGTGTCCACCAGCATCTGCTCGCCGGTTTCGGCGTCGCGCAAAGTCACCAGGCCCAGATCGGGCAGCGCCAGCTCCAGCGGGTCGGTCAGGTGCACGGCCACCACGTCGTGGCGCAGCGCCAGGCGCGCCAGCGGCTTTTCCCAGCCGGGGGCGCTGATGAAGTCGGACACCACGAACACCGTGCTGCGCCGCCGCAGCACGCTGGCGGCGGCCAGCAGCAGCTCGGACAGCTGGGTGCCTGCTGGCGTTGAATCAGAACATTTTTGGGCTTTTGCGCTTGATCCACTTGCGCGAGAAGCTATGGATTTTGATGCATCCGGCTGCATGGCATGCAGCAGCCGCAGCACGTGGGCGCGGCTGGCGTGGGCGGGAACGACGCGCTCCACACCCGTGCCGTAGAGCAGCGCGCCCACGCGGTTGCCGCGCCGCGTGAACAGGCGCGCCAGCACGCCGACGAAGGCGCGCGACACCTGCCGCTTGGTGACGCTGCCCGAGCCGAAATCCACCGAGCCGCTCAGGTCGAGCAGAAACCACGCCGTCATCTCGCGGTCTTCGGTGAACACGCGCACGTGTGGCTGCTGCTGGCGGGCGGTGACGTTCCAGTCGATGTGGCGCACGTCGTCGTGGGGCTGGTATTCGCGCAGGTCGGCTAGGTCAAGCCCGCTGCCGCGCAGGAAAGTGCGCCAGTCGCCTTGCAGCACGCCATCGAGCCGGCGCAGCACCGTCCACTCCAGCCGGCGCAGCAGGTGCTCGGCGCTCTCGGGTGCAGGCTGGGGCGGCGCGGGTGGGTTGGGCACCGCGTGCGGCAGCTCGGCGGGGTGGCGGAACCAGCGCATCATGGGTCAACGGCCCTCGCTGGCTCAGGCCGCGGCCAGGCCTTGCGCCAGGGGCTTGGGCGGCGGGGGCACCTTGGCCATGATGCGCAGCAGCAGTTGCTCAGGGCCCAGGCCCTCGGCCAGCGCCTCGAACGAGAGCACGAGGCGGTGGCGCAGCACGTCGGGCACCAGCTCGCTCATGTCTTCGGGCAGAGCGTAGGCGCGTCCGCGCATCATGGCCAGCGCGCGGGCGCCTTCGATCAGGCCGATGGTGGCGCGCGGGCTGGCACCCAGGGTGATCAGGGGGGCCAGCTCTTTCAGCCCCACCCTGGCCGGCGCGCGCGTGGCCGTCACCAGCCGCACGGCGTATTGCATCAGCGCCGGATCGACGTACACGCGCTGGCATTGCTGCTGCAAGGCAGCCAGTTGCGCCATGCTGGCGACGACGGGGTTGACGTCGATGCGCGGGCCGGTGACGCGCTGGGCGATGACGAACTCTTCCTCATCGCTCGGGTAGTCCACCCGCACTTTCATCATGAAGCGGTCGACCTGCGCCTCGGGCAGGGGGTAGGTGCCTTCGGTCTCGATGGGGTTTTGCGTGGCCATCACGACAAAGGGCTGGGGCACGGCGTGGGTCTGCCCGGCAATGGTCACCTGGCGCTCCTGCATCACCTCCAGCAGCGCGCTTTGCACCTTGGCGGGCGCGCGGTTGATCTCGTCGGCCAGCAGCAGGTGGGTGAACACGGGGCCAAGCGCGGTGCTGAATTCGCCCGTTTTCTGGTTGTAGATGCGCGTGCCGATCAGGTCGGCCGGCACCAGATCGGGCGTGAACTGGATGCGCCGAAACTGCCCTTGCAACACGCTGGCCAGCGTCTTGACGGTGAGCGTCTTGGCCAGCCCCGGCACGCCCTCCACCAGCAGGTGGCCACCGGCCAGCAGCGCCACCATCACGCGCTCCAGAAAGCGGTCTTGCCCCACCACCACGCGCTTGACTTCGTAGAGGATCTGCTCCATCAGCGCGGCGGTGACCAGGTCTTGCGTGTGGGGAGCGTCGCTTGTGTTCATGCCGTCAATTTCCAATCCATCGAATGTTGTTCCCCCTCGCGCAGCAAGAGGGGGGAAGACGCCGAAGGCGGCTCAGGGGGGTGTTCATCAGAACGGCGGCTGCCCCGCCGCGCTGGCCGCGTTCTCGATCGGCACCGCAAAGCCGATGCCGACAAAGGTGTCCGCAGACGTGGGGTTGAGGATGGCGGTGACGATGCCCACCACCTCGCCGTCCATCGTGATCAGCGGCCCGCCGGAGTTGCCGGGGTTGGCCGCCGCGTCGAACTGGATCAGGTTGCGCAACACCTGCCCGCCCTCGGGCGAGCGAAAGCCGCGCCCCAGGCCCGACACCACGCCCGCCGACACCGAAGGCCCGATGCCGAACGGAAAGCCCACCGCCACCACCTGGTCGCCCGCAGCCAGGTCGGCGGTGGAGCGCATGGTGGCCGCCAGCAGGTCATCGGGCAGCTTGTGCGCGCGCAGCACGGCCAGGTCGTTCTCGGGCTGGATGTTGACGATGCCCGCAGGGCTTTGCATGCCGTCGGCAAAGGTGACGGTGATGCGCTCGGCGTCCTGCACCACGTGCAGGTTGGTGAGGATGGTGCCGTCGTCGATGATGACCACGCCGCTGCCAACGCCGTGGCCCGGCGCGGTGGGGCTTGGGCGGCGTTTGGGCGCGGGCACCTCGTCTGCCGCGCTGCCTTCCACCCGCACCAGCGCGGGGGCCACCAGGGCGGCGGCGCGCGCGGCGGGCGAGGGCAGTGCGTTGTGCGTCAGCGTGTGCAGCACCGCTGCGTCAATGTCGGCCTGCGTCAGCGCGCGTGGCGCTGGCGGCGCGCGCAGTGACTGCGCCAGCAGCGCCACGCCCAGCGCCGCCACGGCCACCCACGGCAGCGCCGGATGGCGCCACGCGCCCATCAGCCGCTGGCGGCGGCGGGGCAGGGCGGGCGGCGCCTCGGCAGCAGGTGAATCCGGGGCAGGGGCCGCAGGCGGCGGCGTGTGCGCCACCGAGCGGCTGTAGAGCGGGGCACGGCGCATGGGCATCACCTCATCGTGTGCGAGTCCCGCGCCATCGCCTGCTGCCGCCGGAGAACAAGAACGCAAGGCTCATAAACGTCAAGCACTTCGTGTGCGGGTGGGAGATGCGTGAAACGGTATCACGTCTGGCACGCAAGTGCTGCATCTTCGCGCGCGCCACGGTGCAGCAGCAATACCTTCACCGCAGAGGATCCGATGTCCATTGCGGCATCATCGCCCCATGCCCCGCTGGATAGACACCCACTGCCACCTTGACGCACCCGAGTTCGCGGCCGACATGCCCGTCGTGCGCGAGCGCGCAGCGGCAGCCGGCGTGGCGCTGTGCGTCATCCCGGCGGTGGAGGTGCGCAGCTTCGACGACGCGCGCCTGACCGCGCACCGCTTTGGCGACGCCTATGCGCTGGGCATTCACCCGCTTTACGTCGCCCGCGCGGCAGGCGATGCGCTCGCGCAGCTCGATGAGGCCCTCACCCGCCACGCGGGCGACCCGCGCCTGGTGGCGGTGGGCGAGATCGGCCTGGACGGCTTCGTGCCCGAGCTGACCCAGCCGCCCCTGCTTGAGCGGCAAACGCATCTCTTTCGCGGGCAGCTGCGCCTGGCCCGGCGGCACGGCCTGCCCGTCATCCTGCACGTGCGCCGCTCGGTGGACCTGGTGCTCAAAGGCCTGCGCGACGTGGGCGTGTGCGGCGGCATTGCCCACGCCTTCAACGGCAGCCTGCAGCAGGCGGCGCAGCTCACCGCGATGGGCGTCAAGCTCGGCTTTGGCGGGGCCATGACCTACGCGCGCGCCACCCGCCTGCGCAGCCTGGCCGCCGAACTGCCGCTGGACGCGCTGGTGATGGAAACCGACGCGCCCGACATCCCGCCCCACTGGCTCTATGCCACGGCCGAGCAGCGCGCCAACGGCCGGGCGCAAGGCCGCAACGAGCCGGGCGAGCTGTCCCGCATCGCGGGGGAACTGGCCCGCCTGCGCGGCATCTCACCCGAGTCGCTGGCCGATGCCACCACCGCCAACGCGCTGGCCGCATTGCCACGCCTGAAGGCGCTGCTGGCGACCGAGGCAGACAGCGCGTGAGAGGCACGCGTGGCGCTTGACAGCGGCTTTACACACCGGCACTACAGTGACTGGCAGCGGCCCGGCATTTCAACGGCAGCTTTGACAGGAGCAGCAAACATGGCAGTCGAAAACAACTTGAACACTAGCGTGCGTGGCCCCCGACGCGCCGCCTTGGCCTTGGCCGCAGCAGGTGCAGTCACACTGCTGGCCGGCTGCGTGGTGGCACCCGTCGAGCCCTATGAAGTGGGCGCGCCCGTGGTGTATTCCAGCGCCTATGGCCCTGCGCCGGTGTATGGCTACGGTGGCTACCCCTATGGCTACAGCGCGCCGTATTACGGTTCGCCGTATGGCGGCCCCTCCTACTACGGCGCACCGCCGGTCTCACTGGGTTTTTACGGCGTCTGGGGCGACCGCGGGCGTGACCGAGGCCGCGACTGGCGTGGCCCGCCACCGCGCGGCGACGGCAACCGCTGGAGTCGTCCCGGTGGTTCACGCCCGCCAGGCGCTGCCGGCCCCGGCCGCCCGGGCCATGGCGCACGCCCCACGCCGCCCCCGGGCGCAGGCGGCGGCGACCGCGTGCGCCCGCCGCGCGCGTCAGGCGTGCCTGGCGGGTTCGTCGGCTTGACGCGCAACCCGGGCCAGGTGAGTCGGGACACCCCCTGACTGGCAGCCATGGCCATTCGCGACATCCTGAAAATGGGCGACACCCGCCTGTTGCGCGTGGCGGAAGCCGTGCCCGCGTTCGACACCCCCGCGCTGCACGCACTGGTGCAAGATCTGAGCGACACCATGCACGCGGCCAGCGGTGCCGGGCTGGCCGCGCCGCAGATCGGGGTGAATCTGCAAGTGGTGGTGTTTGGCACCGGCGCGCTCAACCCGCGCTATCCGCACGCCCCGCCCGTGCCACCCACGGTGCTGTGCAACCCGGTCATCTCCCCGCTCGGCCAGGCGCAGGAAGAAGACTGGGAAGGCTGCCTCTCGGTGCCCGGCCTGCGCGGCATGGTGCCCCGCTGGCAGCGCATTCGCTACAGCGGCTTCGACGCGCACGGCCACGCCATCGAGCGCGAGGTGGAGGGCTTTCACGCCCGCGTGGTGCAGCACGAATGCGATCACCTGCTGGGCATGCTTTACCCCCGGCGCATGCGCGATTTGACGCGCCTTGGCTTTACCGAAGTGCTCTTCCCCGACTGGGCCACGCCTGCGCAGAAATCCGCGTAGCGCAAACAAAAAAGAAGGCCCGCGAGGGCCTTTCACCTTTGGAGGAAGGTAAGGGGTTGAGGGCAGGGCTTGTCGCAAATTGTGCGGCAACGGCCTCTCAGATACTGTTTTCGCCTGCTGCTGGCAAGCGCGCAGCGGCAGGTGCAGCGGGCTGGCTGCCGCCGCCGGAGGTGCCCAGCGACAGACGCACCGAACGCGGGGCAGGCGAGTCGCGCTCCAGCACGCGGGGGACGATGCTGGCGCTGGCGGTGGTTGTGCTGGCGTTGTCTTCATTCAGCACGCGGCGCGCGCCATTGAAACGGCTTTGCCAGTAATTGATGTTCATGCTCTCCACCCGCACGTGCGCGCCCGTGCGCGGCGAGTGGATGAAGCGGCCTTCGCCCACGTAAATGCCCACGTGGCTGTTGGGGCGGCGCATGGTGTTGAAGAACACCAGGTCACCGGGCTTCAGGTCGGCCTTGGTGATGCGGGTGGTGGCTGCGGCCTGTTCGGCGGCGGTGCGCGGCAGCATCATGCCGGCGGCCTGCTCGAACATGGCGCGCACGAAGCCGCTGCAATCGAAACCCGTCTCGGCCGATGTGCCCCCGAGCCGGTAGGGCACACCAATCGAACCCATGGCCGTCTTGACCAGATCGGCGGCGCGGTCGGTGGCCTCTTGAATGCTGTCGCCCAGGCGGGAAACCAGGCCCTTTTGCGCCAGGAATTTCTCGATGTCATCGGGGGCGGCATGTGCGGCTTGCAGGCTGGCTGCCATCAGAATCAGAGCGGCTGCGATGGGTTTCGACATGAATCCGTATGCTGGTGTGTGGCGCTGGCAGTGCCTTTCAAGGCCCCTGCGGCGCATCACCCGCAGCGGCGCGGGTGATGGTGGATAGGGTGGCGGAAGGTGTCGTGGTGACACGTCTACCCCGTAAGGGGTAACGCGCCTAGTGTAGGACAGGGCCTTGCCTTGCCATCCTTGTTAACCTTGTTATTAATCAGGGTTTACCCTTAGATCCGTGTAAGCCGGGGCAACAAGATGCGATTTATGTTTATTTTTTGGCGTTTTTCATGAGATATCGTTGCCTGCCTGATTTCTCCTCATTTTGTCTTCCAACGCTGAAAGGAATCGCCATGCGCCGCGCCTTTGCTCGTCACCTTCTTGTCTCCCGCCGTGTGGTGGTGGCCGTTTCGATCGGCCTTGGTCTGCTGGCCACCGCTGCCAGCGCCCAGGACGCCAACGCCGTCCGCGCGCAGCCCGTGGCCAGCGGCTTGCAGCACCCTTGGGCCGTGGCCTTTTTGCCCGAAGGACGCTTTCTGGTGACCGAGCGCCCGGGCCGCATGCGCGTGGTGGAGCCCGATGGCCGCGTGCGCCCGGCGCTGCAAGGCTTGCCCGATGTGGCTGCGGGCGGGCAGGGCGGCCTGCTGGACGTCATCACCGACAGCGGCTTTGCCGCCAACCGCACGGTCTACTTCTGCTATGCCGAGCCGGGCCAGGGCGGCACCAGCAGCACGGCGCTGGCGCGTGCGCGCCTGTCTGAAGACCTGAGCCGGCTGGAAGACGTGCGCGTGCTCTTCAGCCAGCGGCCCAAGCGCCGCGGCTCGGCGCATTTCGGCTGCCGCATCGTGGAGCGGCAAGTGGGCGGCCAGCCCGACGGCACGCTGTTTCTCACCCTGGGCGACCGCTTTTCCGCCCGCGACGCATGCGGATTATATCGACAGCATGATGGTGGCGGCGAAAGTGTGAGCCCCAAGTCGTAATGTCCCCATAGCCCCAGATAGAAGTGTCCCCTTT
>JAUNTQ010000094.1 GCA_030538605.1 Pseudomonadota bacterium
ATGACTACAGCGGTGACACCGCTCAGGAAGCGGCGGCCCATGCCGAGGAAGGGGGGGCGGTCGGCACCGCCTTGGGTCAGCACCAACACACGTGCGTCGGCGGTGGGGAACAGGGCGGGTTGCATCAGGCGACCTCCTCGGCTTGTGAGTTGTTTTGGAAGTGAGGTGCGAAGCCACGAGGGGGCCGCACGCTTCTTGCTTTTTTTCGGAAGGCACCGACGCTCACCGCTAAGCCTGCGGCCAGCACGGCCAGAGCGAAGGGCGAGAGTGTGGGCACGGGGGTAAGCCGTGGCTGGGCAACAACGCCATCCACGCGAAACTCGTCCTGCGCCAGCAGGATCAGTTGGCCGTTGACTTCGCCCATCATCAGCGCGAAGTGGCGACCCGCCGCCATGCCGTGGGTTGGAACAGAGGTGGCCGCAAAGCGGTGCGTGGCGCCGGGTGCCAGGTGGATGGTGCTTTCCAGTCGCTGTATCTCGCGCCCGTCTTCAGCTGCCACGATGCGGATGATGCGTAGGTTTTGCAGCGCGCTGGTGCCGGTGTGGACGACGGCGTCATGACGTGCCTGTGCGTCGCCAGCGCGCAGCAGCTTGGCACTGACGGTGGTAGTGCCGGCGACACTCAGCCCCGGTGCGGTGCCGGGCGACTGCCCATCGATGACGACGTAGCGTGTGTTGGCTTGTGCCAGTGTGTGCCCTTGCACATTCAGCAGCTGGGCTTGGACGGTGTAAGAGCCGGGCTGTACGCCACGCAGGGTTTGTTGCGCACGCTGGTCGAGCAGACCGTTGCCCGCCAAAGGAGAGGCTGCGTGCTGGAAGCTGAACACGGTCTGGCCAAGCGAGTCGAGAACCTGGAGCACCACTTGCGCACCGTCAATGGGTGCATTGAGCGACAGGTTGCGTGCCAGGGTGTCCAGCAACACCACATCGTCGCGGGCGTAAACGCCTTTGTTGGTGGCAACAGTCAGCGCGGCCAAAGGTGCGCCGGGGTTGCCAGCGCCTGGGGTGATGGCAAACAGTGTGCTGGCTTCGGCCACCACATTGCCAGCGGTGTCGTACAGCAGGCCGCGCAACAGATAGGTGCCCGCTACAGTGGCACCCGTGTTCCACGGCTGGCCGTGATTGAACGTGGCGCCCGCCGCCACGCTGCCCAGGGCGGTACGCGGGAACCGCGCCACCTCGCGGCCTTCGCTGTCTTGCACCAGCAGTTCGATGTCAAACAGCGCGTCAAAGCTGCCCAGGTTGGTGGCACCAGCGCCAAAGCCGACCGAGGCATGTGCGGGGTAGGCGGGCTGGTCGGTCTGCACCTGCAACGCGGCCAGCATGTTGCGGTCACCCAATGGCGCGCTGGCCCAGTTGTTGCGTTCGTTGTATTCAACGTAGGCATCGGCGCTGTCGGCATGCACCACGATTTCGTCACCCACACCCAGCTTCAACGCCTGCACATCGCCACCCAGTGCCTGCTTGACTTGCAGGCCGAGCAGTTGCACGGGTGTGGCGCTATCCGCCGCCAAACCAGACACGCTGACGGTGCCGAGCAGCACGCCGCCCGCGCTTGGCTGGCCTTGCCAGAAGGCCACGTCGAACGGCCCTGCATCGAAGGGGCTGGCGTTGCCGATCAGCGCCTGCAGGCCCACCTGTCCTCCGCCCGCATCGACGGTTTGAATGCGTGAGGCCGTGAAGTCGGGCACGGCTGGTCGGATCTTGAGGTCGTACAGCACGGGGCTTTCGCCGGTGGATGCACGCTTGAAATGCACGCTGACTTTCAGGCATCGGCCCGGGGGCACCTGGGCGAAGGCCTGGCCCGACGCGGCAATGGCTGGTGCCGAAAATTGGTTGCAGTCGTCGCTGCTGGCCACGGTGACCGATAACTTGCCGTCACCCAGCACCTGGGCGTGCCAATCAAGCATGCCCCACAGGGTGCCTGTCGCGCCACTGTCGTAGACCGCCGTCCAGGTGCCTTCACGCGGCTTGCCTGACAGCGTGCTGCCTGTCATGTCGCTGTAGTTGTAAAGGTAGCTGCCCGAGCCGAGGTCAGGCCCCGTCACATCGATGGCACCGATGCGCGTGACACCATCGGCGCCCAGCGGGCCTGCGGCGGGGTCGATGCGAACGTAGCGGCTGCCGCCCACGGCCCACACCTTGCCGTTGGCGTCGGTAGACAAGCCGGTCGTGCCACCGGTGGCACCGGTGTATACATTGCCGATGAAAACACCGTCGTTGGTGTAATGGGCGACGTTGCTGCCGCTGGCCACCCACACGTGATCCTGATCGTCAACAGCACATCCCTGAGAGCCACCCCTGAACGTGCGCAGCAGTGTTCCATCCGGTCGATAGACGCTGCCACGACTGTCCCAGACGTTGCCACGGCTGTCGATGCACAGGCCATAGCTGGCGCGCCCAATGCCCAACCAGTTGCCGCCATTTGGGCCGGTGAGTGGGTTCTGGGTATCCCAGCGCAGCAGATTCCCGCCGGTGGAGGACCAGATAACGTCATTGGCATCAATCAGGCCGCCGTAGCCACCCCAGCCTACGGAAACCTCTTGACGGACGATGTTGCCGGTTTCGCTTACCAGATCAAAGTGGCGGCCACCGGTGCCGCTGACCCACACCTGGTTCTTGCGGTCAACAGAGATGTGCCGCGTGCCGGTGGCGTTGACCCGGGTGTAGGCCAGGATGCACTCGTCCTCAGCGGTCGAGATGCCGCCCACGCTGTCGGCCTGTGCGGTGTTTTTCCAGTCCTTGACGTCTCCCAGGCCGGTGGAGGTGTCGATGACGCCGTTGCCGTTGCGGTCCACGCATTGCCCGTTGTCAAGCAGACCAATCTTGACGACCGACCCCATGCCGCGCGCAGTAGCAGGCAAGCCCGGCTCGATGGCATTGGCGTTGACGTAGCCACCTTCGTTGCGGTTGCCCACCCACACGTTGCCGTTCTTGTCAACGGTGGTGCGCGAGGGGTTTTTGCCCATGCCGTCGGGCGCGCTGCGGTATTCGCCCAGCACGGCACCGGTGCGGATGTCCACCTTGAGCACGGTGCCGCGTCCCGAGTTGGCGATCCAGATGTTGTCGAAGGCGCGGGTGTTGTCAGCCAATTGAAGCGCATTGCCCGCCGCGTTGACGGCGACGTTGATGCGCTGGCCCTCATTGAACTCGGCGGCTGATGCATACAGCTTGGCGGCATGCTCGGGCGAGCTGCCGTAGCGATCGATGTTGTTGTCTTCGTCCAGTTCGATGACGAGTTGATCGCTGTCGACCCAGAGCGTCAGTGGTGCGTCGCGGTAGCGCAACGCAGCGTTGACAGCAATCGTGACCGCCTTGCTTTGGCCGACCATCAAGCCACCGGAAATCTCGGCGCGTGCGACAGCCACGTCCTGGCCCGCATCAAAGCGACCGTTGCGGTCAAGGTCTTCGAATACCAGCAGGGAGATGGTGGCCGGGGTGTCCTGGGCGCCCTGGTTGACCACTTCGGCGAGGATCGCGCCCCACACGATCGCAGTCACGGGGTTGCTCGACAGGCCCGACACGTCGAACCGGGCCACCGCCAGGTCAGGCAACCGCGCAGCCACGACGCGTTCCATGTAAACGTCGCCAACGTCCTGCTGCGCCAGCGGCGTCACGGGAAAGCGCGCCGCAACCGGGTGGTAGCCGGGCGCGCTGAAGGTCACGTTGACCGTGGCGGCGGTGATGCCCAGGATGTTGAAGCGACCGAAACGGTTGACGCCACGTTCGCGCGACTCGCCATCAACTTGGTAGACAGCCCCGTCGATCGGTCTGTTGGTAGTGCTGTCGAGCACCCGACCGGAGACGGTGGCACTGTTGGGAATGATGACGGGTGTGCCCGACGTTTCGTTGAGCACGGGTGAAAAGTCCATCTCCGTGCGCGCCGGGAGGTTGAAGTTGACCGACGCGGAGGTGTGCTCAGGGTGGCTGATGGTGACCGAATAGTTGCCTGCGGCCAGCCCGTCAACGCGGTAGCGTCCACTGACATCGGTAGACACCGAATAGCTTTGCAGGCCAGAGACGTAGACCTCGGCTGCGGCCACGGGTTGGCCGTCGCGGGCCGACACCACGGTGCCGAACACCGCACTCGTCGTCGGGGTGGTGGTGGTGGCCTTCGTCAGCTGGGGCGAGAACTCCATCAGGCCATTGGCCACCATGAGGGCTTCGGCCGCAGCGCTGGCGTAACCGCTCTTGCTCGCGATGACGCGTACGACCCCCGGGGGCACATCGACGATCAGGTAGCTGCCGGTCGCATCGGTCGTGGCAGAACGCGTAGTGGCACTGACGGCGCTGACCTGCACGCCTGCCAGCGGCGTGCCCGTGCCGGCGTCCAGTACCACACCGTGGATTTTTCCGGTACCGGCGGTGCCGCCCTGGGGCACCAGTTGGGGTGAAAAATCGATCAGCGAATCTGTTTGCACAACCGCCGAAGCCGTGACGGACTGATAACCAGCAGCAGTGATGGCCAGCGTGATTTGCCCTGCGGATGGCAGCGGCGCAATGGTGTATTTGCCGTCGGCTTCAGTCTGCGTGGTTGCGATGAAAGCACCGCTCACGGTGATCGTGGCACCAGCGATGGGTTGCCCATTCAGCGCGTTGAGCACCACGCCCGATACCGCCCCCGACACCACGCCGCCAGCCGGAACAGGAACCAGCACCGGCGAAAAAATGGCCGTGCTGCCTGCCTGCAGCGTGACTTGGCCTGCCGCCCCTCGAAAGCCAGGGTGACTGACCGACACCGTGACGTCGCCGGGGGGCACTTCCAGGAATTGGTAGCTTCCATCCGCTCCACTCGGCGTCGTCAAGGTACCGACTTTGATGACGGCGCCAGAGATGGCGGCGCCCGTGTCCGAACGGGTCACTTTGCCCAGCACGGTGGCGGTAGTGGGATTGGCGTTTCGATTGAGCAACAGTTGCCCCACCTCCAGTCGCTGCCCAGGCATCAAATTGATGTCTGCGAGCAACGCTCTGAACTCGCCCTGCGTGGCCACTTCCAGCGTGTAGGGGCCAGCAGCAAGCGCGGTGAACTCAAACTCGCCTGTGGTGCTGGTTGTGGCCGACAAGCTGGCCGTGCCTCGCAGACTGACCGTGAACCCAGCGAGCGGCGCCCGTGACTGGGAATCCAGCAGCATCCCCGTGACCGATGCCATGTCGGGGTTGGTGACAGGTTGCGCGGCAAGCAACAACGCGCGCAGCACGAGCGCAGTCAAGTGCGCGTCGCCACTCCAACTGCCATCGGCGCGCTGGGAGGCCCCAAGGGTTGCGACCGCGCCCTGCACATCGGTGGCAGACGTTAACCCCGGCAGCACGGCCAACAGCGCATGGGCGGTGCGCAAGTCTTCACCCCAGGTTTGCTGTGCGTTGCGCTGCGCGAGCAGCCAGGCGCGGGCTTTGGTGAGGGCGGCGCGGGCGGCGGGTTGCTGGCGGTAGGGTGCGAGGGCTTGCACGGCCAGCGCGGTGGTGACGATGGCGTCGCCATCGGGTGCTTGCAGCCAGCGCCCGTCAGGTTGCTGGGCAGCGACAAGCCCGTTGAGCGCCTTGGCGGCGGTGTCGCTGGCGGCACGGTTGGCCGCCAAGGCGCGCAAGGCCCACGCCGTGTCCTGCGGGTTGCTGGCCTGCCCGCCGATGGCACCAAAGCCGCCATCGGGGTTTTGCATGGTGGCCAGAGCGTCCAGTGCAGCAGCGTCGGATGTGCCGGCAAGCTGCCGGGCAAGCGCTTTGCGGGCGAGGTATTCGGTGGTGTCGGGGGTGATGCCGTCGATGGCGGTGAACAGTGCCGGGCGCACGGTTTGCGACAGGGTGCGCAGGGTGAGGGCGGTTTCGGCGCGCGCCTGCATGGGCAAGGCGGGTGATGTGGCTTCGGATGCCAGTGTGCCGCCGGCTTGCACCTGCGCTTGCAGCCAGGTGGCGCCGCGCTGGAGCGCGGGGTCGGTGAGGGGCTGTGCTTGCACCTGATGGGCCAGCAGCCACGAGAGCAACAGTGCCAGGCCAAGCACTGCCCGAGACACGAAAACGATGTTCTTCGTTGCCAATCGCCGCATGGGGCAGGCCCTCCCGTTGTTTTGTGTCTGATCAGGTTAACTTTGGTAACTGACAGACTTCTGACGCGGGCTTGGCGGTGAAGTGGCTTGTATGTCTTGGTGTCGCCGATTCAAGTGTGCCCGGCAGTTACCCGCACTTGTTCGCTTTCTGTCTGGCTTGCCTGCACGGGCACCAGATAGCCGCGAAACAGGTGGGCGGCCTCGTCCCAGCCGAAGCGGCGGGCGTGTTCGCGGGCGGCCTGGCGCGGCAGGGCGAGGGCGCGTTGGACGGCCTGGCGCAGGTCGGTGTGCATGACGCCGCCGACGGCCTGACCGGGGGCGGCGGCCAACACTTCGCGCGGGCCGTCGACGGGGTAGGCGGCCACGGGGGTGCCGCAGGACATGGCTTCGAGCATGACCAGGCCGAAGGTGTCGGCGCGGCTGGGGAAGACGAAGACGTCGGCAGCGGCGTAGACGCGCGCCAGCTCGGGGCGGGGCAGCACGCCGAGCCAGCGCACGTCGGCATAGCGGGCGCGCAGTTTGGCCTCGACGGGGCCAACGCCGCAGACGACTTTGGTGCCGGGCAGGTCAAGCTCCAGAAAGGCCTGGATGTTTTTCTCGTAGGACACGCGGCCCACGAAGAGCTGCACGGGGCGCGCCAGCCGGCCCAGCGGCTCGAAGCCGCCGGGGCGGGGGCTGAAGCCGAAGAGGTCGGTGTCGACGCCGTGGGTCCAGTGCCGCAGGTTTTGAAAGCCGCGTGCGGCAAGCATGTCGGCCACGCCGCGCGTGGGCACCATGACGCCGGCCGAGGTGCGGTGAAAGTGTCTGAAAAGCGCGTAGCCCCAGCCAATGGGCACGCGGGCGGCGGCGTTCAGTATTTCGGGGAACTTGGTGTGAAAGGCAGTGGTGAAGGCCCAGCCGCGCCGCAGCGCATGGCGGCGCGCGGCCCAGCCGAGCGGGCCTTCGGTGGCGATGTGCAGGGCGTCGGGGGCGGCGGCGTCGAGCAGGCGGGCAAGCTGCGCGCCGGGCAGCACGGCCAGGTCGATGCCGGGGTAGCCGGGGCAGGGGCGGGTGCGAAATTGGCCGGGCTGGATGACGGTGACTTCATCGCCTTCGGCTTCGAGCGCGCGCACCAGCTCGACCAGGGTGGTGACCACGCCGTTGACCTGCGGCTGCCATGCGTCGGTGACCAATGCGATTTTCATGAGGAGGCTTCAAGGAGCGGGGCTGCGAATAGCCGGACGCGAAGGACGCAAAGAATTCGCGAACGACGCGAAAGAGAAAAAATCATTTTGATAGCTGTTTGCGTATGAATTTAAATGTTTTTATGTTATTTGTTTGAAAACAACAATATAAAACATGCGCAAGCAGCTATGAAATTTTTGTCTTTCTTTCGCGTCCTTCGCGTCCGGAAGTTGGCTGTTCAAGCACCGGCCTGCTCACGCCACGTGCGCTGCCTGCGGCACGGGCTGCGTGGTGCCTTCGGCTTGCCAGAAGAGCAGCTCCAGCCGGCCGTCGTGGTGCTCGACCAGGGCGCTGCGGCTTTCCACCCAGTCGCCGTCGTTGCCATACAGCATGCCGTCGATGGTGCGGATTTCGGCGTGGTGGATGTGGCCGCAGACCACGCCGTCAAAACCGCGGCGGCGCGCTTCGGCGGCCACGGCGTGCTCGAAGTCGCTGACGTAGCTCACGGCTTTTTTCACCTTGAGCTTGAGGTAGGCCGACAGCGACCAGTAGGGCAGGCCCAGCCGCGCGCGCAGGCTGTTGAAGTGGCGGTTGAGCTTGAGCACGGTTTCATACGCGTGGTCGCCCACGTAGGCGAGCCACTTGGCGTGCTGGATGACGCCGTCGAAATAGTCGCCGTGCGTGACCCACAGGCGCTGGCCGTCGGCGGTGGTGTGCACGGCTTCTTCCAGCACGTCGATGCCGCCGAAGTTGTGGCCGAGAAACTGGCGCGCGAATTCGTCGTGGTTGCCGGGCACGAAGACGACGCGGCAGCCCTTGCGGGCGCGGCGCAGCAGTTTCTGCACCACGTCGTTGTGGGTTTGCGGCCAGTACCAGCGGCGGCGCAGCTGCCAGCCGTCGATGATGTCGCCCACCAGATAGAGCGTGTGGCTGCTGTGGTGCTTGAGAAAGTCGAGCAGCGGCTCGGCCTGGCAGCCGGGGGTGCCCAGGTGGATGTCGGAGATGAAGATGGCGCGGTAGCGGGGGCGGTGGCGCGCCATGTCTTCATCGTCGTCGGGCTCGGCTTCTTGCGGGCGAGGGCCCTGGCCTGCCAGCTGCTCGCCTTCGTTCGGCAGCGCGGCCACGCGCATGGCGGCCGGGCCAAAGGCGGGCGCGCCGCGCGCGCAAGCCCCCCCAGCGGCCTGCGGCGCCTGCCTGTGGAGGAAAGACGCGAGGCGGCTGAGGGCAGGCATGGCTCACATCCCGAGGAAGTGCTTGCGGTAGCGCGCGGGCAAGTCGGCCAAGCGCATGAGCATGGGCAGGTCGGCAGAGTTGAAGTCGGGGTCCCACGCGGGCGGGCCGAGCACCTTGGTGCCCAGGCGCAGATAGCCCTTGATGAGCGCGGGCGGCTCGACGGGCAGCAGGTCGTTCAGGCGCTCCACGGGCAGGGGCAGGCGTGGGCGCACCTGGTATTCGATGGGGGCCATGTGCTTTTCGCGCACCTGCCGCCAGATGCTGGCGGCCACGTCGCCGCTGACGACGCCGTTGTGCAGCATGGGGATGCTGGCGCAGCCGATCATGGTGTCGAGCTGGTTGCGCACCATGAATTCGCCCAGCGCCGTCCACAGCGCCATGATGACGCCGCCGTGGCGGTGGTCGGGGTGCACGCAGCTGCGGCCCAGCTCCAGCATGCGGCTGCGCAGGGTGCGCAGGCGGGTGAGGTCGAACTCGGTGTCGCTGTAGGTGCTGCCTACGCGCCTGGCCTGCGCGGGGGTGAGCACGCGGTAGGTGCCGATGACCTCTTGCGTGGCCTCGTCGCGCACGAGCAGGTGCTCGCAGTAGTCGTCGAACAGGTCCACGTCGTGGCCGGGCACAGGGGTGCTCAGGCGCGCGCCCATTTCGCTGGCGAACACCTCGTGGCGCAGGCGCTGGGCAGCGCGCACGTCATCGAGATGGCGCGCCCACGACACCTGAATGGCGCCGGGCAGGCTCGCTGTACCGGGTGCCAGAAACGGATCGCGCCCGCGCGGATGAAGCGGCCCGCTGGGCAGCCGGGCGGCACCGAAAACGGGGGGTAGCGCGAAGGTCGGCGTCGGCAGTTCTTTCACGGCGGCTTTTCCTTTGCTTTTTTTGCTGCGTTTGATGTTCATGACCCCCGATGACTGGCACGTGGCAGTTCAGTGAAAAATTCGTGACGCGGTTATACCGCTGCGCAGCCGACCCTGGCGCACGGGATTAGCACAAAGTGATACATGGCGTGCGTTGCCCGGCCAAGCCACGCAAGCCTCACCTATGATGGCCCATGCCCTGCCCTCGCTGCCTTGCACCCCTGCGCACGTGGTGGCCGTGGTGGCGGTTTGCCATGGCATGCCTGCTGGCGCTGGCGCTGCACCCCGGTGCCTGGGCGCAGGCCGCGCCCACCTGCAGCCAGCCTGCGCCTGTCAAGCTCGCCTCGCTCACCTGGGAAAGCGGGCGCTTTTACACCAGCTTAGCCCGCGCGCTGCTTGAAAAAGGCTATGGCTGCCGCACCGAGGAAGTGCCCGGCACCGGCGCTGCGCTGGAGACGGCGCTGGCCGCGGGCGACATTCAGGTGATTGCCGAGCAGTGGGTGGGCCGCTCGCCCATCATGGCGCGCGCGGTGGACGTGGGCCAGGTGGTGGTGGTGGGCGACACGCTGGCCGGCGGCACGCGCCAGGGCTGGTATGTGCCCGATTACGTGGTGCATGGCGATGCGGCGCGCGGCATCAAGCCGCTGGCACCTGATTTGAAAACCCCGCAAGACCTGCCGCGCCACGCCCAGCTGTTTGCCGACCCCGAAGCGCCGGGCAAGGGCCGCTTCTACAACTGCCCCACGGGCTGGACCTGCGAGGTCTTCAACACGCACCTGCTGCGCATGCTGGACCTGGAAGGCACGTTCACCAACTTCCACCCCGGCACGGGCGCGGCGCTGGAAGCGGCGGTGACCGCTGCGTGGGAGCGCGGCGAGGCCATCCTGTTTGCCCACTGGCAGCCCACAGCGCTGATGGCGCGCCACAAGTGGGTGGCGCTGCAATTTCCGCCCTATGACGATGCCTGCTGGCAGCAACTGCTCCAACCCGAGGGCGAGCCGCAATGCGCCACGGGCTTTGCCACGTCGCAGTTGGGGCTGGCGCTGTCGGCGCCGTTTCAGGCCCGCTACGCGCCCGAGGCAGCGGCGCTGGCGCGCATCCGCCTCACGCCCGCGCAGCTGGACGAGCAACTGGCCGCCATGGCCAGCAACGCCGTCAGCGGCAGCGCCGCCGCCGAGGCGTTCCTGCGCGAACACCCGGGCGCCTGGCGCGGCTGGGTCGATGCGGCCACGGCCGAGCGCATCGCCAGCCAGCTTGACCCACCCACGGCGGCGGCCACGCGCGGGTTTTTTCTGCCCCTGTCGATCGCGCAGCCGCTCAACCGCACGCTGGCGCGCACCGTGGCCGACTACGGCGACGTGTTTCGCGCCATCAGCCACTTCACGCTGCGGGTGTTTTTGCAGCCGATCGAATCGCTGTTGCTTGGCCTGCCGCCGTGGCTGCTGATCGCGCTCACGGCGCTTTTGGCTTGGCACGCCACGCGGCGCTGGCCCACGGCCCTGTGGTGCGCGGCGGGCTTTTATTTGATTGGCGCCTTTGGCCTGTGGCACGAGTTGATGCAGACGCTGGCGCTGGTGGTGGTGGCCACGGCGCTCACGGTGCTGGTGGGTGTGCCCATCGGCATCGCGGCGGCGTATCAGCCGCGGCTGGACAAGCTGCTCAAACCCCTGCTGGACGTGA
>JAUNTQ010000095.1:0-4189 GCA_030538605.1 Pseudomonadota bacterium
CAGTGATTCAACACGAAACCCCTATCGGGGTGTATGGAAATACTTGACCAGGACATTTCGCAGGTTGTATTCCATGCCGCCAGGCGGTGCGCTCGGGTCGAGAATGCCCTGAACCAGTTCAATCTGAACGGCTCGATCACCGACATGGACGGTACCCGCCGCTTGGTGCACGCTACGCGCCTTGAGGTACTCGACGCGCAGATGCGTCGGGCTTTGCCACCGGAAGTTGACGCCATAGGCTTGGTCGTTTCGAGTGGCACCCACCAGACTGGCCACCGGTTTGTCCAGTGGCTTGGCGCCCTTGGCAAGCACGAACACGTCGTACCTGAACGTGTCCGTGGCACCGGTATTGACCTCGACCAGAACGGCATCAACAGGCGAATCACCGGGCGAGGAAAGGCGGGTTACTTCATCGTGTGACGCCATGGGCTTGCATCCGCTCAAAAACAATAGCATCACGCCTACGGCAAAAGCGTATTGCGGCAGGTTAGGCACCCGCGCCAAGGCATTCAATCGTTCCAGACGCGCCACAGGCCGGAATTGTAGTAGTCGTAGCCGGCCTTGATCTGAGCCTGGTCGGCCGGGTCGTCGCCGTAGGGGCCATTCCAGTCCGTGGGGTTGCCCCAGGTAGGATCCGACGTACCCGCTCTTTGCTGTGCGTAGCCGGCACCACGCAAGGCGATGTTTTCAGGAATGCCCATGGCGGCAGCGGTCAGGCCGAAGTTGTAGTTGCCGAAGTCCTGATACTGGGCGCCTTGCTGTTTGTAGTCCCACGGTGCACCGTTCTTCACCTGGTTGTAGAACCAGACCCAATCTGCGGGATTGGCGGAGTGTCGGCTCTGTGCGTCCTGGATGTTCTGATCCATCGAGACGCTGGGCGGTCTGACGGGCTTGTCCACGAGACCTGCGTTTTCTGCCTGGGCGCGCGTCAGAACCTTGCCCATGGCATCGGCGGTGTGTTGCGCGGTCGCTGCGTTGTAGCCGCCAGGATCAGCCAGAAGGCCTGTGGCTCCCTGCATCGCAGCCAACTGAGGCGCGGCGGCCTTGAAGACTGACGTGCGGGTGGTCAGATCCTCGGCCGGCACGTTCGAGGTGCCCGCCAGAATGTCCTGCAGATTCTTGTCGTCGAACGAAACCGACGGGATGGCGCTGCCACTGAGGGTCATCATTGTCTGACCGGCCGCCACCTTCATCACGTCACCGAGCTTTCCGGCCTGATCGAGGCTCTGGATGGCTTGCGAGAACTCCTTGGGTGAGTCCTTCAGACTCGCGAGCACTTGGGAAATAGCTTTTGCGCTATCGTTACCATAGCTTGTAGTGGCCCCACCCAAGCCGGGTTTGATTTTCAGATCGGCGTTGGCCTCGCCTTGAAGCGCCTTGATGAACTCCAGCTTCTGCTGCGGTGAGCCATGGTTGGAAACGGCGTCCGCCATGTCCTGGACACCAAATGCCTTGGCAGCGCGTCCCAATTGCTGGGCATCCAGGTCTTGGGCCAGCATGTTGAGTAGGTCGCGCCGGTCATCGGCCTTCAGTGGGCTGTTGAGGCCCTTGGTTTCATCGGCCCAATGCTGGAGTTCGTCATCGGACAGCTTGCTGACGGCCTCGTTGCGTTCGGCGGGCGATAGGTCTTTCAGCGCCTGAGTGTTGTCCTTGAGTTCTGACTCCGTGACGTCCCAGTCGAGAAAGCTCTCGTTGAGGTTGCTCCTGACGCGTTCAACCGCTGCATCCACACTCATGCGACTTCTCCATTCGACAACTTGATGAAGTCGATTGCAGCAAGCAAGCCGCTCCCGCGCAAGCTAGTACCGTTCCCATCGACACCAACAACCCGATAGGGGTTCTTCCTAGGTTTCGGGCAGTTCTGCGCGAGATTTTGTTGCTGTTCGCAAGCCGTGAAACGGCACATGACTTTTTGCCTGAGAACTATCACAGCCCCGCGATCAAATCAAGCGCGAACCCTCGGAAATTTAAAGAGGCCAGGCACATGACGACAGGGTGCTGAATCGGCAGCATGGCCGACCATGCTCAGCCCACCACTGCATTGGCCGCTGCCCGGCGAATAGACCTGTTCGCATGAATGACGAGTCCTTCACACCGAAGCTGCGAAGCCAGCTTGAGCCTCACGTGGCCAACCCGGAGTGGCCCCACTGGGGCCGCGATGCGCTGGATCACGGCCATGCCATCTTTGCCATTTCGGCCCACCTGCGCACCCTGGGCCTGGACCACTGGTTGCCCAGGCTGATGCGCTGGCTCAGCCACTACGACGGCTTCGAGCACTACGTTGAAGATGGCCATGACCCCTGCGTATGCGTGCGGGATCTGCTGGCGTCCTACGTGTCCAGGTTCCGAACGCTGCAAAACCCACCGCCCACGCGCGCACTCGCATGCAGTCCTGGCGATCTGCTCACCAGCGTGATCAACGACATCCTGCGCCTGGACGTTGTGTATTACCGCGCGTACTGGGGCAGGGGGCTTTACCACGACCGGGAATCGCGCGCCTGGAATCCGCTGGAGCAATCCTGGATGCAGTTTCTGGAAGCAGGAAGGCCGGGAGAAGATCTGCTCTCCTGGCGGGCACAACTGCCTCCCAAGCCTACGCTGGAGCAGCACCTGGCTGTGCTGGTTCCGACATGATGGATTTCGATCTCAGGATCTTCCCCTGGATTCACCTGCTGACCTGGATCGTGTCCAGCTGAACGAATGCTGAACCACGGATGGCTCAAGCACTGGCGCAATCTGCTGCCCAAGCAGCGCGCTCGCCGCACAGATACTCCTGCACCTACATCGTCTTCTTCGATCAACGCCGATCCAGCCGTTGCGCCAGAGGCCACACCCAGGACTCAAGGCCTCGTTGAAGGCACCCAACGCGGCTGGCTGCGGGTGCTGCCGGGCGAGCAGCTGCTGGTCAACCTGCGCGCTGCCGAAGCCCTTGACGCGCTCTGGCGCCAATCGCACCTGGCGCAGCCCGTCTGGCAACGCGATCTGCTGCCCGCCATCCACCGCCACGCCGAGTTCGTGCAGTTGATGCCCGCCTCCGAATCGCACCACCATGCGCACGTCGGCGGTCTCTTGGCGCACACGCTGGAGATGGCCGTGGCAGCCGTCACCTGGCGCAATGGTCATCTGCTGCCCACTGGGGCCACCATCGAGCAGATCGATGAGGAGCGAGACGTCTGGACCTACGTCGTGTTCTTCGCCACCTTGCTGCACGACATCGCCAAACCCCTGACCGACCTGCGCGTTCAGTGGCGCGCCGCCCAGATGCCCGAGCCGCTGCGCTGGACGCCCGTGGCCGGCAGTCTGGTGCAACTGACCCAAGGTCGGCGCGATGCCGAGTACCTGGTCGAATTCACACCCAAGTCCCTGCGCGACTACGGTGCCCACAGCCGCCTGGCCGTCACCTTGCTCGGACAGGTCGCGCCACCCAGCGCGCTGTCCTTCATGGCCCGCACCCCGCAGGCCATGGAAGCACTGGTGCAGTACCTATCCGGTCTCGACAAAACCAGCCTGGTGGCGCGCATCGTCAGCCGCGCCGACCAGGCATCTACCCAGAAAGCCCTGCTCGCCGGCAGCCGGGCGCGCTTCGAGACCGCCACCAGCGTGCCGCTGATCGAGCTGCTGATGAACGCGCTCAAGAGCATGCTGCGCAGCGGCACAGCACTGCCGTTGAACCGCTCGGGCGCCGCTGGCTGGGTACATGACGGCTCGGTCTGGCTGGTGGCCAAGCGCGCCGCCGATAGCGTGCGCGCATGGATCCGCCAGCATGCCCCCGACGAAAGCATCCCTGGCGACAGCAAGAACGACCGCCTGTTCGACACCTGGCAGGAATACGGCTGCATCCAGCCCAACCCGCACACTGGCCAGGCCGTCTGGTATGTGGTGGTGCAGGGCCAGGGCTTGCCGGAAGCTGGTGCAGTGCACGGGACGGAAGAGGGCGCGCATGCAGGGCAGGGCGCTGCGGAGGAGGGCGCAGCCTACTCCCACAGCCTGACGGTGCTCAGGTTTCCGCTGGCCCGGCTCTACGACGATCCCGCGCAGTATCCGCCTGCGATGAATGGCCGCATCGAGATCCTGGACAAGCGCCGCTCCAAGGATGCCCAGGATGAGACAGCAACGACGGTTGCAACCTCGAATGCCCACACCCACACCCACACCCGCGCGCTGGCCCCGCCTGGCGCTGCGCGCCGCG
>JAUNTQ010000095.1:4199-10956 GCA_030538605.1 Pseudomonadota bacterium
ACGCCCCTGAATCAGCACAAAATTCGGAGCAAGAGGCTGAGACAGGACATGCATCTACAGAGGATTCAGCTGCTGCAGGCCCCAACTCGAAGGAAGCTGCCGCAGTGGTGCCCGGCGCGCCGACCAAGCCCAAGAGCAATGCACCCAAGCCCATGCGCGCGCCCGGCTTCAACAAGCCCAAGCCTGCCGCAATGCCGCAGGCTGCCAGCCAACCGAAGGAAACTGCCGCAAAGCCCAAAGTCCCTCAAACTGCGCCAACTCAACCCTCCAGCGAAATCACCATCGGCGGCGGTATTGACGGCTTCGACGTGGACGACGGCCTACTGGACGACGAGGACGACGTGCGTGTCGCGGTGCAAGCGGCACCACAGGCCACGCCACCCAAACCTGTAACAAAGCCACCGACGAACAAGCCCAAGGCCAAGGCTGCGGCAATGCCGCGATCCCAGCACCAAACTGCGGCAGGTTCAGGAGCTTCGACAACTGCAACGGCAACTGCAACTGCAACGGCAGCCGCCAAGACAGCGACACGACCAACGGCACCCAAGCTGCCCAAACCCGAGCCGGTCGCGGCGCGCACCGTGCCCGATCAGGCGCCCGTCGGTCGGCTGATCGAGGTCGAGACGACACGTCCCTTGATCGCCAGACCTGCCAGCATGCCCGCAGCGGCCAGCTCGACGCCGGAACCCGTGGTGCTGATGCCTCGACTGCCTGAGCTGCCGCAGCAAGCAGCCTCGCGCAAGGCCGATCCCAGCGCGACCGCGCTGGCCTTCGTCCAATGGCTGCAACAAGGCCTGGCCAGCCGTGAGATCAAGTACAACGAATCAGGTGCCCCCGTGCATTTCACAGCCGAAGGCATGGCATTGGTCTCGCCCTTAATCTTCAAGCAATACGCCCGGCAGACCGGATCAGAAAGCCAAGCCGACATGCTGGGCCTGCAGGTGCAGCGCGAGGTGCTCAAAGCCGGCTGGCACTTGATGGTGGCTGCCAAGGGTGCGGGCAAGGTCAACATCGTGAGCTACGAAGTCATCGGCCGGGGCAGCCAGCCCGTGGGCAAGCTGTCGGCGGTGGTGCTGACCGATCCGGATCGCTTCGTGCTGCCAGTGCCGCCGGCCAATCCGGTACTCAAGCTGGCGTAAGGCTCGCGAAGTGTGCGCCGTACAGAATGTGACAGTTTCACATCGGTTTCTCAAGCGTTGACACGGGCTGTGGCTTGAGGTTAGATTCGGGGTGTGTGCAGTTCAACGAGGAATCACAGACTTAGATTGGCAGGACATGATGGGTTAGCAGCTTTTGTGAGGTGGATGCATAGATAGGGCTCAAGCCCTTTTTCAAAGCCAATGTCACTTCACACAATGTGCATTATGTTAATAATAAGATGCCTCATGCTCCATGTGTTGACGGCTCAAGGTTTTGTTTCGAGGCCTCGCTTGATATTGGCTACGAATGCCCTGCTCGTTCGATATGTCGTTCGAAGGCGCTGCCTGACCAGCGTACGGAACTGCTACACGGTTAGCAATGTCGTTGGCCCGCGCAAGGCGCACCGGCTACTGGATATGGAAGGCAATGGCTGGTGCGCTGAAATCGGTGAATGGTGCGCCGAGGGTGAGTTCGCCCGTGGCATGCAGGATGCAATGGGTGCGGCGCAGTTGCACGGCCGATGTGAGCTTGTCGGCAAATCGCACCCAGGTGCCGAAGCTGCTGGTGTCGGTGACGATGAACGAGCCATCGGCCCATTCGATGCGTGCGTGCTGCCTCGACACGCGCTGATCGCTGACGATGAAATCGCAGTCCGGGACACGGCCGATGATCAGGGGCAGGTCAGCCGAGGCAAATACCTTGCTTTGGCCCAGCCATGACAGCGCGATGGCGCCAAACATGTGGCCTGATGACGGTGCGTCCATCACGGGCAGCGCGCCGCGCACGGTCATCAGGTCGGTGTTGACGTCTTCACTCCATTCGACCTGAAACACGGAGTGTGGTTGGGCGAGGCCGCGCACCCGCAACAGGCCCAGCGCGCGGTAGCGCACGCTTTCGGCCTTTGCGCCCTGCCCTGGTGTGGCGTCTGGTGGCTGCTGCTGGCGCAACTCGGCAATGACGTTTTCGGATGCCCAGATGGCGTTGGCACCGGCCATGTCGGACAGGCGGGACGCGATGTTGACGGCATCGCCGAAGGTGTCTTCACCCACGCTGACGACGGCGCCGCAGGCCATGCCGATTTTCATGCCCATGCGCAGGGGCTCGGGCCACTTCGGCAGGCGTTCAGTGTGGTTTTGCTGAAGGAAGATGACCGCCTCGACGGCCTGCCGGCTCTGGCTGAACTGCGCCAGCACGCCGTCTCCCAGGTATTTGATGACGCGGCCGCCATGTGCCTGCACCACGCGACCCGCCCATTGCGTGATCTTGGTGATGATGTCGGCCGCCTGCGCGTTGCCCAGCGCCTCATAGGCAGCGGTGCTGCCCACGAGGTCGATGAAAACCATGACCTGAGGCGTGCTCATGCGCGCGGATCGGCAATGGGTGGAAAGAGGCAGACGGTTTGCACGGGTGGTCAGAAATGCGTCAGGAGAAGGTCAGAGTTCATCAAAAAGCGTAGCATCAACAAGTGAAAAATCAATGGATTACAAGCTTTATGCTATCAGAGCAGACAAATTTCACGAATACCGTCGCCAGCGCGCAACGCTGTTTTCACGCATCCACGGTCAAGTCGCCTATGATGGCGCGCCACAGAAATAGCAACTTTTGCCTTAAATTAACGCATCATGCGATGGATCATGACTGATGTTTTGGCTGGCCTGCGCGGTATGCGCAGGCGTCGCGAGCTGAGTCGCCAACGGCAAGCCGCCCGGCTGGAGAACATTCGTGTGGCCATGCTAGACATGTTGGGCGAGTCGGGCGCGCAGCATTATCCGCAGGTGGCGCGCCGCATCCGGTGCAGCGGCGATGCGCAAGGGTTGTGGTATGCGCGGTCTGACCTGATGGCGACCTTGGCGGACATGCACGGCGAGCAGATGGCGCGCAAACGCATGGAGAGTTTATCGGTGCTGTTCGAAGGGCAGTTGCCCAAGGGCCTGATAACGCGGCCCACCACGCTGGGCGGCTAGCGCAGCACACCGCATCGGCCCGCAGCGGCTTCAATGCGCGTGGCCCCACAGCACCAGCGCCTCGCGCCCTTCCACCAGCAGATCGATCCTGGCGCCCACGGGCAGCAGCACCTTGGTGGGCACATGGCCGAACGGCAGGCCGGTGAGCACGGGGGTGCGGGGCAGCTGCCCGCGCAGCCAGTCGACCACCTTGGCCATTGCATAGCCGCGGTCGTGCGGCGTGAGTTTGTATTCGGTGAACTGGCCGAGCACGATGGCTTTTTGGCGCGCCAGCACGCCTGCGTGCAGCAGTTGCGCCAGCATGCGTTCGATGCGGTAGGGGTGTTCGGCCACGTCTTCCAGAAACAGCACGCCGCCTTTCACGTCAGGCCACCACGGCGTGCCCAGCAGCGATGTGACCAAGGCCAGATTGCCGCCCCACAGCGGGGCTGCGTGCGCGAGGGTGCCGGCTTTGCCTCCGGGTTTGTCGTTCAAGGCCGCGATGTCGGCCGTTGGCAGACGCCAGCCGGTGCCCTCCCCCGCGCCGCTGACCATGTCTTCAAAGCATGCCAGCATGATCTCGTCCGGGCCGCCGGTCGCCGGTTGGCCGCCGTGGCCTTGCACTGCGTCACCCTCGTCGGCCGCGCCAAAGCCTTCGCACAGGGCGGGGCCGGCCCAGGTCGTGGCGCCGGTTTTGGCCAGCAGCGCGAGTTGCAAGGCGGTGAAGTCGCTCAGGCCGACGAAGCGGGTGCCCTTCTCGGCGGCTCGGGCCAGCGGGCGATAGGGCAAATCGGGCAACAGCCGCGTCAGCCCATAGCCGCCGCGCGTGATCAGGGCCACATCGGCACCGCTGGCGGCGGCGCGGCCAATGGCGGCCAGGCGCGTGGCGTCGTCGCCGGCGAAACGCTGGTGGCTGACCAAGGCGTCGGGGTCAATCTCTACCTCGTGGCCCAGCGCCTGCAGGCGCTTGACGCCGCGACGAAAGGCGGCCTTGTCGCGCACCGCGCCTGAGGGGGAATAGACGTAGATGTGGGCCATGAGAGGTGAGCAAGGTAGGGTGGATGAAACGGTCGGAAGTGACGCGCTTGATGCCATTGGAAGTATATAAATAATAGCTGTTTGCGTATGTTATTTAACGTTTGTAAATAGTTTTGTATATAAAAACGTTTAATAACGTACGCAAGCAGCTATAAAAATATATATTTCAAAGGCAAGGTATCGCTCGTGCCAAGCCTATTGTGGCTGCACGCGCACCAGCTGCCCCTGCGGGCTGTCTGTCAGCACATAGAGCCAGCCGTCCGGCCCCTGGCGCACGTCGCGAATGCGCTGGCCCAGGTCTTGCAGCAGCCGCTGCTCGGCGACGACCTTGCCGTCTTTCATGTCGAGGCGCGCCAGGTATTGGAACTTCAGCGAACCCACGAACAGGTTGCCGCGCCAGGCGGGGCCGTAGCGGTCGCTGGTGAGAAAGGCCATGCCCGACGGCGCGATGGAGGGCGTCCAGTGGTGCAGCGGCGGCGCCATGCCGGGCCTGGCGCTGGTGCCCTCGCCAATGGGGCTGCCGTCGTAGTTCACGCCGTGGCTCACCACCGGCCAGCCGTGGTTGAGACCTGGGCGCGCGAGGTTGATCTCGTCGCCCCCGCGCGCGCCGTGTTCGTGCATCCACAGCACGCCATCCGGGCCCATGGCGGCGCCCTGGCTGTTGCGGTGGCCGTAGCTCCAGATCTCGGGCAGCGCACCGGGTTGGCTGACGAAGGGGTTGTCCTTGGGCACCGCGCCGTCCTTGCCCACACGCACGACTTTGCCGATGTGGTTGTCCAGCGTTTGCGCATTATTGACGCGGGTCACTATTTTGTTGTGCCACGCAATCCAATGCTTCCCACGACCAAGCGGAAACCAAGGGGGTAAATCCCTCTTCCGTTGTTACCAGGGTGCAGTAATAGTATTTCTCTTTATTAGAAAACAAATCAAGAAAGGCCTCTTTTGCTGCCTTGGCTATGGCAGCAGATAGAGCATCCATGTTTTCGGCACGCATAACTGCTCCTGTTTTATAGCAAAAAAACTAAATAATCCTACAGCGTTGGCTCGCCTTGTCGTACTGGGTGTACTGTCTGCGGCTCAGCTCAAAGAGAACGATTTACTAGGGTGCTGAAGCACCGAGTAAATCAGTTCCGCCTTGTATGATTTATTTATTTTCTTCGCTATATTGTGCGAAACGCCCCAAGCGGGGTACTTCTAACGGCTTGAACATCATATCCTGAATTTAATCAACTGACCTTCCCGGTTAAGCCGTAATAATCCGGTTGTCTAAAACCCCTACCGGCCATCTTCCGGCTACAAATCCGGCCACTATTGGTTCCCATGTATTGCCAAGGCCGAGAGACTGCTCTCCTAATCGGGCACGGAAAGCAAAACTGGCACCCGCGATTGCCGGGCGGGAAAAATCATGTGCGCCAATCTTGAATTGGCTGAAATCCGCTTTACGAATTGCAGTCAATACCGCTTGATTTAAACGCATTCGTTCAGTTGCAAGGTCGCTTGGGAACGATTTTCCCCCATAAAACGGGTCTGATTGATCGTTGGTCGTCGGCAGCCAAATTATTTTCTTTATTTGCGCATCAGGCAGCCCGGGGCATTCGTTGATAAAGATTTCATTTATGCTCATGCTGATAAATTCAGCCCCCAACGCTTGCCCTGAGCCCACTTTTGTAAAGAATTTCGTCTCCGCTATCAGCTCAAGCAAGCCGTCCAAATACTTCATGCTGTATGTCCTTGCGGTGGGTTTGGCAATACAGCCGGAAAATAACCGGCCATGCGGGGTATTGGGTATGCCATCTTGGGCGGTTTAATCAATCCGTTTTTATCACTGCCGGGATGCCAATCAATCTATCTGCATAAAATCATCATGCTTACTGTAATATTGGATTGCAGCGATTATTGTTTCAATCGATACGTGCGTGTTTTGCCCCAGAGCATGGTCAATCACATCCTGCAAATTTTCAGCAGAAACCAAAAATGTTAATCCGGTTGCCACAACCGTGTTGGGGTATATTTCTTCATCACTGTCATTAACGTCAATCGGGCGATCAACCCTGCATAAGTCGTTGGCAGAGAAATAAAAACTTTTCCCATACACATCGTAATTCAATTGACGATCAGCCTTGGCTTTAACCAAAGTGATTAAATCACGCCAAACGAAATCACGCCCTATCTTAAATTCCATTCCTAAACCCCGTAAAAATTCAACCCGAAATGGTCAATATTCAAAAGCGGATGCCCAAATCAGGGATTTTTTCGAGCCGCAACTGCTTCACCTGCGACTCAATCACGGCGTGTATGGATTCGTGAACCATGCGTTGGCGCACGGCGTTTTCCCAACCGTTCACACCATCGAATTTATCGATAACGGCCGCAGGCCATCCTACCATCAGCCGCTTGTATTCATCGATTCTCTTTTCGGCCAAATCGAATTGGCCGAGATAAAATAAAGCCAGAACCTCGCCTTGCATGGAAAGCCAAGGAAACGGGCTTGTTTTGTTTCCATCGTAAACAAACGCAAATACATCGCTGCCATTGGGCTCGTCTTGAAAAAAAAGCCGGAAATTGGGCTTTCGCCGCCACCATTGTCAACCCAAAATAGAAATGTCCCCTTTTCCCCCAAATAGAAATGTCCCCTT
>JAUNTQ010000096.1:0-3150 GCA_030538605.1 Pseudomonadota bacterium
GCTTTGAAAGTCTGGGCAAGGGGTGAACCTTGAATTTAGGGGCGCGCTGGCCCCCTCGCTTGTCCGAGTGGGGTGCCCCTGCTTGTAGGACCATGGCGGCGCCCTGCGCGCGGCCAGCAACAGGCGTCGGCGGCCCCGTAAGCCCCCACGCCGCAGTCGGAAATGTTGTATACTTGATAAAAACACTCGGAAATAAAACGCAGGCCTGTGGCCTTGCCGTCACCAGCCGGGTGTCTTCTCTCATTCAAGCCAAGGAACATCGCCATGCGCCTTACCACCAAGGGACGATTTGCGGTCACCGCCATGATCGACTTGGCCTTGCGCCAGGACAGCGGGCCAGTCACGCTGGCGGCCATCAGCCAGCGGCAGCAGATTTCGCTGTCCTACCTCGAGCAGCTTTTTGGCAAGCTGCGTCGGCACGACCTGGTCGAATCCACGCGCGGGCCTGGCGGCGGTTATTCGCTGGGCCGCCCGGCCAGCGACATCACCGTGGCCGACATCATCACCTCGGTCGACGAGCCGCTGGACGCCACGCATTGCGGCGGCAAGGAAAACTGCCACAGCGACGGTGGCCGCTGCATGACCCACGATTTGTGGACCTCGCTCAACGCCCGCATGCTGGAGTTTCTCGAATCCGTCACGCTGCAAAAACTGGTGGACGATCAGCACGCCAACGGCATCGAGATCGAAGGCAAACCCGCCACCAAGCGCGCCATCTCGGCCGCGCCCGTGGTCAAGCCCATCCGCGTGAAAGGGCCCAACTCGGTGTTTGCACTGGGTGGTGGCACTACAAAATAAATAGCTGTCAGCGCTTGCCAGGCAAGCGCTGGCGGCCAAAATCATTCATCAAACAACCCCGCGACCGCAGATTTTCGCCATGAGCCAGACCCCGCACTTTCCCATCTACATGGACTACGGCGCCACCACGCCGGTCGACCCGCGCGTGGTTGACGCCATGGTGCCGTGGCTGTACGAACACTTCGGCAACGCCGCCAGCCGCAGCCACGCCTGGGGCTGGGAGGCCGAGCAAGCCATTGAAAAAGCCCGCGAGCAAGTCGCCGGCCTGATTGGCGCCGACCCGCGCGAAATCGTGTGGACTTCCGGCGCCACCGAATCGACCAACCTGGCCGTCAAGGGCGCGGCCCACTTCTACAAAGGCAAGGGCAAGCACCTCATCACCCTCAAGACCGAGCACAAGGCCACGCTCGACACCATGCGCGAGCTGGAGCGCCAGGGCTTTGAAGTGAGCTACATGGACGTGCAGGAAGACGGCCTGCTCGATCTTGACAAGTTCAAGGCCGCCATTCGCCCCGACACCATCGTGGCCAGCGTGCTGTGGGTCAACAACGAGATCGGCGTCATTCAGGACATTCCCGCCATCGGCGCCATCTGCCGCGAAAAAGGCGTGCTGCTGCACGTCGATGGCGCGCAGGCCACGGGCCGGGTCGACATCGACCTGAAAACCCTGCCGGTCGACCTGATGAGCCTCACCGCCCACAAGACCTACGGCCCCAAGGGCGTGGGCGCGCTCTACGTGCGCCGCAAGCCGCGCGTGCGCCTTGAAGCGCAGATGCACGGCGGCGGCCACGAGCGCGGCATGCGCTCAGGCACGCTGCCCACGCACCAGATCGTCGGCATGGGCGAGGCCTATGCCATCGCCAAAGCGCAGATGGCCGAAGACAACGCCCACGCCGCGCGCCTGCAAAAGCGCCTGCTCGACGGCCTGAAAGACATCGACCAGGTCTTCATCAACGGCAGCCTTGAAAAGCGCGTGCCGCAGAACCTGAACATGAGCTTCAACTTCGTCGAAGGCGAATCGCTCATCATGGGCATCAAGGGGCTGGCCGTGTCGTCCGGCTCGGCCTGCACCTCGGCCAGCCTGGAGCCCAGCTACGTGCTGCGCGCCCTGGGCCGCAGCGACGAGCTGGCCCACAGCAGCCTGCGCATGACCATTGGCCGCTTCACCACCGAAGAGGAAATCGACTACGCGGTCAAGACGATCAAGGAGAACGTCGAGAAACTGCGCGAGCTGTCCCCGCTGTGGGAAATGCACCAGGACGGCATCGACCTGTCCACCATCCAGTGGGCAGCGCATTGAAATTTGAATCGAATTGACCGTTAGCGCCCGTCCATCAAGCGCAAGAAGCTATCAATACAGGAGTAAACACCATGGCCTATTCCGAAAAAGTCATCGACCACTACGAAAACCCCCGCAACGTCGGCAGCTTTGACAAAGGCGACGACAGCGTGGGCACCGGCATGGTGGGCGCGCCCGCCTGCGGCGACGTGATGAAGCTGCAAATCAAGGTCAACCCCGAGACGGGCGTGATTGAAGACGCGCGCTTCAAGACCTATGGCTGCGGCTCGGCCATTGCCTCGTCGTCGCTGGTGACCGAATGGGTCAAGGGCAAGACGGTGGACGAAGCTGCCGAGCTGAAAAACAGCCAGATCGCCGAAGAACTGGCGCTGCCGCCGGTCAAGATCCACTGCTCCATCCTGGCCGAAGACGCCATCAAGGCCGCCGTGAGCGATTACAAGGCCAAGCGCGGCCACTGAACCCCGCGCACCCGCTGACAAGGAGCCACGACATGGCGCTGCACCACGCTGAACAAGGCGAACCCATCGACGTGCGCCCCTACGGCGCGGCCATCCAGCAAGCGCAGTCCGTGGCCCTGTTCAAGTCGCAGGGGCTGGAAGTGATTCGCTTGGTGCTGCCCGCTGGCCACACCATGCCGGCGCACAAGGTGACCGGCGAGATCACCATCCAGTGCCTCGAAGGCGTCGTGGATGTGGA
Organism: Pseudomonadota bacterium; assembly: GCA_030538605.1. Lineage (GTDB taxonomy): Bacteria > Pseudomonadota > Gammaproteobacteria > Burkholderiales > Burkholderiaceae_C > Ottowia. The sequence goes on from JAUNTQ010000096.1 coordinate 2,795, forward strand.
CGTGGCGGGCGCCGCCACGCTGCTGACCGCCGGCCACCTGCTGTACGTGCAAGGCGGTGTCGAGCATGCGCTCACGGCGCGGCAGGCTGCGTCGGTGCTGGTCACCATTGCGCTCTGATTTTTTCCTCTTATTCTGATTCGCCCCCCAGCACACCATGGCCGTCTCTCTTACCGAAGCCGCTGCACGGCACGTCAACAAATACCTGGCCAAGCGCGGCAAGGGCGTGGGCGTGCGCCTGGGCGTCAAGACCACCGGCTGCTCGGGCCTGGCTTACAAGCTTGAGTACGTGGACGACGTGGCCCCCGAAGACGCGCTGTTTGAACAGCACGGCGTCAAGCTCATGATCGACCCCAAG
>JAUNTQ010000096.1:3160-10931 GCA_030538605.1 Pseudomonadota bacterium
TGCGGCTGCGGCGAGTCTTTCCGCGTCTGATGGCGCACGGGCAGCCGGGCGGCCTGGCCCATGCCCGAGTGGGCGTGACGATCGACAACGAGCGCGAGGTGAGGGCGCTCAACGCCTGGTTCCAGCGCTGGGGCCCGCGCATTCGCCGCATGGACGACCAGGGCTGCGGCTGCTGCCTCGATGCCTGGGACGTGCAGGCCCCGCCCGAAGCCCTGTCCGAGCTGCCGCGCGGCATGGTGCGCCCGGCGCTGCATGTAGCCCCTTGAGCTGACACCGCCATGAACCTGCAATCCACCGACTTTGAACTGTTCGACGTGCTGCCCCGCTTCGCGCAAGACCGCGCGCAGCTCGACGCGCGCTGGAAAGAATTGCAGCGCAAAGTGCACCCCGACCGCTTTGCCGCCCAGGGCCCCGCCGCCCAGCGCCAGGCCATGCAGTGGTCGGCCCGCATCAACGAGGCGTACCAGCGCCTGAAAGACCCGCAGCGCCGCGCCGCCTATTTGTGCGAGCTGCATGGCGCGCCCATCCAGGCCGAGAGCAACACCGCCATGCCGGCAGAATTTCTGATGCAGCAGATGGACTTGCGCGAGCAACTGGACGACGCAGCCAGCGCCAGCGATTTGGATCAAATCAGCCGCGCATGCTGGTCTGCCCAGCGCAAGCTGCTGCAAAAAATAGAGCATCAAATGGATGCCGACCCCGACTGGCCCGCTGCCGCGCAATCCGTGCGGGCGCTGATGTTTCTGGACAAACTGGCCGCCGACATCGACCGGCGGCATGAGACACTCGAATCGAACTGACCCCCGGCCCGCGCAGCCTTTGGCGTGCGCTGGCCGCACCAAAACTTCATGGCGCTGCTTCAAATCTCCGAACCCGGCCAAACGCCCGACCCGCACCAGCGGCGCATTGCCGTGGGCATTGACTTAGGCACCACGCATTCGCTGGTCGCCGCCGTGCGCCACGGCGTGGCCGAATGCCTGCCCGACGAACAGGGCCGCGTGCTGCTGCCTTCTGTCGTGCGTTACCTCGCGGGCGGTGGCCGACAAATCGGCCACGACGCGCTGGCGGGCGCCGTGGCCGACGCTGAAAACACCATCGCCTCCGCCAAGCGGCTGATGGGGCGGCGCCTGGGCGACATCGTGGGGCGCGATCAGTTGCCGTACCGCCTGCTCGACCAGCCCGGCATGGTCGCCATCCACACCGCGCACGGCGAAAAATCGCCCGTCGAAGTCAGCGCCGAAATCCTGGCCACGCTGCGCTACCGCGCCGAAGACACCTTCAACGACGACCTGTACGGCGCCGTCATCACCGTGCCCGCGTACTTTGACGACGCGCAGCGCCAGGCTACCAAAGACGCGGCCAAGCTGGCTGGCATCCACGTGCTGCGCCTCATCAACGAGCCCACCGCGGCGGCCATCGCCTACGGGCTGGACAACGCCAGCGAAGGCGTCTACGCCGTGTTCGATCTGGGCGGCGGCACGTTCGATATTTCGGTGTTGCGTCTGACGCAAGGCGTGTTCGAAGTCATCGCCACCGGCGGCGATTCGGCCCTGGGCGGCGACGATTACGACGCCGCGCTGGCCGACTGGGTGCTGGCGCGCACCGGTGCCAGCGCCGCCACACCGGCTGACAAGGCCGCGCTGAAAGCGGCGGCGCGCCAGGCCAAAGAGGCGCTAAGCGCTACTGATAACGTAGCTTTCAGCGTAAGCCTGGAAAGCGCTGAGGCCCGATTTGATTTAAAAACTGAAGACTTCGAAACCGCCACCGCCGCGCTCACCGCCCGCTGCATGGCCACCGTGCGCCGCGTGCTGCGCGACGCCAAGCTGGCGCCCGATGACATCAAGGGCGTGGTCATGGTCGGCGGTTCCACCCGCATGCCGGTCATCCGCCGCGCGGTGGCCGATTTTTTTGGCCGCGAGCCGCTCACCAATTTGAACCCCGACGAAGTGGTGGCGCTGGGCGCTGCCATCCAGGCCAATCAGCTGGCGGGCAATGATGCGGCGGGCGACTTGCTGCTGCTCGACGTGATTCCGCTGTCGCTCGGCATTGAAACCATGGGCGGCCTGGTCGAGCGCATCGTGCCGCGCAACCAGACCATTCCAGTGGCCATGGCGCAAGACTTCACCACGTACAAAGATGGTCAGACCGCTCTCGCACTGCATGTGGTGCAGGGCGAGCGCGACCTGGTGCAAGACTGCCGCAGCCTGGCGCGGTTTGAGCTGCGCGGCATCCCGCCCATGGCGGCCGGCGCCGCGCGCATCCGCGTCACCTTCACCGTCGATGCCGATGGCTTGCTCAACGTCAGCGCGCGCGAGCAGGGCAGCGGCGTCGAAGCGCAGATCGACGTCAAGCCCAGCTACGGCCTCAGCGACGAGCAGATCGCGCAGATGCTGCAAGACTCCTTCAGCACCGCCGAGTCCGACGTCAAGGCGCGCGCGCTGGTCGAGGCCAAGGTTGACGCCGACCGCATGCTGCTGGCCACCCAAAGCGCGCTGGCTGCCGACGACGCGCTGCTGTTGCCGCAAGAGCGCGCCGACATCGACGCGCTGATGCTGTCACTGCGCGGCATTGCGGCCAACTCGCTTGACGCCGCCGCCATCGAAGCCGCCACGAAGGCGCTGGCCGACGGCACCGAAGCCTTTGCCGCCGCACGCATGAACGCCGGCATCCAGAAAGCGCTGTCGGGCCAGCGCATCGAATCCATCTGACTGCAAGAACACCGCCATGCCCACCATCAAGGTTTTGCCGCACCCCGAATACTGCCCCGAAGGCGCCGAGATTCAAGCCAAGGTCGGCGACTCGATCTGCGAAGCGCTGCTGGACCACGACATCAACATCGAACACGCCTGCGAGATGAGCCGCGCCTGCACCACCTGCCACTGCATCGTGCGCAAGGGCTACGAATCGCTGGAAGAGCCCGAAGAAGAAGAAGAAGACCTGCTCGACCGCGCCTGGGGCCTGGAGCCGCAGTCGCGCCTGTCGTGCCAGGCCATCGTCAAAAAGGACGATTTGACCATCGAGATCCCGCGCTATTCGATCAACCACGCCAAGGAAAACCACTGAAAAGCGGTTGAGCGTTCGGCATTGGGCGCTCGGCGTAAAAACCAGGATGCTTCTGAATTGATAGTGGCTTGCGCTTGTCCTGCAAGCGTTTCAAGAGAAAATTGTTTGCAAACGTCATGACCCCGTGCACGTTGTAGGTTGGTGTTGAGCGCAGCGAAACCCAACAGGCGGCGCGTGAAAGCCAAACGCCCCTGTTGGGGCTCGCTCCGCTCACCCCAACCTACCTGCTCAACGCTCAACGCAAAAAACCATGTCCCGTCAAATCGTTCTGGATACCGAAACCACCGGCCTGTCTGCCGAGGGCGGCGACCGCATCATCGAAATCGGCTGCGTTGAACTGGTGGGCCGCAAGCTCACCGGCCACAACCTGCACTTCTACATCAACCCCGAGCGCGACAGCCACGAAGAAGCGCTCAAGGTGCACGGCATCAGCAACGAATTTCTGCGCGACAAACCCAAGTTCGCCGAAGTGGCCGACGAAATCCTGCGCTACGTTGCAGGGGCCGAAATCATCATCCACAACGCCGCGTTCGACGTCGGCTTTCTCGACAAGGAACTCGAGCGCCTGGGCAAGCCCGCGTTCAAGACCCACGTCAGCGAAGTCACCGACACCCTGCGCATGGCCAAGGAGCTCTACCCCGGCAAACGCAGCAGCCTCGACGCCCTGTGCAAATTCTTCGGCGTGGACAACTCCGGCCGCACCCTGCACGGCGCGCTGCTCGACGCCGAACTCCTCGCCGACGTCTACATCCACCTCACCCGCGGGCAAGAAGCCCTGCTCATCGACCTGGGCGAAGTCGGCGAAGACACCGGCCAGGCCCTTGGCAGCGAACAGATAGACCTCAGCACCTTCGAGCTGCCCGTGCTGCAAGCCAGCGCACAGGAGCTGGCCGCACACGAAGACGTGCTCGCGCAGCTCGACAAAGCCACCAGCGGCCAGACCGTCTGGTGCCAGACTGAAGCGGCTACCGCACCCCGGTAAAAAAATGGCATATAATTCCATCTTTCGCCGCCTGACTGATTCAGCCGGGTGCCAGCGAAGCGGGTGATTAGCTCAGCGGTAGAGCACTGCCTTCACACGGCAGGGGTCGCAGGTTCAAACCCTGCATCACCCACCAGATACCATGACGCCCCAAGGCAGTTCTTGCCTCGGGGCGTTTTTCTTTTTCCGCCGCCGTCTCTCAACAGCGTCAACAGGAGAATCGCGCATGCTGCTCGATGCCGACGACAGCCAGCTTGTGCTGATCGATTACCAGGGCCGCTTGATGCCTGCCATCCACGAGGGTGCGGCCGTGCTGGCCAACGCCGTACGCCTGGCGCGCATGGCCAAGCTGATGCAGGTGCCCGTGTGGGCGACTGAGCAGAACCCCGCCAGGCTGGGGGCCACCGACGAAGCGCTGGTGCCGCTGTGCGAGCGCATCGTGCCGAAGATGGCCTTCAGCGGCGCCGACGAATTGCAGCCGCTGCTTGCCCCCCCGCCCCCCGTGCAGCGCGGCAACGCGCGCAGCCTGCCCAAGCACCTGCAAAAGCCCCAGGCCGCCGCGCCCGAGCGCGGCACGGTGGTCATCGCGGGCTGCGAAGCACATGTGTGCTTGCTGCAAACCGCGCTCTCGCTGCTGGAAGCCGAGTGGGACGTGTGGGTTGTCACCGACGCTTGCGGCTCGCGCACCGAGCGCAACCGCGATGCGGCGTTTGACCGTCTGGCGGGCGCGGGCTGCGAGCTGGTGACCACCGAGATGGTCGGCTTCGAGTGGCTGCGCGATTGCGAGCACCCGCGCTTTCGGGATTGGCTGGCCCTGATCAAGTGATGCACGCCAGGCGTGCAGCCCACGCGCCACAGTTGCGTGCCCATGTGTGAACAAGGCACGACACGGCCTGCGATGTGCATGCGGTGCCTGCCTGCCAGGCGCGCGCGGCGGTAGGCTAGTGTCGTGTCACACCTCAAATGCCGGTGTCCGCGCCGCCCTCGCCGCCCGTGGCGGCGTTGCTGCTCTTGCCAATGCCGACAGCATTGGCTGCGATCAGCGCCTTGCCACAGACGCCGATGACGGCACGGCCATCCGACATTTGAAGCGTGACACGACACCAGGGTTTGGCGGTGACCGCCTGGAGCAGGTCGCCATGCAAGGAGCAATGGAAATGAATACACGCAAGCAGGCGCGGCTGACGCGCCATACGGGTCAACTGGCACGCGCGGTGCCGCAGGTGGTGGCGCTGCGCCTGGCGCGCATGTGGTGGGCGGGGCCGATGCCCAATGCCCGCGACCAGCAGGAGATGTACCGCATGGGGGCCGAAAAAGTGGCCGCGTTCAGTGAATCGTGGCTGGCCATGTCGGCGCAGACGGTGGCGGCGCAGCAGCAGTTCGCCATGTGGTGGGGGCAGACCTGGTGGAAGGTGGCCATGGGCGGGTGGATGAACCCGCCCTCGTTGGGTCACTTGTCGTCCAGCGCGCAGCAGCGCGTGTTCGGCTCCATGCTCGACACCGCCATGCGCGGCATGGCGCCCGTGCATCGCCGCGCCGTGGCCAATGCGCGGCGGCTGACGCGCAACACGGGCTGAAGCCAGGCGCCCGCCGGGCGCGCCCAGCGTCGCAGCGGTGCAATGCCCGGGCAAGGCATGCATGCACTTCATGCGCATGCCAGTAAAGCGTCGGCATGGTGGATGCTTTTTAAATATCATAGCTGCTTGCGCATGTTTTAAAACGATTTCAATATGTTTTCATTCTGAAATCGTTTTAAAGCGTGCGCAAGAAGCTACTTTTTTTAATTATTCGGCAAGCTGTGCAGGCCGCGTCAGCATGGCGCAAGGCCGGTTGCCACAATCATGTGTTCTCAGGCGAGGGCTTGAGCGATGGCGCAAGCGCCCGCTCTGCTTAGCCAACATCCGCAAGGGCCGAGGAGACACACATGACAAGCTACGCCGACTTTCACCGCCGTTCCATCGAAGACCGCGACGCCTTCTGGGCCGAGCAGGCCCAGCTCATCGACTGGCAAACCCCGCCGCAGACGATTTGCGACTACAGCCGCCCGCCCTTTGCCCGCTGGTTCGCCGGCGGCACCACCAACCTGTGCCACAACGCGGTCGACCGGCACCTGAAAGACCGGGCCGATCAGCCCGCGCTGATCTTCGTTTCCACCGAAACCGATCAGGAAAAGGTCTACACCTTTCGCGAGCTGCACGCCGAGGTGCAGCGCATGGCCGCCGCGCTGCAATCGCTGGGCGTGCAAAAGGGCGACCGCGTGCTGATCTACATGCCCATGATCGCCGAGGCCTGCTTTGCCATGCTGGCCTGCGCGCGCATTGGTGCGCTGCATTCGGTGGTGTTCGGCGGTTTTGCCTCCGGCTCGCTCGCCACGCGCATCGACGACGCCGAGCCCAAGGTCATCGTCAGCGCCGACGCAGGCTCGCGCGGCGGCAAGCCCGTGCCCTACAAGCACTTGCTCGATGAAGCCATTGGCCTGGCCCGGCACCAGCCCGCCGCCGTGCTGCTGGTTGACCGTGGCCTGGCACCCATGCAGCTGGTGGCCGGGCGCGACCACCTGTGGGGCGCGCTGCGCGAGCAGCACCTGAAGACGCAAGCGCCCTGCGAATGGGTCGATGCCACGCACCCCAGCTACACGCTCTACACCAGCGGCACCACCGGCAAGCCCAAGGGCGTGCAGCGCGACACCGGCGGCTACGCCGTCGCGCTGGCCGCGTCGATGAAGCACATCTACTGCGGCAAGCCTGGCGAAACCTTTTTCTCCACCAGCGACATCGGCTGGGTGGTGGGCCACAGCTACATCATCTACGGCCCGCTGATCGGCGGCATGGCCACGCTGATGTACGAGGGCACGCCCGTGCGGCCCGACGGCGGCATCTGGTGGCAGCTGGTCGAGAAGTACAAGGTCACGGTGATGTTCAGCGCCCCCACCGCCATCCGTGTGCTGAAAAAGCAGGACCCCGAATACCTCACCAAGTACGACCTCAGCAGCCTGCGCGCGCTGTTTCTGGCGGGCGAGCCGCTGGACGAACCCACCGCGCAGTGGATCAGCGAGGGCCTGGCGGGCAAGCCCATCATCGACAACTACTGGCAGACCGAAACCGGCTGGCCCATCCTGACCATTTGCAACGGCGTTGAGCAAGCGCCCAGCAAATTCGGCTCGCCCGGCAAGCCCGTCTACGGCTACAACGTGAAGCTGCTCGACGACCAGACCGGCGAAGAGCTGACCGGCCCCGGCCAGAAGGGCGTGCTGGCCGTCGAAGGCCCGCTGCCGCCCGGCTGCCTGCAAACCGTGTGGCGCGACGACGCGCGCTTTGTCAACACCTACTGGTCCAGCGTGCCGGGCCGGCTGGTCTACAGCACCTTCGACTGGGCCATCCGCGACCAGGACGGCTACTACTTCATCCTGGGCCGCACCGATGACGTCATCAACGTCGCCGGCCACCGCCTGGGCACGCGCGAGATCGAAGAAAGCATTGCCGGGCACCCCAACATCGCCGAGGTGGCCGTGGTCGGCGTGGCCGATCAGCTCAAGGGCCAGGTGGCGATGGCCTTTGCCGTGCTGAAAGATGCCAGCCAGCTGGGCGACGAAGCCGCCATGCTCAAACTGGAAGGCGAGGTGATGAAGCGGGTGGACGGCAGTCTGGGTGCCGTGGCGCGCCCGGCGCGCGTGCGCTTTGTGTCCGTGCTGCCCAAGACGCGCTCGGGCAAGCTGCTGCGCCGCGC
>JAUNTQ010000010.1 GCA_030538605.1 Pseudomonadota bacterium
CGGCCGCCTTGGCCGTGGGCACCACCTCAGCAGCCGCCTGGGCAGCGGCCTGCGCAATCGGAGTTGGCGCGGTGGCCGGTGCGGCAGCGGCACCTACACCTGCATCTGCCCCGGCCTGCCGCTTGAGGATGAAGGGGTGTTCAGACGCCAGCGAGGGCGGCAGCGGACGCAGATGCGAAGGGTCTGCGCGCACGAAGCCGGTGGGGGCGGGGCCAGCGTACGCCGGGCCCTTGACCATGTCACTGGCAGGTATGTGCGTCACCGGGAGTGGCAGAGTGCCCAGCAGGCTGGGGTGGGGCCGGGGCCCGAAAGGCACGAAAGTGGCAACAGGCTGGGGGATGGGCATGGCTTCCGCCAGGGGCAGGGGGCGCGCATGCAATGGCCCGGCAGGCAGGCTGAAAGGCGGTGGCGGCAGTGCGCCAAGGCCGTTGGGCACAGGTGCGCTACTTCCAGGATCCTCACGGCCTCTGGCAGCAGGACTCCCGCGAGAACACAAATGGACTGCTGTGGCAGTTTTTGCCCAAAGGCAGTGATCTCTGACAACACGATCAGGATGCGCTGGATTCGATTGCCGACTTGATGAACAACCGGCCCAGGTAGACGCTGGACGGAAGGTCGCCGTATCAAGCCTTCCAGCAGTTCATGCAGACCATCGAAGAACAACAAGCCGCTACCATTTATTGATTCGATAACCGCTGATCGTCAATATCAAACAGCGATGTTGCGCTTCAGAGTTGAGATTTTCAGATCTATTTTAATCGGGAAGGCTGTTCACGTATTTGTGGATTTGACGGGGTACACTCCATTAGTACCTCATCTACAGATTTCAATAGCTCATCTCTTTCGCAAAACATCTCTGGCTGAGTGATGATGTAGTAGCTTGGGTCGACAAAGGCTCTGTACATGGCTTGCTGGGGCCAGTCTTCGTAGCCAACAACTTCGCCCGCATTTCTTCGCTCAATTATCCAGCCGGGCGAACCTTCAAAGCCGCCAAATTCGCTGTTTTCACTCATAATTTCACGTAAATCGGTAAGGCGATTATCTCTTACGATTGCGCGGAGACAAAAAAGTAGGGCGTTTTCCTTTGTGAGAGTGCTTGTCATAAGTGGATGGTGTATCGAAATGGAAATTGGATTATTTAATCGGATGAATGTTTCCGATGTAGGGGATGCCGGTTTTTGGGTCTGTGTTTAAGTAGATTCTAAAATTAATTCCACTTTGCCTCAAGTCTATAACCCTGTCGCCCTGATTTTGTCTGTTTTGCAGTATTTCAAATGCCCGCTTTCCTGCTGAGAGAGACGCGTCAAGCATTTTTTGGTCGCTTATCACTTTTGGGTCGTACACGGTTTTCTCACCCGTCACGACTTTCCCTTTTGAGTTCACATAACTGTATCTGATCTCATAGATTCCTCGAGTGGATGTTGGCGTCTGGCTGTATTTGGCTCCAATGCTGGCTAGAGTCGTACGTGCGTTTGCTGCGTTATGGGTCCCGCTTAACTGACCGGATTTTGTGAATCCATCCGGTCCAAATAAATGGTTGGGCAAATCTAGCCGGTATGCAAGCCCCTGAGAAAAAGTTGAGCTACATGTCGCATCCCGGACGATTCCATCGACAATAAACGCTACCCGCTGTTCATGGCCCGCACCGTCATGAGAGGTCTGATCGAACAGCTCAAAGCATCTCCAGTTGTCTCTCAATCGTCCGCACCATGATCATTGCTCTTCACAAAAACGCTCGCACCACCCCTGCCATTCGTGCCGAGATCGCTGCCAGTGCTGACTCGGTCGCTGTCCTTGCCGCACGCTACAACGTGAGCGAAGACACCATCCGCCGCTGGAAGACCCGCTCGGTCTTCACCGATGCCAGTCACACCGCCCATCGGCTGCAAACCACCCTCAGCCCTGCACAAGAGGCCATCGCCGTTGAGCTTCGCAAGACGCTGCTGTTGCCTCTGGATGATTTGCTGGCCGTCTGCCGTGAATTTCTCTGCCCCGATGTTTCCCGCTCAGGGCTGGATCGTTGCCTGCGCCGTCATGGCGTGGGCAACCTGAAGGCTTTGCTGCCAGCCACGCCCAAAGAGCCTGCCAAGGGCTTCAAGGCCTATGAGCCGGGCTATGTCCATGTGGATGTGAAGTACCTGCCGCAGATGCAGGACGAGAGCAAACGCAGCTACCTGTTTGTGGCCATTGACCGGGCCACGCGCTGGGTGTTCGTGCAGATCAAGACCCACAAGACGGCGGCCAATGCCAAGGCGTTTCTGAAGGCTTTGCACAAGGCTTGCCCGATCAAGATCACCAAGGTGCTGACGGACAACGGCAAGGAGTTCACGCATCGGCTGTTTGCCAGTCGAGACAGGCAGCCCAGTGGCCGTCATGAGTTTGACCGGCTGTGCCAGGAGCTGGGCATTGAGCACCGGCTGACAAAGCCCAGAACGCCCAAGACCAATGGGATGGTTGAGCGCTTCAACGGGCGCATCAGTGATGTGCTCAAGACGCACCGCTTCCATTCAGGACAGGACATGCGTCAGACGCTTGAGCGCTACGTGCATTTGTACAACCATCAACTGCCGCAGTCGGCGTTGCACTCAAGAACACCGATGCAGGAGATGAAGCGTTGGTACGATGAAAAATCTGAGCTGTTTCACAGGCAGCCTGGGAGTACCAATCGTCCGGGATGTGACAGCTACACCCAGGAGCAACTCGACGCGGTCGCCGACGAACTTAATGGCCGCCCCAGGATGACTTTGGGTTACTGCACCCCTTTGGAGGTCTATGCCCAGCACTTGCACCGCCTAACTCAACAACCTGATTCAATGCATTGAGTAGTTGTTGCACTTGGACTTGAATCCGCCGTTTAATAACGTGCGCAAGAAGCTATATTTTTATCCGATCTGGCTCACCCAGGCACTTACCCCAACCGCCCCACCATGTCGCCCACGATGGTGTGCCGAATGGTGCGAAGTGCGCGCGTTTCACCTGCCAGCGTGGCCGACAGCGCGGGGCGGGCGGCAGCCAGTCGAGCATTGTCGGCCTGCACTTCGCCGAAGAGCTTGTCGGCCTCGGGCACGATGCGACGGCGCAGCTCGCCCAACACGCGCTGGGCAGTGGCAGGTGCCAAATGCAGCGCCGCGCCGGCTTGCAGCAGCAGCGCGCGGCCCATGCCGGCGAAGTGGCGCACGCCCAGAATCGGCCACGCCAGCGGCGTCTGCGCGGGCCAGCCCGCCTGGCCGAAAGCGGGCGTGTCGTAGGCAGCCACGCTGAGCAGATCGTAGAACGGTGTCAGTTGCACGCCTTCGTGCGAGACGAGAAAGCTCAGGTTCTTCAGGTGCGCATCGCTGTTGCCCACCAGCACATTGAAAACCAGCCAGGCGAACAGGCGGGTGCGTGCCACGGCCGGGCTGCGGCAGGCGTTGGCCAGCCGCAACAGGCTCTCCATGCTGCCCTGGCTGTATTTGAAGCTGCGGCCCAGCCCCAGCAGCTGGCAGGCGTCGATCACGTGAAGGCGCTGCGCCTGCGCGGAAGGCGCACCGTGGTCGAAGCGGTCGAAGCGGTCAATGAGGTACACCGGCGCGGGCACGTAGCGGCGATGCACGGCGGGCACCTCCAGGCGCAGCCGCGCGGCCAGCCGCATGACGAACCATTCGTTGACGGCGGAATGGGGGTAGTCCCCGTCGGGGTGGTCGGGCTTGAGGATGTGGGTGGACGCTGTGGCACCCGTGGGCTCGAACAGCTCGCCCCCCTGCAACACCACCGCCAGCTTGTGCTGCGCGCCAGCCAGCGACATGCGCTTGATGGCCGCGTGCGTGAGCGGCACCTTGGGCAACTGGCAAATGCGCGCGTGCAGCACGGCGTCAGACAAGGGGCGCGAATCGCCCGCCGCTGGCAATGCCTCGCCAGGCGGCAGCAGGGTGAGCGCGCCAGCCGATTCGGCACCATAGTGAGCCAGCAGGCCAAAGGCGTCGGCGACATGAAGCCGGGCGTCGCCCGCCAGCAGGGTGCGCTGCCCTTCTTCGGGCAGCAGGTTGTCGAAATACCACTGCACGGGCCGGTGGCTGGCACCATCCACCAGCGGATCGGCAGACAGCGGCAGATGCGGGCTGAGCGCGAAGCGCCAGGGGTGAACAAGCCAGGACGGCGCGTATGCAAAGCGCCACAAGCCGTCCACCTCGTACAGGGTGCCCACCTCGGCACCGTTGATGAAGGCGCGCAGTGCCCGGCTTGTCATGGCCGGGGCAGATGCCGCGCTGTTTGGGGCAGGTGATCGGCCACGCGATCAGCCACGCTGTCGGGCACGTCGAGCACGATGCGAATGCCCAACCCTTCGAGCACCTGAAAGAGCTTGCCCCACTGCACCGAGTCGCTGCCGCGCTCGATCTTGCCCAGAAAGTTCTCGCTGACGCCGATGCTGCCAGCAGCGTCGTCCTGCCGGATGCCCTGCGTCTTGCGGGCCGCGCGCACGATAGGGCCGATGGCCGCGGCAGTTGGGATAGATATCTGCATAAAAATCCTCACGTTCAAGAGGATTTTGCATCAAATCAGGGAGAGCTGCCTTCCAATCCTCATGAACTTGAGGATTTTTATAGTCAACCGTGATTTCTTATCAAAATCCGCAAGATTGCAAGGATTTTCATGTTTTCGCGTCCTTCGCGAATCCTTTGCGTTCTTCGCGTCCGGCAGTTCGGCTGTTTTTCGCCAACCTCCCCACAATATCCAAAAAAAATCCGCATCGCCCTCGGGCAACGCGGATGTCACGCGAATGCGCCGCTGTCAGCGCTTTTGCGGCGGCAAGTCGGTGCAGCTGCCGTGTGCCACCTCGGCCGCCATGCCGATGCTTTCGCCCAGCGTGGGGTGGGGGTGGATGGTTTTGCCGATGTCTACCGCGTCGGCACCCATCTCGATGGCCAGGGCTACCTCGCCAATCATGTCGCCTGCGTGCGTGCCGACGATGCCGCCGCCCAGGATGCGGCCGTGGCCGTGCGCCTCGGGCGAATCGTCGAACAGCAGCTTGGTCATGCCCTCGTCGCGGCCGTTGGCGATGGCACGGCCGGAGGCCGTCCACGGGAACAGTCCCTTTTTCACCTTGATGCCTTGCGCCTTGGCCTGGTCTTCCGTGAGGCCCACCCAGGCGACTTCGGGGTCGGTGTAGGCGACGCTGGGGATCACGCGGGCGTTGAAGGCGGATCTGGCCAGCTTGTCGTCGCCCTTTTGCTCGCCTGCGATGACTTCAGCGGCCACATGGCCTTCGTGCACGGCCTTGTGCGCCAGCATGGGCTGGCCGACGATGTCGCCGATGGCGAAGATGTGCGGCACGTTGGTGCGCATTTGCACGTCCACGTCGATGAAGCCGCGTTCGGTGACGGCCACACCGGCCTGTTCGGCACCGATTTTCTTGCCGTTGGGGCTGCGGCCCACGGCTTGCAGCACCAGGTCGTAGGTTTGCGGTGGGGGCGCGCCCTCGCCTTCAAAGCTGACCTCGATGCCCGCATCGGTGGCCTTGGCGGCCACCGTCTTGGTTTTGAGCATGATGTTGTCGAAGCGCGGCGCGTTCAGCTTTTGCCAGACCTTGACCAGGTCGCGGTCTGCGCCTTGCATCAGGCCGTCGAGCATTTCGACCACGTCGAGCCGCGCGCCCAGCGTGCTGTAGACGGTGCCCATCTCCAGGCCGATGATGCCGCCGCCCAGGATGAGCATTTTCTTGGGCACGCCTTTGAGTTGCAGCGCGCCGGTGGAGTCGACCACGCGCGGGTCATCGGGCATGAAGGGCAGGCGCACGGCCTGGCTGCCGGCGGCGATGATGCAGTGCTTGAACTGCACGGTCTGCTTCTTGCCGGTTTTCTCCTGGCCGGTGCCGCTGGTTTCTTCGACTTCGATGTGGTGCGTGCCGACAAAGGTGCCGTAGCCGCGCAGCACGGTGATCTTGCGCATCTTCGCCATCGCGCCCAGGCCGCCGGTGAGCTTGGCGATGACCTTCTCCTTGTGCGTGCGCAGTTTGTCGATGTCGAGCTTGGGCGCGCCGCCGTAGTCGATGCCGAGCGCGGCCAGGTGGCTGACCTCGTCCATCACCGCCGCCACGTGCAGCAGGGCTTTGGAAGGGATGCAGCCGACGTTCAGGCACACGCCGCCCAAGGTGGTGTAACGCTCGACGACCACGACTTTGAGGCCCAGGTCTGCCGCGCGGAACGCCGCTGAATAGCCACCGGGGCCGCCGCCGAGGACGAGGACGTCGCAGTCCAGGTCGGTCTGTCCGCTGTAAGCCGCACCGGGTGCCACGCTGGCAGGCGTTGCAACCTGGGCTTTGTTTGCTACGTTTTTAGAAGCTTCTTGCGCTTGCTGGGCGGGCGCTGGTGCCGGTTTTGATTCAGAAGCGGCACCATCTGCCTCCAGCACCAGCAGCACGCTGCCCTCGTTCACCGTGTCGCCCAGCTTCACCGACAGCGACTTGACCACGCCGGCGTGGCTGCTGGGGATTTCCATGCTGGCCTTGTCGGATTCGACGGTGATGAGCGACTGCTCCACCTTCACCGTGTCGCCGGGCTTGACCAGCACTTCGATCACGGCGACGTCCTTGAAGTCGCCGATGTCGGGCACCTTGACTTGAATGTCAGCCATCGTCAGCCTCCCTTTACAGCAGCACCCGGCGGAAGTCGCCGAGGATCTGGCCGAGATACGCGTTGAAGCGCGCGGCCGCCGCGCCGTCGATGACGCGGTGGTCCCACGTGAGCGACAGGGGCAGCATCAGGCGCGGCTGGAAAGCCTTGCCGTCCCACACCGGCTCCATGGTGCTGCGGCACACGCCGAGGATGGCGACTTCGGGGGCGTTGATGATGGGCGTGAAGTAGCGCCCGCCAATGCCGCCCAAGCTGCTGATGGTGAAGGTGGCACCGCTCATGTCGGCGGGGCCCAATTTGCCGTCGCGCGCTTTCTTGGCCAGCGCGCCCATTTCTTCGCTGATTTGCAGCACGCCTTTCTGGTCGGCGTCCTTGATGACGGGCACGACCAGGCCGTTGGGGGTGTCGGCGGCAAAGCCGATGTGCCAGTACTGCTTGTAGATGAGCGCGTCGCCATCCAGGCTGCTGTTGAACTCGGGGAATTTCTTCAGTGCGGCCACGCAGGCCTTGATGAGGAAGGCGAGCATGGTGACCTTGATGCCGCTCTTTTCGTTCTCCTTGTTGGTGGCCACGCGGAAGGCTTCGAGGTCGGTGATGTCGGCGTCGTCGTGGTTGGTGACGGCGGGAATCATGATCGCGTTGCGCAGCAGGTTGGCACCGCTGATCTTCTTGATGCGGCTCATCTCCTTGCGCTCGATGGGGCCGAACTTGGCGAAGTCGACCTTGGGCCAGGGGATGAGGCCCAGCGCTGCGCCGTCGCCACCGCCAGCACTGCCCTTGGCGGCCTGCGCCTTGGTCTGCGCGGTGCCGGCCATCACCGACTGGGTGAAGGCCTGCACGTCTTCCTGGGTGATGCGGCCCTTGGCACCGCTGCCCTTGACTTCATCGAGCGGCACGCCCAGCTCGCGCGCGAACTTGCGCACGCTGGGGCTGGCGTGGGGCAGGCCCACGGGGGGCTTGGTGGGGTCGTGCGGTGCCGGTGCGGCGGCGCTGGATGCTTCTTGTTTTGTAGCTGCTTGCGCTTGCTGGGCGGGCACTGGAGCCGCTTTTTGCTCTGAACTGGCTGGTGCGGCAGCAGGTGCCGTGGCAGGCGCTGCGCCGGTGCTTTCAAGAAGGGCCAGCAGATCGCCCTGGTTGATGGTGTCGCCCAGCTTGACCTTCAGCTCTTTGACGACGCCTGCCACGCTGGACGGGATTTCCATGCTGGCCTTGTCGCTTTCGACGGTGATGAGCGATTGCTCGACCTTCACCGTGTCGCCGGGTTGGACGAAGACTTCGATGACGGCCACGTCCTTGAAGTCGCCAATGTCGGGCACGCGCACTTCCACGGTGCCGCCTGACGGTGCGGGGGCGGGCGCAGTGCTTGCTTCTTTTTCAGGAGCTGCTTTCGCAGGTGCAACAGGCGCTGGAGCCGGTTTTTCTTCAGAACCGGCAGCGGCTTCCAGCAGCATCACCACGCTGCCTTCGTTCACGGTGTCGCCGAGCTTGACCTTCAGCTCCTTGACCACGCCCGCCGCGCTGGACGGGATCTCCATGCTGGCCTTGTCGCTTTCGACGGTGAGCAGCGATTGCTCCACCTTGACCGTGTCGCCGGGTTTGACCAGCAGCTCGATGACGGCCACGTCCTTGAAGTCGCCGATGTCGGGGACTTTGACTTCTACCAATGCCATGACTGTGTCTCCCTTCAGGCGTGCAGCGGGTTGATCTTGTCGGTCTGGATGCCGTACTGCTTGATGGCGTCGGCCACGCGCTCCATCGGCACCTTGCCTTCGTCGGCCAGCGCACGCAGCGCGGCCACCACGATGTAGTGGCGGTTGACCTCGAAATGCTCGCGCAGCTTGCTGCGGAAGTCGGAGCGGCCAAAGCCGTCGGTGCCCAGCACGCGGTAGGTGCGCCCGGCGGGGATGAAGGGGCGGATCTGCTCGGTGTAGTTCTTCATGTAGTCGGTGGAGGCGATCACCGGGCCGTCGTGCGCCTCCAGTTGCTGGGCCACGAAGGGCTTGCGCTGCGGCTCGGTGGGGTGCAGCAGGTTCCAGCGGTCGCAGTCCTGGCCGTCGCGCGCCAGTTCGTTGAAGCTGGGGCAGCTCCAGACGTCGGCACCCACGCCCCAGTCTTTCAGCAGCAGCTCTTGCGCGGCGATGGACTCGCGCAGGATGGTGCCGCTGCCCAGCAGTTGCACGCGCGGCGCGCCACCGGCCAGGGTGGAGCCGCTGCCGGGCTTGCACAGGTACATGCCCTTGATGATCTGCTCCTCAGTGCCATCGGTGAGGCCGGGCATGGGGTAGTTTTCGTTCAGCAGGGTGAGGTAATAGAACACGTTGTCCTGCTTTTCCACCATGCGCTTCAAGCCGTGGTGCAGGATGACGCCGACTTCGTGCGCAAAGGTGGGGTCGTAGGAGATGCAGTTGGGAATGGTGCCGGCCAGGATGTGGCTGTGGCCGTCTTCGTGCTGCAGGCCTTCGCCGTTGAGCGTGGTGCGCCCGCTGGTGCCGCCCAGCAGAAAGCCACGCGCCTGCATGTCGCCCGCTGCCCAGGCCAGATCGCCCACGCGCTGGAAGCCGAACATGCTGTAGTACACGTAGAACGGCATCATGATGCGGTTGCTGGTGCTGTAGCTGGTGGCCGCCGCCACCCAGCTCGCCATGCCGCCCGCTTCGTTGATGCCCTCTTGCAGGATCTGGCCGTCCTTGGCCTCCTTGTAGTACATCACCTGGTCTTTGTCGACCGGGGTGTAGAGCTGGCCCTTGGGGTTGTAGATGCCGATCTGGCGGAACAGCCCTTCCATGCCGAAGGTGCGCGCCTCGTCCACCAGAATGGGCACCACGCGCGGGCCGAACGCCTTGTCGCGCAGCAGCTGCGTCAAAAAGCGCACGAAAGCCTGCGTGGTGCTGATCTCGCGGCCTTCGGCGGTGGGTTCGAGCACGGCCTTGAAGGTGTCGAGCGAGGGGATGGTGAACTGCTCATCGGACTTGGCGCGGCGCTTGGGCAGGTAGCCGCCCAGGGCCTTGCGGCGCTCGTGCAGGTAGCGCATCTCGGGCGTGTCGTCGGCCGGCTTGTAGTAGGGCAGCTTGTCCAGCTCGCTGTCGGGCACAGGGATGTTGAAGCGGTCGCGGATGTAGCGGATGTCTTCGTCACTCAGCTTCTTGGTCTGGTGCACGGTGTTCTTGCCTTCACCGGCCTTGCCCATGCCGTAGCCCTTCACGGTCTTGACCAGCAGCACGGTGGGCTGGCCCTTGTGGTGGTGGGCGGCGTGGAAGGCAGCGTACACCTTCTCGGGCTGGTGGCCGCCGCGGCGCAGCTCGAAGATTTCCTCGTCGCTCAGGTGCTCGACCAGCTTCGCCGTTTCGGGGTATTTGCCGAAGAAGTGCTGACGCACGAAGGCACCGTCATTGGCCTTCATGGCCTGGTAGTCGCCGTCCAGCGTCTCCATCATCAATTGCTTGAGCTTGCCCGACTTGTCGCGCGCCAGCAGCTCGTCCCAGCCCTTGCCCCAGATGAGCTTGATGACGTTCCAGCCGCTGCCACGGAATTCGCCCTCCAGCTCCTGGATGATCTTGCCGTTGCCGCGCACCGGGCCGTCCAGGCGTTGCAGGTTGCAGTTGATGACGAAGATGAGGTTGTCCAGGCCCTCGCGCGCGGCGATGCCAACGGCACCGAGGCTTTCGGGCTCGTCCATCTCGCCGTCGCCCATGAAGGCCCAGACCTTGCGGTTGGCCGTGTCGGCAATGCCGCGGGCGTGCAGGTACTTGAGAAAGCGCGCCTGATAGATCGCCATCAGCGGCCCCAGGCCCATGCTGACGGTGGGGAACTGCCAGAACTCGGGCATCAGCTTGGGGTGCGGGTAGCTTGAGAGGCCCTTGCCATCGACTTCCTGGCGGAAGTTGTCCATCTGCTCTTCAGTGATGCGGCCTTCAAGATAGGCGCGGGCGTAGATGCCGGGCGCGCTGTGGCCCTGGATGTAGAGGCAGTCGCCGCCGTGGCCTTCGCTCTCGGCGTGCCAGAAGTGGTTGAAGCCGGCGCCCAGCATGGAGGCCAGCGAGGCGAACGAGCCGATGTGGCCGCCGAGGTCGCCGCCGTCGTCGGGGTTCAGGCGGTTGGCGCGCACCACCATGGCCATGGCGTTCCAGCGCATGTAGGCGCGCAGGCGCTTTTCAATGGCGATGTTGCCGGGGCTGCGCGCTTCCTGCTCGGGCTCGATGGTGTTGACGTAGCCGGTGGTGGCCGAGAACGGCAGGTCGATGCTGTTCTGGCGCGCGTGCTCCAGCAGCTCTTCAAGCAGCGCGTGGGCGCGCTCGGGGCCTTCGCGGTCGATGACGGCGGACAGGGCGTCCAGCCATTCGCGGGTTTCCTGGGCATCGATTTCTGCGGCACGGACTTGCGCCGCGTTGGGCTCTGCGGACATGCTGTTGTCTCCTTTTTGGTCTGCGAATGAAAGTCATTGTGTACGAACACCGGCATGTTCTCACAGAAGCGTTATTTTTCCAAATGGCAACTTGTATATTCATGATGTGAAAAATTGAGCGTGAATCCAGTGTGTTTTTGTTTCGGCAGGGCATGCGGCGTCACCTACACTTTTCGGCATGTCCTCGCGCTTTTCTCCTCTTGCCCCCGAGCTTCGCGACCCGGCACGCGCCAGCGGAGGGCCGCGTGCGCGCAGCTCGGACTGGTTGTCGCACCTGATGCCGCTGGCGGCGGTGCTGCTGTTCATGGCGGCCATTGCGTCGGCGTTCTGGTATCTGCGGGTAGAGGAGGTTCGGCGCGAGCAGGAGGCGGTCAAGCGCGATCTGGAATACAGCCAGCAGCGCCTGCGCCTGCGCCTGCTGGAGCGGCAAGAGCAGCTGATGCGCCTGGCGCAGGACATTGCGAACGGCGACGTGAACGCGCAGAGCTTTGCCGCGCGCGCCGCGCCGCTGGTGATGCAGAACCCCGAGCTGCTGGCGCTGCACTGGGTCAGTGCCGATGCCCGGGTGCTGGTCAGCGAAAACGCGCCCAGCATGCTGGCGCGGCCCGGCAGCACGCCTGGCGACGTGCTGGCGCCAGGCGAATCCATGGCCGGTTTCGAGCTGGCGCGCGACCTGCTGCGGCCCGTCTATTCGCGGCCCATCGGCATCAGCGAGGCCGACGCCGTGCTCCAGCTGCACGTGCCCGTGCTGCCCGAGGGCCGGTTCGCCGGCGAGCTGCTGGCGGAGCTGTCGGTCGATGGTCTGCTGCGCTACGGCGTGCCGGCGGAAATGCTGGCCAAGTACGCCATGGCCATGCTCGACAACAGCGGCGAGCTGCTCACCGGCCACAGCATTCCGGAGCGCACCGGCCTCACCGAGCACCTGCCCTGGGCGGGTCGTGTCAACGAGTTCCAGAGCCCCGTCGCGCCGGTGGGCAACGGCCTGGTGCTGCGCGCGCAGGCCTGGCGCACCAGCCCGCACGTGGTGGGCGACACGCTGTTCTGGCTGGTGGCCGCGCTGGCCGCGATGACGGCCTGGATGCTGATCGCCAACTGGCGCCAGAGCCAGCGCCGCCAGCAGGTGCAGATGGCCCTGGAAGCCGAAACCAGCTTTCGCCGCGCGATGGAAAACTCCATGCTGACCGGCATGCGCGCGCTCGATCTGCAAGGCCGCATCACCTACGTCAACCCCGCGTTCTGCCAGATGACAGGCTGGACCGAGGACGAGCTGGTCGGCCAGTCGCAGCCCTTTTCCTACTGGCCCGACGAGGACCGCGAGGCGCTCGCCGCCTTGCTGACCGACGAGCTGGGCGGCGCCACCGACCTGGGGGGCCTGCAGATGCGCGTCAAGCGCAAGGACGGCAGCCTGTTCGACGCGCGGCTGTACATCTCGCCGCTGATCGACGCCACCGGCAAGCAGACCGGCTGGATGGCCTCGATGACCGACATCACCGAACCCAACCGCGTGCGCCAGCAGCTGTCGGCATCGTACGAGCGCTTCACCACCGTGCTGGAGGCGCTGGACGCCTCGGTTTCCGTCGCGCCGCTGGGCAGCCATGAGCTGCTGTTCGCCAACAAGCTCTACCGGCAATGGTTCGGCACCACCACCGTGGGCCACCTCAAGCTCGTGGTGCGCGGTGGCACGCCCGAGACGCAGATATCCGACGAAAGTCTGGACGCGGTGGACGCCTTTGCCGGCCTGCCGCTCGACACCGTGGCATCCGCCCCGCTGGCCGACCATGCCGAGGTATTCATCGAGCGCCTGGGCAAATGGCTGGAAGTGCGCTCGCGCTACCTCAACTGGGTCGATGGCCGCCTGGCGCAGATGGTCATCGCCACCGACATCACCGCCCGTCGCCTGGCCGACGAGCAGGCCGCCGCCCAGGCCGAGCGCGCGCAAACCGCCAGCCGCCTCATCACCATGGGCGAAATGGCATCCAGCGTGGCGCACGAGCTGAACCAGCCGCTGACGGCCATCAGCAACTACTGCAACGGCATGATCTCGCGCGTGAAAAGCGGCGGCATCAGCCAGGACGACCTGCTCGGCGCGCTCGACAAGACCGCGCGCCAGGCCCAGCGCGCCGGCCAGGTGGTGCAGCACATCCGCAGCTTCGTCAAGCGCAGCGAGCCGCGCAGGCAATGGGCGGTGGTGGAAACCATGATGGAGCAGGTGATCGAGCTGGCCGACATCGAACTGCGCCGCCGCCAGGTGCGCCTGCTGCACCACATCGGCCCGCGCCTGCCCTCGGTCTTCGTCGACCCCATCCTCATCGAGCAGGCGGTCATCAACCTCATCAAGAACGGTGCCGAATCCGTCGACGCCGCGCACCGCGCGCCCGGCAACCGGCAGGTGGAGCTGCGCGTGCACGCGCGCGAGATCGACGGCCTGCCCGCCATGCACTTCACCGTCACCGACACCGGGCGCGGGCTGCCGCCCGAAGTGCTGGAGCGGCTGTTCGAAGCCTTCTTCTCCACCAAGAGCGAAGGCATGGGCATCGGGCTGAACCTGTGCCGCTCCATCGTCGAGTCGCACCAGGGCCGCATCAGTGCCGAGAACCTCTACAATGCCGGCGATATCGTGGGTTGCCGCTTCACTTTCTGGATTCCGGTGGGCCCAGCCCACGATGGCATCCGATCGAAAATCAGCAGCAAGGCAACAACGGCATGAGTTTGATTCCCAAGCGTGGCACGGTGTATGTGGTAGACGACGACGAGGCCGTGCGCGACTCCGTGCAGTGGCTTCTCGAAGGGCAGGACTTCCGCGTGCGCTGCTTCGAATCGGCCGAAGCATTCCTCTCCCGCTACGACCCGCGCGAGGTCGCCTGCCTCATCGTCGACATCCGCATGGACGGCATGAGCGGGCTCGATCTGCAAGACCGCCTGGCCGAGCGCGACTCCCCCCTGCCCATGACCTTCATCACCGGCCACGGCGACGTGCCCCTGGCCGTGGAGACCATGAAAAAAGGCGCGATGGACTTCATCCAGAAGCCCTTCAAGGAAGACGACCTGGTGCCCCTGGTCGAGCGCATGCTGGAGCAGGCCCGCACCGCCTTCGCCGCCCAGCAGCACGCCGCCAGCCGCGACGCGCTCATGGCCAAGCTCACCGGGCGCGAAGCGCAGGTGCTGGAGCGCATCGTCGCCGGCCGCCTGAACAAGCAGATCGCCGACGACCTGGGGATAAGCATCAAGACCGTCGAAGCGCACCGCGCCAACATCATGGAAAAGCTGGGCGCCAACACCGTGGCCGACCTGCTCAAGATCGCCCTCAACCCCGCACCCGCCAAGGTTTGAGGCACACGGACGGACGTCCAGGATCACGGATAGAACAAAAATATAGCTGCTTGCGTACGTTTTAAAGCATTTTCAATGTGTTTTCATATTGAATTCGTTTATAAACGTACGCAAGAAGCTATCATTTTTAAATAACCCAAACCTCCCCCCTCGCTACCCGCGCCCGCCCCACAAGGCGCTCGCAGCCTTCCCCCTTCAAGGACCCCCTTCCATGACCGCCCAGCTCATCGACGGCAACGCCTTGGCGCGCACCATGCGCGAGCAAGTCGCAGGCCGCGTCAGCGCGCTCAAAAGCCGCGGCGTGCAGCCGCACCTCACCGTCATCCTCGTCGGCGAAGACCCCGCCAGCCAGGTCTACACCCGCAACAAGGTCGCCGACAGCGAACAGACCGGCCTTGACGCCACGCTGGAGCGCTACCCCGCCCACCTGCCGCAAGCCGAGCTGCTCGCGCGCATTGCCGCGCTGAATGCCGACAGCAGCGTCCACGGCATCCTGGTGCAACTGCCCCTGCCCGCCCACATGGACAGCCACGCCGTCATCGAAGCCATCGCGCCGCACAAAGACGTGGACGGCTTTCACGTCGCCAGCGCCGGCGCGCTCATGGTCGGCCAGCCCGGCTTTCGCCCCTGCACGCCCTATGGCTGCATGAAGATGCTGGAAAGCATCGGCATGCAGGATTTGCGCGGCAAGCACGCCGTGGTCATCGGCCGCAGCAACATCGTCGGCAAGCCCATGGCCCTGATGCTGCTGGCCGCCAACGCCACCGTCACCGTCTGCCACAGCGGCACGCCCGATTTGAAAGCGCAAACCCTGCAAGGCGACATCGTGGTCGCCGCCGTGGGCAAACGCGATGTGCTCACCGCCGACATGGTCAAGCCCGGCGCAGTCGTCATCGACGTGGGCATGAACCGCAACGACGAAGGCAAGCTCTGCGGCGACGTCGACTTTGCGGGCGTGAAAGAAGTCGCCAGCTGGATCACCCCCGTGCCCGGCGGCGTCGGCCCCATGACCCGCGCCATGCTGCTGGTCAACACCATCGAAGCGGCTGAGCGCGTGCAGTGAAACGCCGCCCTCGGCCGCTTCGCGCCATGGCCCTGCGTCGTCGGACTTGTGCATGCACGCACCGCGCGGCGCCAGTCCGCTTTGGGTTTTGACTGTGCTCCATTGGCCCAAATTCATTGATGAAATGGGGGTATATGCGGCCAGCGCCCGTCAATCGGGCGCTGTAGAGGTGGCAGGCATGGGGTATACACCCATCATCCAGACCGTAGACTGGGTAGAGCAAAGCGAAACCCAGCTCCTTGCCAGCGCCGCACGCTGGGTTTCGCTGCGCTCTACCCAGCCTACCGAGAGGCGTGCGCACGCATGACCTTCGCTGCGTTCAACGACCGCCGCTGGCGCGCCATGACGAATGACAAAACCGGCGTGCGGGCTGATGTGCGTCGTCATTCGTCATGCGCTCGCCAGAGCGCGGTCATTTGTCATGCCCTGCTGCTGTCGCTGTGCGCCGCCGCGCCCGGCGTGTGGGCGCAGGACGCCGCAACGTACGAAGTCGACGACGACGGTGCCCTCGCCCCCGTGGTGGTGCGCGGCAGCCGCGCGGGTGCCGACCGCTGGCAGTCGCCCGCGTCGATGGATGTCGTCAGCGCCGACGATTTGAAAGCCGCCCGCCCGCAGATCGGCCTGGCCGAATCGCTGGGCCGCGTGCCCGGCTTGGTGGTGCGCGACCGGCAGAACTTCGCGCAAGACGCGCAGCTGTCCGTGCGCGGCTTCGGCAGCCGCGCCAGCTTTGGCGTGCGCGGGCTCAAGCTGTATGTGGACGGCATCCCCGCCAGCGCACCCGATGGCCAGGGCCAGACCAGCCACTTCCCCTTGAGCGCCGCCGAGCGCATCGAGGTCGTGCGCGGCCCATTTGCCGCGCTGTACGGTGCCAGCAGCGGCGGCGTGCTCATGCTCACCACCGAAGATGGCCGCTGGCCCGGCGAATGGCGCGCGGGCTTTGCGGCGGGCAGCGATGGCCTGTGGCGCCTGTCCACCCAGGCGCTGGGCCGCACCGCGCCGCCCGATCAGCCCGGCTGGGCCTATGCGCTGTCCGCCAGCGGCTTTGCCACCGACGGCGCGCGCCCGCACAGCGCCGCCGCGCAAGGCACGGCCAACCTCAAGCTCACGCGCCAAAGCGGCGACGACCGGCTGGTGCTGCTGTTCAACACGCACGCGCTGCGCGCCGACGATCCGCTGGGCCTGTCGCGCACCGAGTTCGACGCCAACCCACGCCAGACCACGCCCAACGCGCTGCGCTACGACACCCGCAAGACCGTGCGCCAGACCCAGCTGGGTGCCGCGTGGGAACACCACCTGAACGCCGAGCAGCGGCTGGAGCTGATGGGCTGGCTGGGCCAGCGCGGCGTGTGGCAGTACCAGGCCATCCCGCCCGCCGCGCAGGCCGCGCCCTTGTCCGCCGGCGGCGTGATCGACCTGGGCCGCGCCTACGGCGGTGCCCACGCGCGCTGGCGGCTCGACCGCCCGGTGGGCGACGCCACGCTGGGCCTGGTGGCTGGCCTGAGCTGGGGCCGCCAGCGCGAGCAGCGCCGGGGCCACGAGAACTTCATCGGCGACCAGTTGGGCGTGCTGGGCCGCCTGCGGCGCAACGAAACCAACACCGCCGACGCGGCCGAGCCCTACGTGCAGGCCGAATGGCGCACCCCCGGCTGGACGCTGGCCGGCGGGCTGCGCTATTCCAACGTGCGCTTCAACTCGCGCGACCACTACATCGCGCCCGGCAACGGCGACGACAGCGGGCGCGTGCGCTACAGCGGCCTCAGCCCCGTCGTCGGCGCTCGCGTGCAGCTGGCCGAATCGCTGCAGGCCTTTGCCAGCGTGGGCGGCGGCTTCGAAACGCCCACACTCAACGAAGCCGCCTATTCGCCTGGCGGCCAGGCCGGCCTGAACCGCGCCCTGAGCGCCAGCCGCCAGCAGAGCGCCGAACTGGGCCTGCGCGGACGCCACGGCTGGGGCGGCTGGAGCGCGGCGCTGTTCGACGTGCGCACCCGCAACGAAATCGTGCCCGCGCTCAACCAGGGCGGCCGCGCCACCTTTCAAAACGCTGGCCGCACGCGCCGCCACGGGCTGGAGCTGTCGCTGGACGCCGAGCTGGGCACCTTCACCCTCACCGGCGCGGCCACCTTCCTGCAAGCGCGCTTTCGCGACGGCTACAGCAAGTGCGCCGCCCCGCCCTGCGCGCCAGCGGACGTGGTGGTTGCGGGCCAGCGCATTCCCGGCATCGCGCGCCAGCAGCTCTATGCGCAGATCGACTGGCGCCCCGCCTGGGCGCAGGGCGCGGTGCTGGGGCTGCAGGCGCGCCACACGGGCCGTGTGCCCGTCAACGACGCCAACAGCGACTTCGCCAGCGCCGCCACCGTGCTGGCCCTCAGCCTGCGGCACGACATCGCGCGCGGCACCTGGCGCCTGCAACCCTTCGTGCGCATCGACAACCTCACCAACCGCCGCTACGCAGGCTCGGTCATCGTCAACGAAGCCAATGGCCGCTTCTTCGAGCCAGCAGCGGGGCGCTCGGTCTTCGTTGGGCTGGACGTGCGGGCGCGGCGGTGAAGACCGACAACCTAAAACCGGACGCAGAGGACGCAAAGGATTCGCAGAGAACGCAAAAGTAAAACCAGATTTCTGAATTCTTCTGCGTCCTCTGCGCAATCTCTGCGTCCTCTGCGTTCGGCTGTTCTGAACGCCCAAAAAATCACATGCAAATCAGGCTATAGCGCCCGTAAATAAAACGCAACAAGCTATCATTTCCACACCTGCATGCTTGACATTCCACACCCCGCCCCCATCTCACGCGCCATGCCCAATCCCCTTCTCGACTTCTCCGACCTCCCCCTGTTTGACCAGGTGCGCCCTGAACACGTGGCCCCGGCCATCGACCAACTGCTGGCCGCATCCGAAGCCGCGCTCGAAGCCGCCGTGGCGCCCGACTTGCCCGCCGACTGGGCCACGCTCTCGCGCACGCTCGACGTGGCCACCGAAAAGCTGGGCCGCGCCTGGGGCACCATCGGCCACCTCAACGCCGTCATGGACACGCCCGAGCTGCGCGCCGCCTACAACGCCGCGCTGCCCAAGGTCACCGAGTTCTGGACGCGCCTGGGCAGCGACGAGCGCCTGTACGCCAAATACAAGGCCATCGCCCCCGTCACGCTCAACGCCGAACAGCGCCAGGCGCACCAGAACGCGCTGCGCGGCTTCGTGCTGGGCGGTGCCGAGCTGCAAGGCGCGGCCAAGGATCGCTACGCCGCCATTCAGGAGCAGCAGGCCGAGTTGCAGCAGAAATTCAGCGAAAACGCCCTCGACGCCACCGACGGCTACGCGCACTACGCCACCGAGGCCGAGCTGGACGGCGTGCCGCCCGACGTCAAAGCCGCCGCCCGCGCCGCCGCTGAAAGCGAAGGCCAACCCGGCTACAAGCTCACCCTCAAGCTGCCCAGCTACCTGCCCGTGATGCAGTTCGCGCACAGCAGCGCGCTGCGCCAGCGCCTGTACCGCGCCTACGTCACCCGCGCGTCCGACCAGGCCGAGGGCGATGGCATCAAGTTCGACAACGCGCCGCTGATGCAGGGCATCCTCGCGCTGCGCCAGGAAGAAGCGCAGTTGCTGGGCTACACCAACTTCGGCGAAGTCTCCGTCGTGCCCAAGATGGCCGAATCGCCCCAGCAAGTCGTCGATTTCCTGCGCCAGCTCGCCGCCAAGGCCAAGCCCTTTGCCGAGCGCGACGTGGCCGATCTGCGCGCCTTCGCCAAGACCGAATTGAAGCTGGCCGACCCGCAGCCCTGGGACTGGCCCTACCTCAGCGAAAAGCTGAAAGAAGCGCGCTACGCCTTCAGCGAGCAGGAGGTCAAGCAGTACTTCCAGGCCCCCAAGGTGCTGCAAGGGCTGTTCAAGATCGTCGAGACGCTGTTTGAAGTGGCCATCCGCAAGGACTCAGCGCCCGTATGGCACCCGTCCGTCGAGTTCTATCGCATCGAACGCGATGGAAAGCTCCTCGGCCAGTTCTACCTCGACCCCGGCGCACGCAACGGCAAGCGCGGCGGCGCGTGGATGGACGACGTGCGCGCCCGCTGGCTGCGCCCCGACACGGGCCAGCTGCAAACGCCCGTCGCCCAACTGGTGTGCAACTTCGCCGAAGGCGTGGGTGGCAAGCCGCCCCTGCTCACGCACGACGACGTCATCACCCTGTTCCACGAATTCGGCCACGGCCTGCACCACATGCTCACGCAGGTGAACGAGCACGACGTCTCGGGCATCAGCGGCGTCGAGTGGGACGCGGTCGAGCTGCCCAGCCAGTTCATGGAGAACTTCTGCTGGGAATGGGACGTGCTCAAGCACATGACGGCCCACGTCGACACCGGCGAGCCGCTGCCCCGCGCCCTGTTCGACAAGATGCTGGCCGCCAAAAACTTCCAGGCCGGCATGCAGACCGTGCGCCAGATCGAATTTGCCCTGTTCGACATGCTGCTGCACACCGAGCACGACCCGGCCAAAGACTTCCAGCCCCTGCTGGACACCGTGCGGCAGGAAGTCGCCGTCATCCAGCCGCCACCGTTCTCGCGCACCGCGCAGACCTTCAGCCACATCTTTGCCGGCGGCTACGCGGCGGGCTATTACAGCTACAAGTGGGCCGAGGTGCTTTCCGCCGACGCCTATGCCGCATTCGAGGAAAGCGTCACGGAAAACGGCTTGCCCAGCGTGGAAACCGGGCGAAAATACCGCCGCGAGATTCTGGAGGCGGGCGGCAGCCGCCCGGCGATGGAATCCTTCAAGGCCTTCCGCGGACGCGAACCCACGCTGGACGCACTGCTGCGCCACCAGGGCATGGCCTGACACACCGCCCTGCCGCCTTTCCCCTGGCCCGCACCACACCGCGCATCAAAGGAGTCATCGACGCCATGCCACAAAGTTTGCTCACCCTCTCGCTCACCGCCGCCGCGCTGCTGGCCGCTGCCGCCACGCAGGCGCAGGTCTATCGTGTGGTCGGCCCCGACGGGCGCGTGACCTACTCCGACACGCCCCCGGCTGCCAGTGCGCGTGAAACGCCCGCACGCGCCGGCGTCAACGCCCCCGCAGGTGGCGCCGCGCTGCCCTACGCACTGGGCCAGACCGCGCAGCGCTACCCCGTCACGCTCTACACCGGCAACGACTGCGCGCCCTGCGCCTCGGGCCGCAACCTGCTCATCGGCCGCGGCATCCCCTTCACCGAGCGCACCGTGAGCAGCGGCGCCGACATCGCCGCGATGCAGCGCCAGTTCGGCGACGCCAGCCTGCCCGCCCTCACCATCGGCGGGCAGCAGCTGAAGGGCTTTTCCGAAAGCGACTGGACGCAGTACCTGAGCGCCGCCGGCTACCCCGAGACCTCGGCCCTGCCCGGCAACTACCAGCGCCCCGCCCCCACCCCGCTCGTGGCCGCCCAGGCTCGCCCACCCGCGCCCGCAGCCGACGCGGCATCGGCCCCCGCCGAGCCAGCCGCGCCCAGCGTGGCGCCCGCCCGCACCACCACCAACCCGGCCGGCATCCGGTTCTGACCGCGCTCTCGGCAGCCGCCACTGCGTCCCTCGCAACCGGCAGCGTGCGCATCAACAGGCGCAGCACCGCTCTGAAACAGCACCCCCTTGTTGCGCACCGCGTCTGCCACACCATGCCCACCCGCCCTGAAACGCTCGACTTTCTGCTCGACCAGTTGGGCCACGGCCTGCCTGGCCTGCGCACGCGACGCATGTTCGGCGAGTACTGCGTGTACGTGGACGACAAGCCCGTGGCCTTCGTGTGCGACGACCAGCTCTACGTCAAACCCACCGCCGCAGGCCAGGCGCTGCTGCCCGCGCCCGTGTGGGGGCGTTTTTACGACAAGGGCGGCCTGCACCTGCTGCTCACGCCTGACCACTGGGATGACCACGAGCTGCTGCGCGCCCTGCTCATGGCCACTGCCGACGCCCTGCCCCGGCCCCGGCCCAAGTCACCGCCCAAGCCCCGAAAGCCGCGCGCCAGGCCAGGCTCCCAGTTCGGGGCGTAAAGCCCGAATGGCCGGCGCAAACAGCTTTCTTTTTGCGCTCCTTCAAGAGCGTGAAAAGTGCGGCGCCATCAAGCCCGCACAAACAGCGTCACCAGCGGCTCGTCGCCCACTTGCCGGCTGCAATGGCCATGGCGTGCGGCGTCAAACGTCTCGCCGGCAGGCAGGGTGTCGTTGGAGTAAAAGCCCTGACCGGGGCCGAAGCGGCGGGTGCTGCCGTCTTGCAGGCCGATCTCCATGCAGCCTTGCAGCACCAGCAGCCACTGCGGCGCGGTGGTGCAGTGAAAGTCGCTGCGAAAGCCGACAGGGCTTTGCCGAAACTGCACGCCGCCCGAGGGCATGAGCGGCGACAGCCGCGCGGCGGGCGTGCCTTCAGTCAGCGCCATGGGCACATCGCGAAAGCGTGCGCGGCCATCGGCATCGGTATGCAGCTCGGGCAGCTTCAAAGTGTCCATGGCTGGTGTCAACGCACGTCGGCGACAGCGATGGTGGCAAACGCGGCAACCACCTCGGGCGGTGCCTGCACCAGCTCGATCAGCACGCCTTCACCTGCGATGGGGAATTCGTCATTCGCCTTGGGGTGCAAGAAGGTGATATCAAAACCCGCCGCGCCCTTGCGGATGCCGCCCGGCGCAAAGCGCACGCCCTGCGCGGTGAGCCACTCCACCGCCTGCGGCAAGTCGTCGATCCACAGGCCGACGTGGTTGAGCGGGGTGGTGTGCACGGCGGGTTTTTTCTCGGGGTCCAGCGGCTGCATCAGATCGACCTCGACCTTGAAGGGGCCGGAGCCGATGGCGCAAATGTCTTCATCGACGTTTTCGCGCTCGCTCTTGAAGGTGCCGGTTTTCTCCAGCCCCAGCATGTCCACCCACAGCTTTTGCAGGCGCTTCTTGTCGGGGCCGCCGATGGCGATTTGCTGAATGCCTAGGACTTTGAAGGGGCGGGTCATGGGGTGCTCCGGTTGAGGTTGAAGGGCTTTTTTTGAACGCAAAGGGCGCAAAATTTGCGCAAAACACGCTAAAGAAAATGCTGTTTTGTTTTGCGGCTTTTGCGCGACTTCTGCGCTTTTTGCGTTCAAAGGTTTTTCAGGGTTTCAAAAAGCGCAGCCGACTGGATGCGCGCCACGCCAGCCGCCTGCATGTCGGCCCAGGCCTTGGCCAGCGAGCCGTTCAGGTCGATGGCGCGGCAGGCGTCTTCGATCAGCATGGCTTCAAAGCCCGCCGCGCGTGCGTCCAGCGCGCTCCAGGCCACGCAGTAGTCGGTGGCCAGGCCGCACAGATGCAGCCGGGTGATGCCGCGCGCGTGCAGGTAGGCGGCCAGACCCGTGGTGGTGCGGCGGTCGGCCTCCATGAAGGCGGAGTAGCTGTCCACGTCGCGGTGAAAGCCTTTGCGGATGACGAGTTGCGCGTGGGGCGCGTGCAGGCCGTCGTGCAGCGCGGCGTCGTGCGTGCCTTGTACGCAGTGGGTGGGCCACAGCACCTGCTCGCCATAGGGCAGCGCAATGGTGTCGAACGGTGCGCGGCCCGGGTGGTTGGCGGCAAACGAGATGTGGTCTGCCGGGTGCCAGTCTTGCGTAAGCACCACGTTGGCGAACAGGGGCGCGATGCGGTTGATGACGGGCACGATGGCGTCGCCATCGGCCACGGGCAGGCCGCCGCCGGGCATGAAGCCGTTTTGCGCGTCGATGATGAGCAAGGCGGTGGTGGAATCAAAAGCGGTCATGAGGGTGAATGCGGGCGGTGGGGGTAATGCTGGATTGTCGGGTGACGGGCTTCGGGAGACCGTGCGTGCCGCTCATGCCATGCGCCGCACGGCAGGCAACACGCCTTGCTGAATCAGCGTCAGGCCCTGGCCGCGCGCGGCGCTTTCGGGGGTGCGGCGCGCGGTGACGGCGACGACGAGCGCCAGCGCCGGATCCACATACAGCCACTGCCCGCCGTAGCCGTTGGCCATGAAGGCGCTGCGCCCCTGGCCCGGGCGCGCGCTGCCGATCCACCACAGATAGCCGTAGGGCCGGCCCAGCGGGTAGCCGCCCGCGTTTTGCCGCTGCGTGGCGGCCAGGGTGTAGCCATGCGGCAGCAGCGGCTGGCCCTGCCAACGGCCTTCGGCCAGCACCAGCTCGCCCACGCGGGCCATGCCGCGCGCAGTGAGCGACAGGCCCAACGCGCCCAGCGCATGCCCTTGCGCGCCGGTGCGCCAGCTGAAGTCGTGTATGCCCAGCGGGGTGAACAAGCGCTGGCGTGCGTAGGCGGCGAGCGATTCACGGAGCACGTTGGTCAGCGCCAATGCCAGCAGATTGGCCGCGCCGTTGTCGTAGGCAAAGCGTGCGCCGGGCGCGGCCACGAAGGGGCGGCGGGCGATCTGCGCCAGGTCGTCGTCGCGGTCGCGCCGGGCGGTCTGGTCACCGGGCCAGCCAGCCGTCATGCCCAGCAGGTGCGCAAAGCGCAGGCGCTGCACGCGCGCATCGGCCCCCACGCGCAGCAGCGCAGGCAGGCGCGCGGCCACCAGCTCCTGCGGGCCGCGCAGCGCGCCATCGGCCACGGCCTGGCCAAACAGCAGCGCCACCACGCTTTTGGTGACGGACTGCGTGTCTTGCAACGTGTGGGCAGTGATGCCCGCGCGGTAGTGCTCGAACGCCAGATGCCCCCGGTGCAGCACCACGGCGCTTTGCACATCGGGCAGATCGGTGGCGATGCGCGCGGCCAGCGGGCCCAGCGCGCGCCTGTGTTGCGCGGCCAGCGATGCAGGCACCGCGGGCCATTCGGGCAGAACCGTGGCCGCAGCGGGCGGCGCACGCAGCGCCCAGGCCGCGCCCGGCGTCAACGCAGCAGCCACCAGCGCCAACGCGCCCTGCCCTGCTTGGCGGCGGTTGAGGCTGGGCTGTGGTGACGACGTAAGCGGCGAGTTCATGCGCGCAATGGAGGGTGGAAAAGAAGGGGGCGCATGGAGATGCATCCGCCAGCGCGGGGCCATGGAGCGGCGGGGCGACAGGCCTGCAGCCACCTGCTCAAGACATGGCGACAATCAACATCATTTGATAGCTGCTTGCGTACGTTTTTAAACGTTTTCAAATTGAAAAGCATAAAAAATGGTGAAACACGTACGCAAAAAGCTATGTTTTTTATATTCTCATTCTGCCATCCATTGCACCACCAGGGCCTGGGCCGCAGCGCATTCGGCGGCAGAGCCGAAATGCAGGCCCAACACCTTCTGCCGCCCTGCCGCGCCGTGCAGCAGCTCTATCTGTTTTTTCGGCAGGCCAAAGGCTTTCGCCGCCCAGTCGATCAGGGCCGCATTGGCCTTGCCATCCACCGGCGGCGCACCCAGCCGCACGCGCAGCGCGCCACCATGCGCGCCCGCCGCCTCGGTGCGCTTGGCACCGGGGGTGGCGTGGATGGGAAGTTTGAGCAGGTGGGTGGTCACGGGAGTGGGGTTAGATCCGCTTCAGGTGACGTCGGGTGTCGTCCAGTCTTCGGGGTCGTTGGGTACATGGGTGTCGATGCCCTCCAGCATCCCCCTCGCCGCTGACATGGGCTGCTGTGGCACCAACTCCATCCGATCACCTGCCACCCTGACATCCAACTTCTGGCCCGGTTGCAGCTTGAGTGCGCGGCGCACGTCCTTGGGGATGACGATCTGGAATCTGGGGGGAGATGGTGACGATGGACATGTCAATCTCGTGACGTAGGGTGTTCGATTTTCAGCAGGACGATGCCGCAAGCGGAATATCAAGCGCGCAGTTCCACCTCGGCCTCGATCTCCACCGGAATGTCGAACGGCAGCTCGGCCATGCCCACGGCGCTGCGGGCGTGTGGGGCGACGTCGGCGTCGAACACTTCCAGGATCAGCTCGGAGAAGCCATTGATGACCGCCGGGCACTGCGTGAAGCCGGGCGCGCAGTTGACCATGCCGAACACGCGGTTCCACGCCGCGATGCGGTCGAGCGTGCCGAGCGCGCGTTGCAGGCTGCCCAGCATCGCCAGGCCGGTGAGGCGCGCCGCTGCATGGCCTTGCGCCAGCGTCAGCTCGCGGCCCAGCTTGCCCAGCGGCTGCGCCAGGCTGCCATCGGCATTGAGCGGGCCGTGGCCCGAGACAAAGGCGCGCGCGCCGGTCACGCGCACAAAGGCAAAGGGCAGCACCACGCCGGGCGGCGGCTGGATGGCCTGCGGCAGCACGAGGCCGCGCGCGGCCAGGCGGCGCTCGACTTCGCCAACACGGGCGGCGTTCATTCAAACTCTACGATCGCCTGATCCACCGCCAGGCTGTCGCCCTCTTGCGCGCGCACTTCCTTGACCACGCCGTCGGCGCTGGCGAACAGCACGTTTTCCATCTTCATGGCCTCGATCACGGCCACGCGCTCGCCGGCCTTGACTTCCTGGCCCGGCTGCACGGCCACCTGCACCAGCAGGCCGGGCATGGGCGAGAGCACGTATTTGCTCAGGTCGGGCGGCGCCTTGTAGGGCATCAGCCGGTGCAGCTCGGCGGTGCGCGGGTGCATGACGATGGCGTCCATCTGCGTGCCGTTGTGGTTGACGCGAATGGCCAGCGGGTTCTTGGCCGTGCCGCGCGACATTTGCGCGGTGAAGGGCAGGCCGTTGCAGGTGCCGGTGATGCGTGCGTCGCCCAGCGCCTTGTCCACCGTCAGCAGGTAGGTCTTGGCACCTTCGGGCGTGGTCAGCGTGATGGGCGTGGCCTGGCCGGGCGCGGTTTCGCCTGCCTGGGCGGGCACATAGGTGTGTTGGCCGCCCTCGCCCAGCACGCACACGGTGAACGCGCGCCCGGGCAGGCGCTTGAAGCCTTCCCAGAACTGGCCTTGCAGGCCGCTGGCGCGGTCGCGGTAGAACATGGCCAGGTGCACCGCCAGCGCCTGCAGAAAGGCCGGGTCGTCGTGCGGCACGTCTTCGGCGCGAAAGCCCTGCGCGTAATGCTCGGCGATGAAGCCGGTGTTGAAGTCGCCCGCCACGAACTTCGGGTGCGCCAGCAGCGCGGCCTGAAAAGGGATGTTGCTTTGCACGCCGCGAATGACGAAGCCGTTGAGCGCCTCGCGCATGCGCGCAATCGCGTCGCCCCGGTTCTGGCCGTGCACGATGAGCTTGGCGATCATCGAGTCGTAGTACATCGGAATCTCGCCGCCGTCGATCACGCCCGTGTCCACGCGCACGCCGTTATCGGTGGTGGCCTGGCCCTGAAACAGGTTTTGCGCGGGCGGGTCAAAGCGCACCAGCCGGCCCGTGGAGGGCAGAAAGTTGCGGAACGGGTCTTCGGCGTTGATGCGGCATTCGATGGCCCAGCCCTGCTTTTTCACGTCGGCCTGCGTGAACGACAGCTTCTCGCCCGCCGCCACGCGAATCATCTGCTCGACCAGATCGAGGCCGGTGATCAGCTCCGTCACCGGGTGCTCCACCTGCAGGCGCGTGTTCATCTCCAGAAAATAGAAGTCCTGGTCTTTGCCAACCACGAACTCCACCGTGCCCGCGCTCTGGTACTTCACCGCCTTGGCCAGCGCCACGGCCTGCTCGCCCATGGCCTTGCGCGTGTCGTCGCTGATGAAGGGCGACGGCGCTTCCTCGATCACCTTCTGGTGACGGCGCTGGATGGAGCATTCGCGCTCGTTCAGATACACCACGTTGCCATGCGCATCGCCCAGCACCTGGATCTCGATGTGGCGCGGCTGCTCGACGAATTTTTCGATGAACACGCGGTCATCGCCAAAGCTGTTGCGCGCCTCGTTCTGGCAGGCGGTAAAGCCCTCCAGCGCCTCCTGGTCGTTGAAGGCCACGCGCAAGCCCTTGCCGCCGCCGCCCGCGCTGGCCTTGATCATCACGGGGTAGCCAATGCCCTGGGCAATGCCCACCGCTTGTTCCGCCGTGGCGATGGGGTCGTTGTAGCCCGGGATGGTGCTGACCTTGGCCTCATCGGCCAGCTTTTTTGACGCGATCTTGTCGCCCATGGCCGCAATCGAATGCGCCTTGGGGCCGATGAAGGCGATGCCCTCTTCTTCGCAGCGGCGGGCAAAGGCTTCGTTCTCGCTCAAGAAACCGTAGCCCGGGTGAATGGCCTGCGCGCCGGTTTGCCTGGCGGCTTCGATGATCTTGTCGGCCAGCAGATACGACTCGCGCGAAGGCGGTGGCCCCAGCCGCACGGCCTCGTCGGCCATCTGCACGAAGCGCGCATCCTTGTCGGCATCGGAATACACCGCCACGGTGGCGATGCCCATTTTCTTGGCCGTCGCAATCACGCGGCAGGCAATTTCGCCACGGTTGGCGATGAGGATTTTGGTGAACATCTCTGTTTCCTTGCTTTCTTTGCTTGATCAAAAAAACGGTTTGTCGGATACGCTCTTGCGGCAAGCCGCTCACAAGGCTTCTTCTCGCAGCCAGTTGCCGCCGGGCATGCGCAGGTAGTCCGCACAGTCGGCTTGTTCGCAGCGCTGGCTGTCGATGACCTGAAGCACCAGCGCATCACGCGTGTATTTGTCGTTGGAGCGGCCCTTGGCGCGCACGGCCAGGATGCGCCCTTGCTGGTCCCAGCTGGCCACCGGCCCTTGCACCAGCGCGCGTGTCCAGTCGCCACGCACACGGCGCGCAGCGCGCACCACGCCTTCGGTGGACGAGCGTGCCTCGACCATCTGCACGGCCACCAGCAGCACGTCGTCGCCTAAGCGAAACGGGTTGTGGTCGATGACGTCCAGCGCCACGTAACGCCTGGCGCCATTGGCGCGCGCAAACGCACGCACGCGGGCCTGGCTGGCCAAGGCTTCGTCCACGCCTTGCTGCTCACGCGCCGCTGCGGCCCGTGCCTGCGCCGCACGGTTGGTGTAGGACTGCCATTGCGCGCTACCGGCGGCCACCGGTGTGACGGCCTGCACCACGCCGGCAGGCAGGTTGCCGAAAGCATCGGGGGCCCAGGTATCGCCCTCGCGCAGTTGAACGCGCAGATTTCGGCGCTGCAACGCATTCAGGCTGCCGCCACAGGCCGATTGCCAGTGCTGGTATGCGGCATCCAGCCACTGGCGTGCCACGGCGTCGTCGTGCAGCGCGTGTTGTGTGGACACTTGCAAACTCAATGGCTGGCAGGCGAGCGCAGGCAGCTTGCCGTTCACACCGCTTTCCACCCACAGATGCCCGCGCTGGCCCGGGCCTTGAAAGTCACCCAGGTCGAGCAGCACGCGCGTGCTGTCCACGCGGCGCGCGGCCTTGACCGCCGGCTCGGACAAAAGCACGCCTTGATCGAAACGCCCCTGCCACACCACGGGCGCGGCTGCAGGCGAATGGCGCAATTGCCATTCGGCCCGGCCTTGGCCTTGGGCCTTGCCGCCCTGACACGGCCCCCGATAGCTGGCGACGTATTCGTCACCGCGCAACTGGCCCGACGCCAACACTTCGCAATCGCCCGTGCTGACACCTGGCGGGGCCGCCAGCGCCGGCATGGCGCCAAAGCACAGCCATGCCGATGCGAGGCAGACGATGCCCAGGCAGCGGGAAACGGCGCGGGGTTTGGCGCACCCGGCGTGGGCGCAGAGCAGGTTTTCAGGCATGGCTCGGCTCCTTGCGTTGCACCGCCTGCCACACGGGCGTGAGCGCCTCGCGCATCTGACGCAGCGTGGCCGCGCGAATGGGCAAGTCGGCCAGCAGCTCGGGCGCGGGTTGCAGTGCGGTAAGCCAATGGTCGATGACGTGCTCAGCGTCTTTGGGCTTCACGCCGCCTTCGCGCGCCACTTGCAGCAACTCGCGTCGACCCGGCGTGCGGCCCTCACCGGCGATGGACGTGCTGTGTTCGCCGCCAGGGCCGTGGCTGAAGGTCAAGTCGAACGCGGGGGACAGGCGCCAGCGGCCATCGGCGCCCAGCAGATAGGCGAAGTTCTTGGCGTGGTCGTCGCGGTTGTGGGTGAGCACATTGAACACGCAGCGGCCAAAGGCTTTCAGCGTTTCACGGTAGTCGCCCGTGAGGCGCGCGGTGGCGAGCAGCACGGTGCTGTAGTCGAGCGCGGGCAGGCGGTAGTCGGCATCGAGCAGCGCGGCCAGGCTGAGCATGGGCACGCGGACTTCTTCGCCCGTATTCATGAGGTCGGGCGCGGGGTGAGGCACGCGGTCGAAGCGGCGCACGCCAAAGGCGGCGTGGCGGCCCGCCAGCGCAAAGTGGCGCGAGGCAGGCATGCTCATGCCGCCGGCGCGGGCCAGGCGGGCGTACAGCTCTTCGACGGCGCACACTTCGGCGTGTTCGCCCTGCGCGGGAAACTTGATGAGCCAGGGCTCGCCCGCTGCGCCGTCCTTGCTCATCGCAAACCGCGTGTGATCGGCCTGCCAGCGCAGCAGCGCCTTGGGCCGCGCGCCTTGCGGCGAGCCGCCCACTTGCAGCAGGCGCTGCAACTGCTGCACGGGCGTGTCGCCCGCATCGTCGGCCAGCACGGCCTGCACTTCGCGCGCCAGTGCGGCCAGCGACAGCGTGCCGCTGGTGCCCTCGGGCAAAGGGTCGGCCGGTTCAAAAGCCAGCGCGCCCAGGGCCGACTCGCCCACCACGGCCAGGCGCTCCAGCACCGACACGCTGCGCGGGTCGCGCCCGGCTTTGCGAAAGGCGCGGTCCATCAGCAGCATGCCCCAGCCATCGGGCAGCGCATCGGCAATGAAGGCGGGCAAGCCCTGCGTGTGGCGCGGGCCGGTGATGGCCACGGGCGCGGCACCGGGGCGCGGCAAGGGTGCGCGCAGAGGAGACGGCTCGATGCCGCGCGCCACCGCTTCGGGCGTGTATTCAAACAGCAGCGCACCGCCCGCCAGCGCCAGCGTGCCCAGCGGCCAGCGCTCGCCCCAGCCGGTGTAAGTGACGCGCAGGCGGTTCACGCTCATGGCTTGCCTTGGCCCCTTGCCTTGCTGGCCCGCTGACGCGTGTCGGCCAGCGCCTCTGCCTGGGCAATGCTGTGACTGTTGGGCACGAACAGCCCATCCAGCTCGTGCGCCACGTTCAGCGCCTGGGCCACGCGCACCAGCAGCACCAGCGTGCCCTGGCCTGCGCCCTCCAGCCGGCGGATGGACGACAGCGACGTGCCCGCCATCTGCGCCAGCTCGGCCTGCGACAGGTTGCGCGCCAGACGCAGCGCACGCAGGCGCTCGCTCAGTTCAAGGGCGGTCACATCGGGTGGGGAAAGCGAAAACACGGAAGAACTCAATGAGTCAAATTTGAGCAATTAAACGCTTAAAAGGTCATTTAACGCTCAAATATGAGCGCTTGATAGAGCAGGAAGAAACATGACTTTCATGGGCACGCGCGATGCTTACAGCGGAATGTTTCCGTGCTTGCGCCACGGGTTTTCCAGCTTCTTGTCCTTGAGCATCGCCAGGCTGCGGCAGATGCGCTTGCGGGTTTCGTGCGGCTGGATCACGTCGTCGATGTAGCCGCGGCTGCCGGCGACGAAGGGGTTGGCGAAGCGGGCCTTGTATTCGGCTTCGCGCGCGGCGAGTTTTTCGGGGTCTTTCTTTTCTTCGCGGAAGATGATTTCGACCGCGCCCTTGGCGCCCATGACCGCGATCTCGGCGTTGGGCCAGGCCAGGTTGACGTCGCCGCGCAGGTGCTTGGAGGCCATCACGTCATACGCGCCGCCGTAGGCTTTGCGGGTGATGACGGTGATCTTGGGCACGGTGCATTCGGCATAGGCATAGAGCAGCTTGGCGCCGTGCTTGATGATGCCGCCGTACTCTTGCGAGGTGCCGGGCATGAAGCCGGGCACGTCGACGAAGGTGATGACGGGGATGTTGAACGCATCGCAAAAACGCACGAAGCGCGCGGCCTTGATGCTGCTCTTGATGTCGAGGCAGCCGGCCAGCACCAGCGGCTGGTTGGCAACGATGCCGACCACGTTGCCGTCCATGCGGGCCATGCCGATGACGATGTTGGCGGCGTAGTCGGGTTGCAGCTCGAAGAATTCGCCGTCGTCCACCGTCTTGGCGATGGCTTCCTTGATGTCGTAGGGCTGGTTGGGGTTGTCGGGCACCAGGGTGTCCAGGCTTTTGTCGGCGCGGTCGGGGCGGTCTTGCGTGGGGCGGTGCGGGGCTTTTTCGCGGTTGCTGGCGGGGATGTAGTTGAAAAAGCGGCGCAGCATGAGCAGCGCTTCGACATCGTTTTCAAACGCTAGGTCGGCCACGCCGCTTTTGGTGTTGTGCGTGAGCGCGCCGCCCAGCTCTTCGGCCGTGACGCTTTCGTGCGTCACGGTTTTGACCACCTCGGGGCCGGTGACGAACATGTAGCTGGTGTCTTTCACCATGAAGATGAAGTCGGTCATGGCGGGCGAATACACCGCGCCGCCCGCGCACGGGCCCATGATCATGCTGATCTGCGGGATGACGCCTGAGGCCATCACGTTGCGCTGGAACACCTCGGCATAGCCGCCGAGCGAGGCCACACCCTCTTGAATGCGCGCGCCGCCCGAGTCGTTGAGGCCGATCACGGGTGCGCCCACCTTCATGGCCTGGTCCATCACCTTGCAGATTTTTTCGGCGTGGGCTTCGCTCAAAGCGCCGCCGAACACGGTGAAGTCCTGGCTGAAGACGAACACCAGGCGGCCATTGATGGTGCCGTAGCCGATGACGACGCCGTCGCCGGGGATGTGCGTTTGGTCCATGCCGAAGTCGGCACAGCGGTGCTCGACGAACATGTCCCATTCTTCAAATGACCCAGAGTCCAGCAGCACTTCGATGCGCTCGCGCGCGGTGAGCTTGCCTTTGGTGTGCTGCGCGTCAATGCGCTTTTGGCCACCGCCCAGACGGGCGGCGGCGCGCTTGTTTTCGAGTTGTTCCAGGATCTGTTTCATGGGTCAGGTCGCTCTTTGAAGGTCAATCGGTAAAAGGCAATTCATCAAAAAAGATAGCTGCTTGCGCCGGATACAAGGCGTTTTCAGATGGTTTTTCCTTGAATTTGGCGCGCAGACTGCGCAAGCAGCTATCATTTTTGTAGATCAAGGGCATGCTCGGGTCAGGCTTTTTCGGCCCACTGCGCGCGGCTGCGGCGCTGGGCGTAGCGGTGGGCGGCGGCGGCGGTGACTTGCAGCGCGAAGGTGTCGCGCCCCAGGCGGCGGCTGGCCGGCAGGTGGCGCAGCCAGCCCAGGCGGCGGCAGGCGTGCAAAAACAACTCGCGCACGGGCGCGCTTTCGGCGGCCATCCAGTCGTCAAGACTCGCGTCAACGTCGTGCGGGGGCAGCGGCAGCATCCACAGCGTGCTGTGCAGATAGGCCAGCCAGTCGCGCAGTTGCGCTTCGGGCAGAGGCATGACTTCGAGCGGGTCGTCTTCGAAGTCGATCATGCCGCCCAGGCGCGGCGGCTGGGCAGCGGCGTTCACGATGATGTTGCGCGCAAAACCCTGGCTGAGGTATTGGCCTGCCGCGTGCACCCGCACCAGCGCGCGCGCGGCTTCGCGCCACAGTTCGGTGGCGTGCGGCTGTTGCCCATGCAGCCACGCGGCCAGGTGCTCGGCCCCCAGCCACTGCATGACGAAGTGATCGGGCGCGACGTGCAACACGGCGGGCACGCGCGCGCCCGCAGCGTGCAGCGCTTGCAGGCGCGCCACCTCCACCGCCTGCCCGCGCGCGCCGCCGTGTGCGGGCGCGGCCTTGAGAAAAGGCAGGCCCAGCAGGCGGGCTGCGGCGTTCAGCACGCGGTAGCGCGCTGCGCCGCGCGGCGTGCGCATGCCTTTGACGACGACCTTCGCGCCCGGGCCATCCGCGCCACGGCCCGCCAGCTCGACCACCGCCACCTGCCCGCCTTGCCAGCCGGGCGCTTGCGCAATCTGCGCCAGGTCTTGCGGCGAGAGCGAAGCCACGGCCTTCATGCGCCGCCCTCCTCAGCAACTCCGCCGCCACTGGCCAGCGCCAGCAGGCGCCGCGCGGCGGTGGAAGGCGGCAGCAGGCCAGCGGCCACGTCTTGCACGGTGGCGGGCAGCGCATCGCGCACACCCGCGTGTTGGCGAAAAGCGGTTTTCAGCCCCGCGTCGATGCGCTCCCACATCCACGCCAGCGCCTGCTGCTGGCGGCGCGCGGCCAGGCGCCCGTTGGCCGTCTGCACGTCGCGAAACTGGGTGACGGCGGCCCAGAAGTCTGGCAGTCCATCGCCTTTCAGCCCGCTGATCTGCATCACCTGCGGCTGCCAGCGCGCCGCGTCGTGCGCGGCGTGATCGGGGTGGCCGTGCAGGCCGAAGATGCGCAGCGCCGACTGGATTTGCGCGCGCGCGCGCGTGGCGGCGGCGGGGTCGATGTCGGCCTTGTTGATGACCACCAGGTCGGCCAACTCCATCACGCCTTTCTTGATGGCCTGCAAATCGTCGCCCGCGTTGGGCAGTTGCAGCAGCACGAACATGTCGGTCATGCCGCTGACGGCGGTTTCCGACTGGCCGACGCCCACGGTTTCGACCAGCACCACGTCGTAGCCGGCGGCTTCGCACACCAGCAGCGCTTCGCGCGTTTTCTCGGCCACGCCGCCCAGCGTGCCGCTGCTGGGGCTGGGGCGGATGTAGGCGGCGTCGAGCGTGGACAGGCGATCCATGCGCGTCTTGTCGCCCAGAATCGAGCCGCCCGAGACGGTGGATGAGGGGTCAATCGCCAGCACGGCCACGCGGTGGCCTTTTTCGATCAGATCAACGCCCAGCGCTTCGATGAAGGTGCTCTTGCCCACGCCCGGCACGCCGCTGATGCCGATGCGCAGCGACCGGCCCGTGTGCGGCAGCAGCGCGGTCAGCAATTCGTCGGCCTGCGCGCGGTGGTCGGCGCGGGTGGATTCGAGCAGGGTAATGGCCTTGGCGATGGCGCGGCGCTGGGCGGGGCCGGGGGCAGCCAGAAGCGCGGTGGCGATTTGCGTGACTTTCATGCGGCCAAGTTCTCCACCCAGTTCTCCAGCGTCAGGCCGTCGATGCGGGCGAATTCACGCGTGTTGTGGGTGACCAGCGTCAACCCTTCAGCCAGCGCATGGCAGCCAATGAGCAAATCCATCTCGCCAATGGGTGCGCCTGCGCTGCGCAGACGCTGGCGTTCACTGCCAAAGTGCATGGCGGCTTGTGCCGACCAGGGGAGCACCGTCAGCGCGTTGGTGAACTGCTGCAAGTGCGCGGCATTGCGCGCGCGATGCGTGGGGGCGCTGCGAGCCACGCCAAAGGCCAATTCGCCCAGCACCACGGCGCTGATGCAAAGCGCATCTTGCCCGGCTTGGCGCATCGCACGCATGACCGGCATATGGCCGTTCATGGCATAGACGCAGATGTTGGTGTCGAGCAGGTACTTCATCAGGGCGTGTCGGGCGGAATGTCAAATGGCTCGATGTCATCGACAGGCAGCGTGCGCTCGCGCTCGATGAAATCCATGCCCTCGAACCCGGCGAGGATGCGCTCCATACGCGCCCACCATGCATCGGCGTCATGCCGGGGCCGCAACACCACCGCATCACCCACCTTCTCGATGGTGACTTCATCGGTCTCAAACCGATAGGCCTTGGGCAGGCGCACGGCCTGGCTGCGGCCAGACATGAAAACCTTGGCGGTGTCGAGTGCGGTGGTCATATCAAGCTCCCGAGAAAAGATGAGATATGACGATGATATATCTCACAAACCAAACCCTCAAACCCGCGCCTTCCTGATCTGCTCCAGCACATCCTTCGCACTCGCCGGAATCGGCGTGCCGGGGCCGTAGATGCCCTTGACGCCTGCCTCATACAAAAAGCCGTAGTCCTGCCGCGGAATCACGCCGCCGACGAAGACGATGATGTCGTCGGCGCCCTGTTTCTTCAGCTCGGCCATGATGGCCGGCACCAGCGTCTTGTGGCCCGCCGCCAGCGTGCTCACGCCCACGGCGTGCACGTCGTTTTCAATCGCCTGACGCGCGCATTCTTCGGGCGTCTGGAACAGGCTGCCGATGTCCACGTCGAAGCCCAGGTCGGCAAAGGCCGTCGCCACCACCTTGGCGCCGCGGTCGTGGCCGTCTTGCCCCAGTTTGGCGATCATCACGCGCGGGCGGCGGCCTTCGGCTTCGGCAAAGTCGGCGATCTCCTGCTTGAGCTTGTCCCAGCCTTCGGCACTGTCGTAAGCGGCGGCGTACACGCCGGTCACCTTTTGCGTGTCGGCCCTGTGGCGACCAAAGACTTGTTCCATCGCATCGCTCACCTCGCCCACCGTGGCGCGGGCGCGGATGGCGTCGATGGCGGCGGCCAGCAGGTTGCCTTGGCCTGTTTCTGCTATTTTAGTGATAGCTTCAAGCGCTTGACTGACCTGCGCTGCGTCGCGTTTTTGCTTGATATGGTTCAGCCGGGCAATTTGCGAATCGCGCACCTTGACGTTGTCCACGTCGAGGATGTCGATGGCGTCTTCCTTGCCCAGCTTGTACTTGTTGACGCCCACGATCACGTCGCGGCCCGAGTCGATGCGCGCCTGCTTTTCCGCCGCCGCCGCTTCGATCTTCAGCTTGGCCCAGCCTGAGTCCACCGCCTGGGTCATGCCGCCCATGCCATCGACTTCCTCGATGATGGCCCACGCGGCATCGGCCATGTCCTGCGTCAGCTTTTCCATCATGTAGCTGCCGGCCCAGGGGTCGACCACGTTGGTGATGTGCGTTTCTTCCTGAATGATGAGTTGCGTGTTGCGCGCGATGCGGGCACTGAATTCGGTGGGCAGCGCAATGGCCTCGTCCAGCGCGTTGGTGTGCAGGCTTTGCGTGCCGCCGAACACCGCGGCCATCGCCTCGATGGTGGTGCGCACCACGTTGTTGTACGGGTCTTGCTCGGTCAGGCTCCAGCCGCTGGTCTGACAGTGCGTGCGCAGCATCAGGCTCTTGGGGTTCTTCGGCTCGAACGCTTTCATGATGCGGCACCACAGCAGGCGCGCGGCGCGCATCTTGGCGATTTCCAGATAGAAGTTCATGCCGATCGCCCAGAAGAACGACAGCCGCCCGGCAAACGCATCCACATCCATGCCCTTGGCAATCGCCGTCTTCACATACTCCTTGCCATCGGCCAGCGTGAAGGCCAACTCCAGCGCCTGGTTGGCCCCGGCCTCTTGCATGTGGTAGCCGCTGATGCTGATCGAGTTGAACTTGGGCATGTGCTCGGCCGTGTACTCGATGATGTCGCCAATGATCTTCATCGAGGCCCCTGGCGGGTAGATGTAGGTGTTGCGAACCATGAACTCCTTCAAGATGTCGTTCTGGATCGTGCCCGCTAATTTGTCCTGGCTGACACCCT
This sequence comes from Pseudomonadota bacterium, assembly GCA_030538605.1. GTDB lineage: Bacteria > Pseudomonadota > Gammaproteobacteria > Burkholderiales > Burkholderiaceae_C > Ottowia. The sequence goes on from JAUNTQ010000010.1 coordinate 36,614, forward strand.
GCTCCTCCGCCGCCACCACGTAGCCCGCCAGAATCGGCAGCACCGCGCCGTTCATGGTCATCGACACGCTCACCTTGTCGAGAGGAATGCCGTCGAACAGGATCTTCATGTCCTCCACGCTGTCGATGGCCACGCCCGCCTTGCCGACGTCGCCCGTCACGCGCGGATGGTCGCTGTCATAGCCCCGGTGCGTCGCCAGATCAAACGCCACCGACACGCCCTGCCCGCCCGCCGCCAGCGCCTTGCGATAGAAAGCGTTGGATTCCTCGGCGGTGGAAAAACCCGCGTACTGCCGAATCGTCCAGGGCCGCACCGCATACATGGTGGCCTGCGGGCCGCGCAAGAACGGCTCGAAGCCCGGCAGCGTGTTGGCGTAAGGCAGGTCTTTGGTGTCGTCTGCCGTGTACAGCGGCTTGACGGTGATGCCGTCGGGCGTTTGCCAGTTCAGCGCCTCCACATCGCCGCCGGGGGCGGACTTTTGCGCGGCCTTTTGCCAATCGGCCAGCGTGGAGGGCTTGAAGCGGGGGGTGTTGTCAGTGCTCATGGCAAAACCTGGTTGGGCTGCGTGGGCCGGGGCGGCGTGAAAAGTTGGGGCTGACACAATTCAGCCAGACTTGAGCCGTTCGGCACCTTGGAATGCCTGCGGAGATGTCCTTCTTGCGTCAACCGTGAAAGTGACCACGCAAAAAAAGCGCCGCCACATGGCCGTAATTATTAATTCAAAACACCCCGTGCCGCTTACAATCGCCCAAATTTTTTAGGACTGACGCCATCTGGCCTGATTGGACCCGCCGGGCACCTTGAGACGCCCAAGCAGAATCCCAGGACTTACGCAATTCAGCCAGACTGGACCCGCTCGGCACCTTGAAACGCCCGTGCAAAAGTCCTTTTTGCGTAAGTCGTAAATCCTTTTGGCGTCAGCCGTGTTTTTTCTCGCACCCATGTCCGCCGTCCAGCCCCTAGCCCCTCGCGCGCTTTACGAAGAAGTGGCCGAGCGCCTGCGCCAGCGCATCTACGCGCGCGAGCTGCAACCCGGCGACTGGGTGGACGAGCTGAAGATTGCCGACGAGCTGGGCATCAGCCGCACGCCCCTGCGCGAGGCGCTGAAAGTGCTGGCCGCTGAAGGGCTGGTGACCATGAAGGTGCGGCGCGGTGCCTACGTCACCGAAAGCTCGCCCAAAGACCTGGCCGACGTGTACCACCTGCTGGCCCTGCTCGAAACCGACGCCGCCGAAGCCGTCGCCCGCCGCGCCACCGACGCGCAACTGCGCGAGCTGCAAGCCCTGCACGACGAACTGGCCGCCACCGTGGCCGACACCGCGCGCTTTTTCCACCTGAACGAAACCTTCCACCTGCGCCTGCTGGAGCTGGCCGACAACAAGTGGCGCCTGCAAATGGTGCAAGACCTGCGCAAGGTCATGAAGCTGCACCGCCAGCACTCGCTGCAAAAAACCGGCCGGCTGCAAGCCTCGCTGCAAGAGCACGCCGCGCTGATGACCGCCCTCACCACCCGCGACAGCACCCGCGCCGCCCAGGCCATGCGCCAGCACTTTCGCAGCGGGCTGGACGCAGCGAGTGGAACAGCCCATCCCTGAACCGCCTGCCTGCATGGAGATGGCTGGAGGCAGAGCCAACCACCGTCGCTTGACCCTGCGGCTTGCATCGCCATCCGCCGCGTAGGCTGGGTAGAGCCGAAGGCGAAACCCAGCGCTCTTGCGCACCGGCTTACCGGGTCTCGCCTTCGCTCTACCCAGCCTACAAAACTCAAAAAATAATGATAGCTTCTTGCGTATGATTTAAAACAAATTCAATTCATTTTCATTTGAATTCGTTTTAAATCATACGCAAGCAGCTATCAAAATATAGAAAATTTCGGCTGCTTCTTCTGCGTCCTCTGCGTCCGGCTGTCCGGCTGTTTTTCCAGGCCGTCAATCCGCCGCCCCCGCCAGCAACACAGGCAGCACCTGCGCCGCCGTGCCCCGCAGCACGGTATGCGCCTGGCCATCCAGCGCGCTCGGGTGCGGGTTGACGATCACCACCTTTGCGCCTGCGCGCCGTGCCGTGTGCGCCAGGCCCGCTGCCGGGTAGACCTCGCCCGACGTGCCCACCACCAGCATCACATCGCATGCGCGCGCGGCGGCGTCGGCGGCGGCCAGGGCGGCTTCGGGCAGCATCTCGCCAAACCACACCACCGCCGGGCGCACCCGGTTGCCGCATTGCGCGCACGCGGGCGGCTCGCCCGGCTGGGCCTGGGCCACGTCGCAGCCGTCTTGCGCGCGCCGCGCCAGCGCGCAGGGGTCAAGCCAGCGGTCTTCGGCAATGCTGCCGTGCAGCGCCAGCACGCCGGTGCTGCCCGCCTTCTGGTGCAGGCCGTCCACGTTCTGCGTGATGAGCGTCAGCCGCCCCGGGTGGCGCTGCTGAAAGTCGGCCAGCGCCACATGGCCCGCGTTGGGCTGCACCTGCGCCAAGGCGCGGCGGCGTTCGGCATACCAGCGCCACACCCGCTCGGTGTGGGCGCGAAAGGCGTCTTCGGTGGCCAGCTCTTCAGGGCGGAAGTTGGCCCAGAGGCCGGTTTGCGCGTCGCGGAAAGTGGGCACGCCCGATTCGGCGCTGACGCCTGCGCCCGTGAGCACGGCGATGTGTGCGGCCCCCTGCAGTGCGGCGCGCACGGTGTTGATGTCGTCGTCATGAGAGTTCACGCCCAAAGCGTAGCCGATACGCCAGCAGGCACCGCCGCGCAGCGGTACGATGCGGCGCGTTCTGCCTTCAACCGGAGTTGCCCATGCCCGCCGCCCCCTATCGCCGCCTGCTTGCCGCCCTGGCGCTGTGCGCCCTGCCCCTGGTCGCGCAGGCCGCCAACCTGCGTGTGGCCACGCAGGGCGATGCGCTGTCGATGGATCCGCACTCGCTGGCCGAGGCGGTGCAGCTGTCCTTTACCGGCAACGTGTACGAGCCGCTGGTCACGCGCGACCAGAACCTCAAGCTGGTGCCAGCGCTGGCCACTGAGTGGACGCTGCGCTCGCCCAACGTCTGGCGCTTTGCGCTGCGACAGGGCGTGAAGTTTCACGACGGCACGCCGTTCACCGCCGACGACGTGCTGTTTTCCATCCGCCGCGCGCAGGGCGATGGCTCGGACATGCGCACGCAAGTGGCTTCCATCCGCGCCGTGCGCAAGATCGACGCGCACACCATCGAGCTGGAAACCAGCGCGCCCAACCCCATCCTGCCCGACCTCATCACCACCGTGTACATGATGAGCGAGCCGTGGGCCAAGGCCAATGGTGCCGAGCGCCCGGTCGACCGCCGCAAGGGGCTGGAAAACGCCGCCTCGTTCAAGGCCAACGGCACCGGCCCCTACCGCCTGCGCGAGCGCCAGCCCGGCGTGCGCACGCTGCTGACGCGCAACCCCGACTACTGGGGCCAGGTCGACGGCAACGTGACCGAGGTGCGCTTCGAGCCGATTGCCAACGACGCCACGCGCGTGGCCGCGCTGGTGTCGGGCCAGGTCGACGTGATCGACCCCGTGCCGCTGCAGGACGTGCCGCGCCTTGAACGCGACAAGGCGCTGAAGGTGGTGCAAATGCCCGAATCGCGCGTGATCTTTCTCGGCTTTGACCAGCACCGCGACGCGCTGGGCCAGTCCGGCGTGAAGGGCAAAAACCCCTTCAAGGACGTGCGCGTGCGCCAGGCGTTTTACCAGGCCATCGACGTGGACACCATCGTGCGCCAGATCATGCGCGGCGCGGCCAAGCCATCGGGGCTGATGGTCGCGCCGGGCATTCGCGGCCACAGCGCGGCGCTGGACAAGCGCCTGCCCTTCGACCCCGAAGCCGCCAAGAAGCTGCTGGCCGAAGCGGGCTATCCGCAGGGTTTTGACATCACGCTCAGCTGCCCCAACGACCGCTACCTGAACGACGCCGAGGTCTGCCAGGCGGCGGTGGCGTATTTGAGCCGCGTGGGCATCAAGGCGCGCCTGCAGGCCGAGCCCAAGGCGATCTACTTTCCGAAAGCGCTCAAGCGCGAACTGAGCTTTTTCATGGCCGGCTGGTCGCCTGCGGGCTACGACGCGCACAACGCCATCTTCTCGCTGCTGGCCACACCCAACGACAAGGGCCAGGGCCAGTGGAACCTGGGCGCCTACAGCAACCCCCGCATCGACGAGCTGACCACCGCCATCCAGTCCGAAATGAACGAACCCAAGCGCACCGCCATGATGCAAGAGGCGCTGCAGCTGCACCAGGCCGATGTCGGCCACATCCCGCTGTTTCAGCCCAACCTGGTGTGGGGCGTGCGCGCCAACGTGTCGCTGCACCAGCGCGCGGACAACTTCATGTTCTTCAAGTGGGTGACGGTGAAATGAGGCGCGGCGCGGCGTCGCAAACTATTGTTTTGATAGCTGATTGCGCTTTTATAGCAAACGCTACGTGCTATTTTTATTGATAATTCGATCGGTCAGCGCCGCGACGCGCCGTGCTCACAAGCCGTTTTCAACCATGCGCAGCAAGCGCTCGGCCAGGGCCCGGCGCTCGGGCGTGGTGGCTGCGCGCAGCGGCCCGTCGATGATGAGCAGCGCCATGCCGTGCACCGCTGACCACGCCAGATACTCCGCCCCCGGTCGGCGCTCGGCGGGCAGCACGCCGGCGGCGGCCATGGCGTCCAGCGCCGCGCCCAGCAGCTCGAACGGGTTGAGCCCCAGTGCCGCGGCGCGCGCCGGGTCGGGCGGCACTTCCACGTCGTGCTCGCCAAACACGAAGGCGGTGCGAAACAGCCCCGTCTCGGCCTGCGCAAAGTCCAGATAACCCGCGCCCACGGCCCGCAGCAGCGCCTGCGCGCGCGCCTTGGGGCCGCGCACCTTCAGCGCCTTGGCCCACTCGCGCTCGATGGCGCCCGCCAGCGCCCCCAGCGCCTGCATGCGCACCGCGTCGAACAGCGCCTGGTGGTTGGCAAAGTGCCGGTACGCCGCGTTGGGCGCCACGCCCGCGCGGCGCGTGGCCTCGCGCAGCACCACGGCATCGGGGCCGCCCTCGCGCGCGAGGGCGATGCCGGCTTCCAGCAGCGCGTGCTGCAAGTCGCCGTGGCGGTAGGTGGCGCGCGGTGGCGCGGGCTTTTTCGGCTTCTGCATTTTTTTCGAAGATTCATGTGGACAGTGTTCATTTTAGTGATCACAATAAGTGGACGCCGCTCACATGTCACTGGCGTCACCCACCACCACAGGAGCCCCCGCATGCACCCCGACACCTACATTGACGGCTTTGTCGCTGCCGTCCCCAGCACCGGTCGCGACGCCTACCTTCGCCACGCCAGCGACGCGGCGCGCGTGTTCAAGAAGCACGGCGCACTCAGCGTCGTCGAATGCTGGGGCAGCGACGTGCCCGAGGGCAAGCGCACCTCGTTCCCGCTGGCCGTGCAGCGCCAGGCCGATGAGACGGTGGTGTTCTCGTGGGTCATCTGGCCGTCGAAGCAGGTGCGCGACGAGGCCTGGCAAGCGCTGGAGAACGACCCCGACATGCCCCAGGACATGCCGTTTGACGGCCAGCGGCTGATCTACGGCGGCTTCGAGCTGCTGCTCGACGCATAAGGCGATCGCCATGCCCCGCCTTCCAACCCGCATCCAGCCCTGCCTGTGGTTCGACACCCAGGCCGAAGAAGCCGCGCGCTTTGACACGGGCGTCTTTTCCGGCTCGCGCCTCGGCGCCGTGTCGCACGACCCGCAAACGGGGCGCGATCAGCACGGCAAGCCCCCGTCGAGCGCTGCATGGGCGCGATGATGCCGATGAAAAAGCTCGACGCCCTGCGGCTGCGCCAGACTTTCGACGGCCGCTGAATCACTCAAACCCCAGGAGACCCACCATGTTGTCGTTCGCCCCCTACCTCAACTTCGACGGCCACTGCACCGAAGCCTTCGACTTCTACAAAGACCTGTTCAAGGGCGAGATCGTGCACCGCAGCACCTTCGGCGAGATGCCGCCCCATGCCAAGATGCCGCCTCTGCCGCCCGAGGCGAAAGACCGCGTCATGCACGTGCATCTGCAAGTCGGCCCGCAGGCGCTGGTGGGCTCGGACACCCTGCCCGGCGCCGATGCCTGTGCGGGCGGCTACGCCAAGCCGCAGGGCATCTGGGTGTCGATCGGCGTGGCCGACATGGCCGAAGGCCAGCGCGTGTTCAACGCGCTGGCGCAGGGCGGCCAGGTCGCGATGCCATTCGAGAAGACCTTCTGGTCAGCCGGCTTCGGCATGGTGACCGACCGCTTCGGCACGCCGTGGATGGTGAACGTGGCCACCGCTTGACAAGCCCGCCGGCGCACACGGCGTTCAGCCCTCGTGCGCCTGGGTGAAGGTCAGCCGATTGCCAAACGGGTCGGCCACCGTCATGTCCAGGCCCCACGGCTGCACCTCCACGCCGGGCCGCGCGTGGCGGTAGCCCTTGGCCAGCAGCGCCTGCTGAAATGCGCGCAGACCGCTGCACGGCACGCGCACGTGGCTGCCCGGCGTGGCGTCGCCGTGGTGGCCCGACAGGTGCAGCACGCAGCCGCCCAGCGTCAGTTGCAGGTACAGCGGCAGGCCGGCTTCAAACCGGTGTTCCCAATCGACGCGAAAACCCAGAAAGTCGACGTAAAAGGCGCGCGCCGCGGCCTCGTCGAACATGCGCAGGATGGGAATAGGTGCCTGGGCCTGCATGGCTCACACGCCGCGCTGGCGCCGCGCTTCATACAGACACACGCCGCTGGCCACGCTCACGTTCAGGCTTTCCACCGCGCCCTGCATGGGGATGCGCACCAGCTGGTCGCACGTCTTGCGCGTGAGCTGGCGCATGCCCGGGCCTTCGGCACCCAGCACCAGCGCGGTGGGGGCTTTGAAGTCGACGTCGTACAGCGTCTTGTCGGCGTCTTCGCTGGTGCCGGTGACCCAGATGCCGCGCTCTTTCAGCTCGCCCAGCGTGCGCGCGAGGTTGGTGACCATGAAGTAGGGCACGGTCTCCGCCGCGCCGCTGGCGACTTTGGAGACGGCGGCACTGATGCCTGCGGCGTGGTCCTTGGGCGCGATGACGGCGTGTGCGCCTGCGCCGTCGGCCACGCGCAGGCAAGCGCCCAGGTTGTGCGGGTCGGTCACGCCGTCGAGCACCAGCAGCAAGGGCACCGCGCTCTGCTCTTGCAGGTCGTCCAGCAATTCATCCAGCGTGCGCACGCCCTCGATGGCCTGCACGCGCGCGGCCACGCCCTGGTGCCCGGCGCTGCCGGCCAGGCGCATCAGGCGCTGCGCGTCGGCCTCGATCACGCGCACGCCCGCTTCGGCAGCGCGGTGCAGAAACTGCTTCATGCGCGCATCGCGCCGCGTGGGATCGACATAGACCTCGATGACCGAGGCCGGTGCGGTTTTCAGCCGCACGCCAACGGCATGAAAGCCGAACAGGACTTTGGGGGTGGACATGGGGCGCGATTATGCGCGCCGCACCAGTGGCAAGGCCTGTACAATCTAATAAAAGATGAGCTGCTTGCGTACGTTATTAAACATTTTTAGATATAAAACTATATGAAACCGTTTCATAACGCACGCAAGCAGCTCATTTTTTATTCACTCTGCACTGCCTGCGACTGGTATTCGGGCACGCGCTCGCGCAGCCATTGGCGCACGCGCGTGGCATCGGGCGCGGGGCCGATGTCGGCCAGCCAGGTTTCGATGGCGGGCAGCACATCGGCGGCGGCCGCTGGCACGCGGGCCACGCGCAGCTTGGGGTGGGGCGTGGGTTCGGTGGTTTCGTCGTTGGCCAGCAGTTCTTCAAACAGCTTTTCGCCGGGGCGCAGGCCGGTGTAGCGGATGGGCACGTCGGCTTCGGTGCGGCCACTCAGGCGAACCATGATGCGCGCCAGCTCGGCAATCTTCACCGGCTCGCCCATGTCGAGCACGAAGATCTGCCCGCTTTCGCCCATCAGCCCGGCTTGCAGCACCAGCTGCGCGGCTTCGGGGATGGTCATGAAGTAGCGCACGATGTCCGGGTGCGTCACCGTCACCGGGCCGCCGCGCGCAATCTGCGCGGCAAACAGCGGCACCACCGAGCCGCTGGAGCCCAGCACGTTGCCAAAGCGCACCGACACGAACTGCGTGCCCGCGCATTCCTCGGCCACCGCCTGCACCACCTGCTCGGCCAGGCGCTTGCTGGCCCCCATGACGTTGGTGGGGTTGACGGCCTTGTCGGTGCTGATGAGCACGAAGCGCGCCGCGCCTGCGGCCCCCGCCGCGCGCGCGGCGTGCAGCGTGCCCAGCACGTTGGTGCGCAGCGCCTCGATCTCGTTGTGCGTTTCCATCAGCGGCACATGCTTGTAGGCGGCGGCGTGCAGCACCACGGCGGGGCGGTGCGCGCAGGCAATGGCCAGCAGGCGCTCGGGCTCGCGCACGTTGGCGGTGTAGTAGTCGGCCGCCAGCGCCGGGTGGGCGGCGGCCAGCGCCTGCTGAAGCTGGTAGATGGCGTATTCGGACACATCGACGCACACCAGCCGCGCGGGCGCAAAGCGCGCCACCTGCCGGCACAGCTCGCTGCCGATGGAGCCGCCCGCACCCGTGACCAGCACGGTGCGCCCGCGCAGCATGGCGGCCAGGCCGGGCGCATCGAGCTGCACGGGGCTGCGGCCCAGCAGGTCTTCCAGCCGCACCTGGCGCGGGCGCGCGGCGGCGTCGCCCGCGCCCTGGCCCAGCAGCTCGTCGGCGGTGGGCAGGGTGAGCAGCGTCAGCCCCGCGCCTGGCCCGCGCAGCAGCACATCGCGCCGCAGCGGCGCGCCGGGGACGCTGGCCAGCAGCACAGTGCGCGTGCCGTGTGCAGCGGCCAATTGCGCGAGTGCGTCTGCCTGCCCCAGCACGGGCACGCCTTGCAAGGTGCGCCCCGCGTCTGCCGCCAGCGGGCTGACGATGCCCACCGCCTGCCAGCCCTGCGCGCCCTTGAGCGCACGCAGCGCCGCGTCTGCCTCGTCCAGCGTGCCCAGCACCAGCAGTGGCTGGCGCGCCTGCGCTGCCTGCGCCTTGTCTTGCGCGCGCTCGTTCAGGCTGCGCCAGGCGGCGCGCGCACCGGCCAGCAGCACCAGCGCCAGCACCGCCGCGATCAGGAAGACCGAGCGCGGAAAGCCCTCCACCCGCAGCCCCATCACCGCCGCCGTGGTCAGCACGCTGCCCAGCGCCACGCCCAGCGCCAGCCGCCGCAGATCGGCCAGGCTCACATAGCGCCACGACTGCCGGTGTACCCCCAGCAGCGCCAGCCCCGCGCCCATGCCCAGCAGCGCGATGGGCGTGGTCTGCACCGCATGGCCCAGGTAGGGCGCGGGCACGGACAGATTGAAGCGCAGCCAGAACGCGCCCCACCACGCCAGCAGCAGCAGCAGCACGTCAGGCCCCCAGCTCTTGCTGGGCAGGCGGCGCAGCCAGGCGGGCGGGGTGTTGAAAAACGATTTCATTCGGGTCTTTTCCACAGCGCGCGCAGCGTGTCGAGCAGGATGCGCACGTCGCCCGCCACGGTGTGGTGCGCGGCATAGGCCAGGTAATGGCGCTGCTTGATGGGCATGACCTGCTCCACATAGGCGCGCTCGGGGTCGGGCGCGGCGGCCAGCAGGCGCTCTTCGTCGCGAAAGGCAATGGCCGCGCGGTCGGTGATGCCGGGGCGCAGGCCGAGGATGGTGCGGCGCGCCTCGGGCGGATACAGCGCCATGTAGCGCGGCACCTCGGGCCGGGGGCCGACCAGGCTCATCTCGCCACGCAGCACGTTGATGAGCTGCGGCAGCTCGTCCAGCTTGGCGCGGCGCAGCCAGCGGCCCGCGCGGGTGATGCGCGCATCGCCCGCCGCCGTCACCTGCGAGCCGCTGCCGTCGTGCACGTGCATGGTGCGGAACTTGGCAATGCGAAACAGCCGCCCGCCCTGCCCCACCCGCTCTTGCCTGAACAGCGCCGGCCCAGGCGAATCCAGCCGCACCCACAGCGCAATGCCCGCCAGCAGCGGTGCCAGCAGCAGCAGCGCAGGCATGCTGAGGGCCACGTCCATGGCGCGTTTGGCGGCGTCGCGGCGCTTGGTCAAGCGGCCCTCCACGCATGCGAATTCGGCGCTGCACGCCAGGCGTGCAGATGCACAGCGTGCTGCCGCGCCAGCGGCGAGAGCGCCACATCGGCGGCATACAGCACATCGTCCACCCCGCGCCCGAGCGCACCCAGGCGCGTGGCAGCAGAAAACGCGCTCAGCACACCAAAGTGCGCCGCAAAGTCGGCCTGCGGAAAGTCATCGGCGCGAAAGAAGCGCCAGCCATTGCGCCGCGCACCAAAGGGCGCGAGCAGCGGCTCCAGCGCCGTGCGCCCGTTGTCCAGCGACACCAGCCAGCCGCCGGGTGCCAGGTTTTCGCGCACCAGCCGCGCGACCAGCGCATGCACATCAGCCAACTGCGAGCCATGCGTGCGAAACACGCCGCCCAGCACCGACTTCATCACGATCAAGTCCCAGCGCCCGTGCAGCGCGCGCACGTCGCGCTGCCCGTAGGTGATGCGCGCGCGGGTGTCGGCACTCAGCGTGTCGGCGTGCCAGCGCTCGATGGCTGCGCGCTGCGTGCTTTCAAAAAAAGAGCACTCCACCTGGGCCACATGCCCCAGCATGAGCGGCGCCAGCGACGAGCGCGGCCCCGCGCCCAGCTCCAGCCCGCGCGCGGCACACGGCACATCTGCTGCCAGATGCGCCCGCACAAACGCGCGCCAGGGCCGCGCCCAGGCGCGCGCGCTCCAGCCAAAGCAGCGCAGCTCGTGGGCCTCGGTCATCGCACAGCGGCACGCAGCGCGTCGATCACCCGCGTCTGCTCGTCGTCGCTCATCGCCGTGAACAGCGGCAGGCTCAACATGCGCTGGTACGCCGCGTCGGCCACCGGAAACTGCTCGGGCGTCAGCCCATAGCGATCACGCCAATACGGCTGGCGGTGCAGCGGCACGTAATGCACGCTGGTGCCAATGCCCGCGTCGGCCAGCGCCTGAATCACCTCGTCGCGCGTGGCGCGTGCGTCCTCTCGCAGGCGGACGACGAACAGGTGCCAGGCATGCGCGCCGCCCGGCGGCGCATCGGCGGGCAGCCGCAGCGGCAAATCGGCAAGTTCGCGCAAATAACGCGCGGCCAGTTGCTGGCGGCGCTGCACAAAGCCGCCCAGGCGCTGCAACTGCACGCGCCCCAGCGCTGCGGCCATGTCGGTCATGTTGTATTTGAAGCCGGGCGCGACGATCTCGTAATACCACGCGGGCGTGGTGCTGCTGAAGCGGTCAAACGCATCGCGGCTGATGCCGTGCAGGCGCATCACCTTCATGCGTGCAGCCAGCGCCTCGTCCTTCGTCACCACCATGCCGCCCTCACCCGTGGTCATGGTCTTGTTGGCGTAAAAGCTGAACACCGTGGCGGCGCTTTCCAGCTGACCAACCAGCGCTCCTTGACAGGCAGTGGGCAGCGCGTGCGCCGCATCCTCGATCACCTGCAAACCATGCTTGCGGGCAATGGCGAAGATTGCCACCATGTCGCACGCCAGCCCGCCGTAATGCACCGGCAGGATCGCTTTTGTGCGCGGCGTGATGGCCGCCTCGATCAAGGCGGGGTCCATGTTGAGCGTGCGCGCATCCACATCCACCAGCCGCGCATCCGCCCCCAGATAGTGCGCCACCTCCACCGTGGCCGTGAACGTCAGCGTCGGCGCAATCACCTCGTCCCCCGGCCCCACGCCAATGGCCTCCAGCGCCAGATGCAAACCGGCGGTGGCCGAGTTGACGGCAACGGCCTGCACGCCGCCGCCCAGATACGCCGCGAACTCGCTTTCAAACGCCTTCGTCTGCGGCCCCGTCGTCACCCAGCCGCTGCGCATGGCACGCGCCACGGCGTCGATTTCAGCCTCGGTGATGTCGGGGCGGGCGAAGGGGAGGAAGGCCGGTGTCTTCATCAATTCAACATGGCGGCAAGCGCACATTCAGGCGCTTGGCCCCTCAACCCTTGATGCGCTTGACCAGCGCCGCGCTGGTGAGCAAGTCAAGCTGCGCCTCCAGCCGTATCACGCGGGCCGTGAGGTCTTCGATTTTCTGCTGCTGCTGCTTCATGGCATCGGCCTGGCGGTTCACCTTGTCCTCCAGCTTGATCATGGCGGTGAGGGCCGACCACACCCTGTCGGTCACGCCCATCTCAAGCCGCCTTGCGCTGTGCGGGGGTCTTGGCCGCTTGCGCCTCCATCCGGGCGATGCGGCGGTTGCTGGCCTCGATGAAGTCGAGCGCATCGTCGATGGCTGCACCCGCGCGCTCGGCAGCCTGCCGGGCGGCGTCGGCCAGCGCGGCCAGCTCGGCGTCGGTGGCCTGGCTGTCGTAGGCAAAGGCGGCACGGCGCATCAACTCCGACATGGGCAAATCCAGCTTGCGCGCCTTGGCAGCGATGGCGCGCTTGTCTTGCGGCGTGGCCTGCACCACGATGCGTTCAATGGCGGCGGTCATGGGTGTTTTCCTTCCGATGGCACATATGGACATGGACATTGTATGTACATGGTTGAGAGCCGTCAAAGCGCGCACGCTACCTCGTCAGCCGCGTGGCGGCGGCGCCCGCGCCGCGCCGCAGGACCAGGTCGAGCAAGCCCTGCCACGTCCCCACGCCGTAGCCCAGGTGATACGCCGAGATGACGGCCGGCAGCCGCCACAGCAGCTTCGCATTGCCGCCGCCCGCCGCACCCAACGCTGCCGCGCCCACATAAAGCGCATACGCGCCCAGCAAGCCCAGCAGCGGCTGCGGCCACCACGGCGCCAGCAGCGCGCCGCCCGTCAACGCCGCCACAAACAACGCGGGCACGCCCTGCCGTAGCGAGCCCGCCTGCCCGTGCTTGCGCATGACGAAGGGTCGCCAATAGCCGTATTGCCTCTGTTGCGCGAACAGCTGCCTGAGCGCGCCGCGCGGCCGATACACGGAGCGGATGCGCGCGCTTTGCCACACGCGCCCACCGCCCTTGCGAATGCGCAGGTTGTGCTCGTCGTCCTGGTTGCGCACGAGCTGTTCGTCAAAGCCGCCGAAGCGCTCGAACGTGGCGCGCGGCCAGCAGCCCAGGTAGACGGTGTCGGCCTCGCCCTCATGCGCCACATCGCGCGAGCGCGCGCCGCCCACTACCCAGCGGCTCTGAAACGCCGCCGCAATGGCACGGCCCCAGCCGCCCTGCCCCTGGGCCACCCACGGCCCGCCCACGTTGTCGGCACCGGTGCGCGCCAGCGCGGCGATGCACTCGGCCACGTAGTCGGGCGCGAAGCGAGTGTGGATGTCAAAGCGCACGATGACGCTGCCGCGCGCCTGGCGCAATGCGGCGTTGAGGCCCGTGGAGACGATGCGGCCCGGGTTGTCGATAACGTGCAGGCGGGCGTCTTGCGCGGCGCGCGCGTGCAGGCGCTGGCGCGTGCCGTCGTCGCTCAGGCCGTCGGCCACGATGACTTCCATCTGCCAGCCGGGCGGCAGCTGTTGCGCCAGGGCCGAATCGCAAAACGCATCCACCGCCGCGCACTCGTTGCGGCAGGGGGCGATGACGCTGACGATGTGCCCGCTCATGCCCCGCTCCTCGCGGCGATGAGGCGGCGGTAGAGCTGGTCCGCCGCGTCCATCTGCACGCGCCGGTCGCCGTCTTGCGCGATGCGCTCGGCATTCAACGCGCCAGCCTGCGCGGCGCGCGCTTCGTCGTCCATCAACGCGGCCCATGCGCGCGCCAGTGCGTCGGCATCGCCTGCGGGCACGAGCAGGCGCGCATCGAGCCAGTCGCGGTTGGCAGGCAAGTGGCTGGCGATCACGGGCAGGCCGCAGGCCATGCTCTCCAGCACCGAGACGGAGGTAGCGTCGCTGTGCGGCACGCTGATGGACAGCTTGCAGCGCGCCAGCACGGCGGCCATGCCCGCGTCGGGCAGGCGGCCATGAAAATGCACCGCATTTTGTAGCGACAAGTCTTGTGTCAACAAGCGCAATTCACTCTCCTGACTTCCGCCGCCCAGCAAGTGAAGCACGGCCTGCGGGTGCTGCGCGCGCACCTGCGCGAAGGCGCGCAGCACGGTGTCGATGGCGTAGTTCGGCTCCCAACTGCGCAGGCTCACCGTCTCGAAGCCGGGTTTGTCACACCAGGGTGCGGGGGCAAAGCGCGCGCGCTCCACGCCCCAGTGAATCAGCTCAGCACGCACGCCGGGGGCCAGCGCGCGTGCGGCGGCCAGCAGGTCGGGCGAGTCGCCCGTCACCACGTCGGCACGGCGCAGCGTCCAGGCGGTCAACAGGCGTTTGAGCGCGCTTTTGCGCGGGGTGAGCAGCAGGTCGCTGCCCCAGGCCGTCATCACCAGCGGGCAGCGCACGCGGCGCGCGGCGCGCGCGGCCAGATAACCATAAGAGGTGACGTAATGCGCATGCACCACATCGGGCTGCAAGGCCAGCAGCGCGCGCCGCGCCGCGCCCGCGCGCCACAGCCAGTCGCTTGACCGGCGCACGGGCTGCAACACGGTTTGCGCCACGCCGTCCGTCACACCTTCAATGGGCGCAGGCCGCGCGGTGACAAGCGACACGCGCCAGCCGCGCGCAAGCATCTCGCGCGTCCAGCGCTGCACGTGCACGCTGCTGGCATCGCCCAGCAGGGCGAGGTGAGGCGTATGGCTCATGGCAGCGGGCAAAACCTTTGAACGCAGAGGGTGCCAAGCTGGCGCAAAAATCGCAGAAAAGATTTCATTGCTTCAAAAAACAGAGCTTCTTGCGCTTGTAAAACAGGCGAAAAGTGCATTCTTCATCAAGAAAATTCTGCGTCTTTTGCGTCACCTTGGTGCCCTTTGCGTTCAAAAAAATCACCCGCTCAATCCCCTCATTCGCCGCCACGCAGCCTGCGCAGCCACTGCTCGTCCGCCTCGCGCACATCGCCCACCACCTGCGCCGGGCTGCCCGCCAGCACGGCAAAGTCGGCAAACTGCCCGCGCACACGGCTGTGCGCGGCCACCAGCGTGCCGTGGCCCAGCGTGCTGCCGGCTTCGATGGTGCTGTGCGGGCCGATGAAGCAGCGCTCGCCAATGGCAATCGGCGCGCGGATCACGGCAGCGTCAAGTTCAGCGCCTGACAACTGCGCCGCCACGCGCACCGCGCGGTGCGTGCTGTGGCTGACGATGCTCACGAAGTTGGTCACCTGCGTGCCGCGCCCGATGCGCACGCCCGCGCTGGCTTCGATGAAGTTGAAGTGGCCGATGAACACGTCGTCGGCCAGTTGCAGGTGTTCTTCATGCTCGATCACGGCAGATGGCGAGATGCGCGTGCCCGCCAGCGCGCGGCCCGCGCTGCGCTCGCCAAACAGCATGCGAAAGAACAGCAGCCGCCACACGCGGCGGCGCAGGCGGTTGGCCCAGGCGCGCAGCGCGGTCATGCTGCGCGCTCCCGCGCCGGCACCTGCGGCCAGCGCGCCAGCCGCCAGAAGTACCAGCCGAAGTAAGGCACCATCACCGCCGACACGGCCCACGCCCCGCCTTGCAGCCCACCCAGGTGCAGCCCCACGGCCAGCGCCGCCACGAACAGCGCCTGCCCCACCAGCGCCAGCCGCAGCGCCCAGCGCTGCGCGTCCCATGCCATGGTGACCACCGCCAGCGGCGACGCAACGAAGTGCGCGGCGATGTAGGGCGACAGCGCGCGCGCCAGCTCGCCCGCTTCGCGCCAGGCCGCGCCAAAAAAACATTCGAACAGCCACGGCCCGGCCAGCATCAGCACCGCCATCAAACCCAGCGCGGGCACGGCCATCAGCGCCATCACCTGCCGCACTGTGCGCTGCGCCTCGTCAGGCGAAGCCACCGCCAGGCGCGGGTAAAGCGCCTGCGACACGGCCTGGCCCACCAGCGTGGCGGGCGCTTTCAAATAGCGCAGCGCCAGCCCCCAGAAGCCCGCCGCCGCCTCGCCCGACCACGCTATCAGCAGCGTCACCGCCAGTGCGTCTTGCAGCATGCCCAAAAAGGCGTGCGGGGTGTTCAGCAGCGCAAAGTCCTGGTGCTGCCGCGCCACCGCACGCATGCGGGTACGCAGCGCAGGCGTGGCGGGCGGTGCCAGCGCGCGCCAGCCGCCTTGCGGCGCAGGCCGCAGCAGCCAGCCCACGGCCAGCAGCTGCGCGGCCATCGGCGCCAGCACCAGCACCCACGCGCCTTCGCGCCCCGCTGCCGCGCCCTGCCACAGCAGCCAGCCCAGCAGCACCTGCCCCAGCGCCGCGCCGCCGTACTGCGCCACACGGCTGAAGGCCAGCGCGTCAAAGCGCTGCGCGCGGTTGGCCCACAGCATCAGCACTTGCAACAAGCCGCTGCAAGCCATCGCCAGCGGCAGCAACGCGGGCAGCGGCAGCCAGCCCGCCGCATGCAGCGCCCAGGCCAGCGGCACGCTGAGCAGCACCGCGCCTGCCACCAGCCGCAGCGTCAGCGCCAGCAGCGCGGCGGCGTCAGCATCGTCCAGCGCCAGCGGCAGCGCCTGTTCAAGGCGCAGGCTGGCCGCCACGGCCAGCGCGGCGGCGATGGTGGTGAACTGGGTGAACAGGCCAAAAGCCTCGGGCGTGAACAGCCGCGCAATGGCCGGGCCCAGCAGCAGCGGCAGCAACTGCGCCAGCGCGCCGCCGGTCAGCAGGGTGAGCGTGGCGCGCAGCATGGGCAAAAAGATGTGGCTGAACGCAAGAACAACCAGACGCCTCTTGCTCCCTCCCCCGCTGGGGGAGGGTTGGGGTGGGGGCCAACCACGGTGGATTCATCCAAGGTGGTAAGCCCCCATCCCAGCCTTCCCCCAGCGGGGGAAGGAGCCAATAGCCGAAACATCCGTCGGCTTTGGTTTGTGGGATTGAGCATGGGTGCAGCAGAGGCAGGGTGACTTGAGCGGCGGGGGTCTAAGACCGACACCAAGCGCCAGCGCCACGCACGGGCGAGGCGCGCCATGCCGCCTAAAATTGCTCTTTTCGCGTGAGCGCGGCCATTATCAGCGACGCCACTCGGCGCCCACGCCCGCCCTTCCTCCCCACTTTTTCAGCCCTTCTACCGTGACCCAAACCCCGCCCCCCGCCGACCAGCCCCAGGACGAAAACAAGCTCATCGCCGAGCGCCGCGACAAGCTCAAAAGCCTGCGCGAAGGCGGCGTGGCCTTCCCCAACGACTTCAAGCCCAAAGACCGCGCGGCGCAGCTCCATCAAGCGCACGGGGCTACTGAAAAAGAAGCATTCGAGGCCAGCGAGAAGGTGCCCGCCAGCGTGGCGGGCCGCATGATGCTCAAGCGCGTGATGGGCAAGGCCAGCTTTGCCACGCTGCAGGACGCCACCGGCCGCATGCAGATTTACGTCACCCGCGACGACGTGGGCGAAGACGTGTACGCCGCCTTCAAGCACTGGGATCTGGGCGACATCGTGGCGGCTGAAGGCCATCTGTTCAAGACCAAGACAGGCGAGCTGTCGATCCACGCCACCTCGATCCGCCTGCTCACCAAAAGCCTGCGCCCCCTGCCCGACAAGTTCCACGGCATGCAGGATCAGGAGCTGAAATACCGCCAGCGCTATGTCGATCTGATCATGGACGAGGCCGCGCGCGCGCGCTTCGCCGCCCGCAGCGCCACGCTGTCGGCCATGCGCGCCTTCATGACCGACAGCGGCTTCATGGAGGTGGAAACGCCCATGCTCCACCCCATCCCCGGCGGTGCCAACGCCAAGCCCTTTGCCACGCACCACAACGCGCTCGACCAGCAGATGTTCTTGCGTATCGCGCCCGAGCTTTACTTGAAGCGCCTGATCGTCGGCGGCTTCGAGCGCGTGTTCGAGATCAACCGCAGCTTTCGCAACGAAGGCATCAGCGTGCGGCACAACCCCGAGTTCACCATGATGGAGTTCTACGCTGCGTACTGGAACTACCAGGACCTGATGGGCTTCACCGAAGCGCTGCTGCAAGGCACCGCGCAAAAAGCCGTGGGCACGCAGCAGCTGTCCTACCAGGGCCGCGAAGTTGACCTGAGCCAGCCGTTCAAGCGCATGACCATCCGCGAAGCCATTCACGCCCACACCGACATCGGCGCGCACGTCGATGACGCGGCTGAACTCATCAGCCGCCTGAAAAAGCTGGGCCTGAGCGAAGCCAAAGACAAACTCAGCACGCGCAGCCTCGCCAGCCTGCAAGTGATGTACTTTGAAGAAGAGGTGGAGCAGCACCTGTGGGCACCCACCTTCATCATGGAACACCCGACAGAAATCAGCCCGCTGGCACGCGCCAACGACGTGCGGCCTGAAGTGACCGAGCGCTTCGAGCTGTACATCACCGGCCGCGAAATGGCCAACGGCTTCAGCGAGCTGAACGACGCCGAAGACCAGGCCGCGCGCTTTGCCGCCCAGGCCACGGCCAAGGATTCGGGCGACGACGAAGCCATGTTCTACGACGCCGACTACGTGCGCGCCCTCGAATACGGCATGCCCCCCACCGGCGGCTGCGGTGTGGGCATCGACCGCTTCATGATGCTGCTGACCGACTCGGCCAGCATCCGCGACGTGATCCTGTTCCCGGCGCTGCGGCACGAGGCGCTGCCGGGTGCCACCGCATCTGTTGGCGAGTCGGTCAAGGCCACGCTGTCGTAGGCGCTTGCACGCGCACATCTTGGCGGTACTCTGCTTCGCAGGCTGGGTAGAGCAAAGCGAAACCCAGCAAACAGACCGGATTGAAAAACAAGCTGGGTTTCGCTTCGCTCTACCCAGCCTACAAGCCTGCGGCTGGCCCTCGCTGGCCGGGCAACTCACCGCCTCTTGACGCGGGCGCGCAACGCGTCGAAGTACGCGGCATCGGCTTCGCCCACCACGAGTGTTGCACCGCCTGCCAGCAGCGCAGCGCGCAGTTGCTGACGGTGCTGCTCCTTTGAGAGGAGTTGGCGCATGTATTCGCTGCTGCTGCCGCAGCCTCGTTCAGACAGTTGTGCATCCACGAAGTCCTTCGCGGGCACGGGCAGGAAAATGCTCATGGTGCGCATGCGTGTCATAGTAGCGGCGACTTGAAATTTAAAATAAAGTGAGCTGCTTGCGTAGGTTATAAAAGGATTTCATATGCTTTTATATATGAAATAAATATATATCATGCGCAAGCAGCTCACTTTTTATATCTTCCTTTGCGTCCTTTGCGTTCGGCTGTTCCAGACACCACCGTCCCCACCAAGCTTGACGCGGATCAAGCCTTGCCACGATCGCGCCGTCTTGGCAGAACCCGTGGCGCGCCAGGCGGGTCAGCCTGTTCAAGAATCGCCTTGACACCCTGCCCATCACGTAAACACCCGCCGCCATGCCCGACAAGCCATCGCCCGCCACCCCTGCCACCCACGCCCACGCGCTGACCACCGCCGAGGCGCTCGCGCACTGGCAAACCGACGCCGACACGGGCCTTGCCGCCGCCGAGGTCGCGGCGCGCCTGTCGCGCTACGGCCCCAACGCCCTGCCCGCGCCGCCCAGACGCACGCTGGCGCAGCGCTTTTTCGCCCAGTTCGCCAACGCGCTCATCGGCTTTCTGCTGGCGGCAGCGGCGGTGGCCATCGTCGTCGGCCACTGGGTGGATGCGGGCGTCATCATCGCCGTGGTGCTGGTCAACGCCATCGTCGGCGTGCTGCAAGAGGGCAAGGCCGAAGCGGCGATGGATGCACTGAAGGACATGCTCTCGCCCCACGCCCGCGTGCGGCGCGGCGGCGCGCAACACACGGTGGACGTGGCCAACCTGGTGCCCGGCGACGTGGTGCTCATCGAGGCGGGTGACCGCGTGCCCGCCGACGTGCGCCTGCTGCACGCACGCGCGCTGCGCGTGGACGAGGCCATCCTCACCGGCGAATCCGTGGTGGCCGAAAAAACCACCGCCGCCGCGGCCGCCGACGCCCCGCTGGGCGACCGCAGCGGCATGGCCTATTCGGGCACGCTGGTGGCTGCGGGCCAAGGCGTGGGCATGGTCACCGCCACCGGCGCGCGCACCGAGATCGGCAAGATCAGCACCATGCTCGGCAGCATTGAGGCGCTCACCACGCCACTGCTGCGCCAGATCAACCAGTTTGGCCGCCAATTCACCTTCTTCGCCATCGGCCTGGCCGTGCTGCTGTTCGGCTTTGCCACGCTGGTGCGCGGCTACGACTGGCTGGAAGCGCTCATGGTCACCGTCGCCCTGGCCGTGGGCCTGGTGCCCGAGGGGCTGCCCGCCGTCATCACCATCACCCTGGCCATTGGCGTGCAGCGCATGGCCGCGCGCCACGCCATCGTGCGCCAGCTGCCCGCCGTCGAAACCCTGGGCGCCACCAGCGTCATCTGCTCCGACAAGACCGGCACGCTCACGCGCAACGAGATGACCTGCCGCCAGTTGCTCACCGCGCAATCGCAGGCCAGCGCCAGCGGCGCGGGCTATGCGCCCGTGGGCCAGATCAGCACCGACAGCGGCCAGCCGCCCGCAGGCGACGTGAAGATGCTCGCCCGCATCGGCCTGCTGTGCAACGACGCCGCCCTGGCCGAAGGCACCGACGCCTCGCCCGATGGCGCCGCGCTGTGGCAGGTGCACGGCGACCCGATGGAAGGCGCGCTGATCGCCCTGGCCATCAAGGCCGACCTGGCGCCCCACGCCGAAAACGCCGCCCATCCGCGCGTGGACGCCATCCCCTTCGACGCCGCGCACCGCTACATGGCCACGCTGCACCGCACGGCAGACGGCGACGCGCTGATGGCGGTAAAGGGCGCGCCCGAGCAGATCATCGCCATGTGCTCAAGCGCGCTGGCCGCCGATGGCACCAGCGCCGTCGCGCTTGATGCCGACGCCTTCACCCGCGCCATCGACACCATCGCCGCCGGCGGCGAGCGCGTGCTGGGCTTCGCCTTCAAGCGGCTGGCCGAGCTGCCCGGCAGCATTCGCCCGCAAGACCTGCAAGACATGACGCTGGCCGGCCTGATCGGCTTCATCGACCCGCCCCGGCCCGAGGCCATCGCCGCCGTGGCCGACTGTCGCAGCGCAGGCGTGCAGGTGAAGATGATCACCGGTGACCACGCCGCCACCGCCGCCGCCATTGCCACGCAGTTGGGCCTGGCGCGGCAGCCTGCGGTCGCCACCGGCGCAGACGTTGACGCGGCAGACGATGCCGCCCTGCCCGCACTCGCCCAGCGCACCCAGGTGTTTGCCCGCACCAGCCCCGAACACAAGCTGCGCGTGGTGCGCGCGCTGCAATCCACAGGCGCAGTCGTGGCCATGACCGGCGACGGCGTCAACGACGCACCCTCGCTCAAGCAAGCCGACGTAGGCATCGCCATGGGCCACAAAGGCACCGAAGCGGCCAAGGAAGCATCGCAAGTGGTGCTGGCCGACGACAACTTCGCCTCCATCGTGGCCGCCGTGGGCGAAGGCCGCGTGGTGTACGACAACATCCGCAAAGTCATCGCCTGGACGCTGCCCACCAACGGCGGCGAGGCGCTGGCTGTCATCGCCGCGCTCGTTCTGGGCCTGACCCTGCCCATGACGGCGGCGCAAATCCTGTGGATCAACATGACGCTCACCATCACCCTGGGCCTGGTGCTGGCCTTCGAGCCGCCCGAAGAAGGCGTCATGCGCCGCCCGCCCCGGCCCGCAGGCGCGCCGCTGCTGTCGCCCTTCATGCTGTGGCGCGTGGGCTTTGTCTCGGTGCTGTTCACGCTGGCCGTGTTCGCCACCGTGGGCTGGGCCAACTGGCGCGGCCTGGCGCTCGAAGCCTCGCGCACCCTGGTGGTGAACGCCTTCTGCGCGCTGGAGATCGGCTACCTCTTCAGCGTGCGCTACATGCACGCCAGCTCCTTCAGCCTGCGCGGCCTGCGCGGCACGCCCGCCGTGTTCTACGCCGTGCTGGCCGTGGTGGCGCTGCAACTGCTCTTCACCTACACACCGTGGATGCAGGCGCTTTTCGACACCCGGCCCGTGGGCCTGATCGACCTGCTGTTCGTCATCGGCGTGGGCGCCACGCTCATGGGCGTGCTGGAGCTGGAGAAAAAACTGCTGCAAGCCCTCGACTGGTTCGACGAACTGCGCCCGGCCTCCTGAGCCGCGCTGCACAGCAACCCCTCCCCCCGCGCGGCCACCCCCCGAAAGCCCCTGCCTCCACCTGCCGCGCGGCTAAAATGAGCGGTTTTTTCCCCCTTTCGCGCTGCGGGGCCTGTCGCGGCGCCTTTACCCCCGCCCCATCACCATGACCCACGTCGTCACCGAAGCCTGCATCAACTGCAAATACACCGATTGCGTGGACGTCTGCCCCGTCGACTGCTTCAAGGAAGGCCCCAACTTCCTCACCATCGACCCCGATGAATGCATCGACTGCGCCGTCTGCATCCCCGAGTGCCCGGTCAACGCCATCTACGCCGAAGAAGACCTGCCCAAAGACCAGCTGCACATGACCGAAATCAACGCCGAGCTGGCGCGCTCGCCCCACTACAAGACCCTGACCAAACGCAAAGACCCCCTGCCCATCGCCGACGAGTGGAAAGACCGCACCGACAAGCTGCCCGAACTCAAGCGCTGACCCCTTCAGCTTCACCATCAAGAAAAGCGGCCTGGCGCAGATCACACCTGCGCCAGGCCGCTTTTTATTTTTGTAGCACGCCATGCCCCCCAACAGCCAGCCCATTCAAGAGATCGACGCCGCCATCATCGGCGCTGGCCCGGTCGGCCTGTTCGCCGTGTTCGAGCTGGGCCTGCTCGAAGTCGCCGCCCACGTCATCGACGCCCTGCCCCACCCCGGCGGCCAGCCCGCCGAGCTGTACCCGGACAAACCCATCTACGACATCCCCGCCATCCCCGTGTGCAGCGGCCAGCAGCTCACCGACGCGCTGATGCAGCAAATCGCCCCTTTCAAGCCGCACTTTCACCTGGGCCACCAGGTCAGCACCTTGCAAAAACAGGCCGATGGCCGCTTTCTGATCGAAACCCACAAGGGCCTGCGCCTGCTGGCCAAAACCGTCTTCATCGCCGCCGGCGTGGGCGCCTTCGTGCCCCGCCGCCTGAAAGTGGACGGCATCGACGCCTTCGAAGACCGCCAGCTTTTCTACAGCGTGCCCGACGCCACCCGCCTGGCCGGCCAGCGCCTGGTCATCGTCGGCGGCGGCGACTCGGCGCTCGACTGGGCCATTCACTTCGCTACGCTGACTGACCACGCCCCCGCCAGCGTCACCCTGCTGCACCGCCGCGACGGCTTTCAGGCCGCCCCCGCCACCATCGCCCGCCTGCGTGCGCTGTGCGATACCGGGCACCTGCACTTCATCGTCGGCCAGGTCGACGGCTTCGAGCAGCAAGCCGGCCGCCTCACCGCCATCACCGTCATGGACGCAGACGGCGCCACCGCCCCCCTGCCGCTCGACACCCTGCTCGTCTTTCACGGCATGAGCCCAAAATTAGGCCCCATCGCCGACTGGCACCTGGCGCTGGAGCGCAAGCAGCTCGTCGTCGACACCGAAAAATTCCAGACCAACGAACCCGGCATCTTCGCCGTGGGCGACATCAACACCTACCCCGGCAAACGCAAGCTCATCCTCTGCGGCTTTCACGAAGCCACCCTCGCCGCCTACGCCGCCCAACGCCTCGTCGCCCCCGAGCGCGAACTGCCCTTTCAATACACCACCAGCAGCACGCGGCTGCATGGCTTGCTGGCCCCCGCGCCCTCACCCGCGCAAAACGGCTAATGCCAACTTCAGACCAAGCCGTCAATCGCGTCATTGCCGCGCAAGCGGCCATCCCCATCCAGTCGGCCTGTACAAGCGCCAGCGCCGCTTCAAGCAGCCCATGAATTCCCGTCTGCGCGCATAGGCGCTGACTCAACGGAAACGGGGCTCCAACACTCCCCCGTCATTCCCGCGAAGGCGGGAATCCAGGTGGCCTGTGCAGACTACCGTGCTGTTTGAAGGCCCCAGGATTGCCGCCTGCGCGCATAGGCGCCAACTCAGCAGAAGCACGGCCACCCATTCCCCTCGTCATTCCCGCACAGGCGGGAATCCAGACGGCCTGTGTGCGGGCCGCTGCGCAGTTTCAAAGCACCTGGATTCCCGCCTTCGCGGGAATGACGGGGGTTGAATGAGGCCACATGCTTGTTTGGTTACCGCCTATGCGCCTGCGCGGCAATGACGCCACCCTTGTCGTCCGGCAGTGGACATGGCGTCAACCGCCCACCCCAGGCCAGCCCGCACGGGCAAGTATCAAAAAAGTGATCTGCTTGCGCTGGTTACACAGCGGTTTCAGAACAAAACAAACCTGAAATCTCTGTATATCCAGCGCAAGCAGCTCACTTTTTAAAACCACTGACCAACTCAACGCGCTCAATCCCCTCCGGCATCCGCCGCCGTCTCCAGCACCGCGCGGCGGCGCTCCATGTCGTCCAGCACCTCGCCCGCGCGCACGTCCAGCGCCTGGCACAGCCGCAGCAGCATGCGCACGCTGGGGCTATTGCGCCCCAGCTCGATCAACGACAGATAGTTGCGATCCATCTCCGCGCGCAGCGCCAGATCGGACTGACTCCAGCCCCGCTCCGTCCGCAGCTTGCGCAGCGCCTGCCCCAGCGCCTGATCGACCACATCCGCCATCACACGAGCGTGCGACAGCTCTTGTCGAACAAGCCGCATATATACGGCAAAATGAGGTCAAACACTTTTTGAAACATCCACCACTTAAGTCACAGACCGCCAGAGCATGCTACCGCTGATCGACGCAACCTGTCGCAGGCGTTTTCTAAACTTTCTGACACACATCCAGCACACATCGGCATTCATCCCAACACCTGTCAACGCATTGAAAAACGCCCCAAAAACGAGGCATCACCGACCGACACAACCTGTCGCAGCCGCTTCCTAGACTTTCATCCAGGCCACACACAGCACACAGTCAACACACCTCTTACCCGGCATGAAAAGCACCCCCTCCCCACCGTCACGCGCCAGCGCCAAGAGCGAAAAACTCGCCTCGCGCCTGGCCCACATCCTGGCCCAGCTGCACCAGGGCGACCTGCTCGACAAGCACCAGTTGGCCGAAAACTTCAACGTCGACGTGCGCACCATCGAGCGCGACCTGGGCGAACGCCTGGTCGGCATCATCGAGCGTGGGGCGGGCGGCCAATGGCAGCTCACCCACACCGCGCGCGGCACCATCCCCACCCGCAAACTCAACGACTACGCCCAACTCGCCGGCACCCAGAACCTGCTGCCCGACCGCAGCCTACCCTACCTGCTCGAACAACTCGAAGCCGGCCCCGCCCGCAACGGCCTGCAAGTGCTGCCCGTCTCGCGCGAAGACCTCAGCACCCACACCCAGCCCTTCAAGCAACTGCAAGCGGCCATCGAAGCCGGCACGAATGCCGCTTCACCTACAGCCACAAGCCGCGCCACGTCCACCCCTACAAACTCGTCGAGCGCAGCGGCGTGTGGTACCTCAGCGCCGCAGAAGTCGCCACCCACACCCTCAAGAACTTCGCCCTCGGCCGCATCCAGCAGCTGGACGTGAGCGCCACCACCTTCACCCCCGACCCCGCCCAAGCCAACCTCGGCAGCCGCCAGCAAGACGTGTGGCTCAACACCACCCCCACCGACGTCATCCTGAGCGTCGCGCCCAAGATCGCCCACTACTTCACCCGCCGCGACCTGCTGCCCCAGCAACGCAACGACCCGCAAGCCGACGGCAGCCTCACCGTCCACGCCCGCGTCAACCACATCCTGCAAGTGCTCCTCCTCGTGCGCTGGTGGCTACCCCACGTGCGCATCGTCGAGCCAAAAGACTGGAGCAACGCACTGATTCAAAGCCTGTGGGAAGCCCTTGACCTGCTTTCGCCCGCCATCGAAGCGCAATCGACCCTGCCGCCGGAGGGCTCACACCCCCTTGAAATGGCGCAACATTGCTATAATTGAAGGCTTGTCACCGGCAAGAGCGACAGCAGCACCTCCGGCCCGGCCAGCGCGCCAGCGTCAAGCGCGATGCCCCACACAGGGGCGGCCAACATACCGCAAGGGCTGCACACCAAATGATCGCCCTCCCATCTTGCCCCTGATGCCTAGTGTCGCGTCACACCTCAAATGTCGGTGTCCGCACCGCCCTCGCCGCCCGTGGCGGCGTTGCTGCTCTTGCCAATGCCGACAGCATTGGCGGCGATCAGCGCCTTGCCACGAACGCCGATGACGGCACGTCCATCCGACATTTGAGGTGTGGCGCGACACGAGCCTGCCTGCGGCCGGGCTTTTTTTTCGGCTCATCGCCCGCGCGCAAGCAAGCGGTTTTCAGGTTCGCCTTTTTTATTTTTTTGTCTCACGCCTTGGGGTCAGCAGCCCGCGTTCGCGCGCGCTGCCCGGCGTGTTTGTTCATTGAGGTTGTCCATGCCCACCAGCGCCAAATCCAGCAAGCCCGCGGCCAAAGTCGCCAAGGCCCCCGCCGCCAAGAAGGCCGCCAAAACCGCCGAAGCCGACGCGCTTGAGGCCAAGCCCGTCGCCCCCAAAACCGCTGCCAAGCCCGCCGCCAAGAAGGCCGCAGGCCGTCCGGCCAAAGGTGCGGCTGCCGCTGAAAAGTCGGCACCGGCCAAGCGCGGCGCGCGTGCAGGCAAGGCCAAGGAAGACGACGACACCGACCTGTCCGACATCGAGGACGACCTGCAAGGCGAGCCCGAAGCCCCCGCCACCCCCGAGCCGGGCGTGGTGGAAAAGGCCAAGCCCCTGCGCATGAAGATCAGCAAGGCCAAGGAACGCGCCTTGATGAAAGAGTTCGGCC